>JAQUOM010000027.1 GCA_028717105.1 Candidatus Omnitrophota bacterium
CGATTACCTGCGCGACAACATGGTCGTGCATCCGTCGCAGATGGTCCAGCGGCCGCTGCATTACGCCATTGTCGACGAGGTGGATTCCATCCTCATCGATGAGGCGAGGACCCCCTTGATCATCTCCGGCCCGACAGACGACTCCGTCGACAAATATTACACGATCAACCGCATTGTCCCCAAGCTCAAAAGGCGCCTGATCCTGGAAAAGGACGAGATCGAGGCCAAATACAAGGGTGAAGACCTCGCGGCGGGCTATGACGCGGTTGTCGATGAAAAGAACCATACCGTCAACCTTACCGAAGCGGGCATGGCTAAATGCGAGGAGCTCCTGGGAGTCAAGAGCCTTTATGACGACCTCTCGGGGGAGTGGGCGCATCACATCATCCAGGCGATCAAGGCGCACGACCTTTTCAAGCGCGACGTGGACTATGTCGTCAAGGACGGCAAGGTCATCATCGTCGATGAGTTCACGGGGCGCCTGATGCCGGGCCGCCGGTGGTCCGACGGCATGCACCAGGCCGTAGAGGCCAAGGAGAACCTGCGTATCGAGCGCGAGAACCAGACCCTGGCGACCATCACCCTGCAGAATTATTTCCGTATCTACGAAAAGCTCGCCGGGATGACCGGAACGGCTTTTACGGAAGCCAACGAATTCAAACAGATTTACAAGCTCGATGTCGTCGTCATTCCGACGAACAGGCCCCTGGCGCGCTCCAACCATTCCGACGCGGTCTTTAAGAGCGGCCGTGAAAAGTTCACGGCGGTCGTCGAGGATATCGCGTCGTGCTACAAGAAGGGCCGGCCGGTCCTGGTCGGTACGATTTCCATCGAAAAGTCGGAGATGCTTTCCGGGATGCTCCGGAAGATCGGCATCCCCCACAACGTCCTGAACGCCAAATATCACGAGATGGAGGCCCAGATTGTCGCGCAGGCCGGCCGTTACAAGGCCGTGACCATCGCGACCAACATGGCCGGCCGCGGCACGGATATCCTCCTGGGCGGCAACCCGCAAAATATGGCCAAAAACATCCTCGCCGCCAAAAAGACCGATCCGGCCTCCGAAGAATATAAGCAGGAATTCGCGGTCCTGTTTGCCCGGCTTAAGGAAGAGGCCCGCCAGGAGCACGATCGCGTGGTGGAGGCCGGCGGCCTCCATGTCATCGGCACGGAGCGGCACGAAGCCCGACGCATCGATAACCAGCTGCGCGGCCGTTCGGGCCGCCAGGGCGATCCGGGTTCCTCGCGTTTTTATGTTTCGTTTGAAGACGACCTGATGCGGATGTTTGGTTCCGACCGGCTCATCGGGATCATGGACAAGATGGGCATCGAAGACGGCGTGGTCATCGAGAATGTTTTTATCACGCGCCGCATCGAGGACGCCCAGAGGCGTGTGGAGGCGTATAACTTCGAGATCCGCAAACACCTCCTGGAATACGACGATGTAATGAACAAGCAGAGAGAGGTGGTTTACGGCGAACGCCGCCTGATCCTCGAGGGGGTCTCGGGCGAACTTAAAGATTTTCTTTTTGAGATCGTTGAGGGCGTGATCGGGCGCAATGTCCCCGTCTATTGTCCCGACGGAATCATGCCGCAGGATTGGAACTGGCCGGGTCTGGAGACGTGGCTCAAACAGAAGTTCGGCCCCGGGATGGCCGTCGACCAGGAAGAACTGGCTGCTTTGGGCCCTGCCCGGATCAGGGAAGAGCTGACGGCGCGCGCCCGGGAGGTTTGGCAGAAAAAAGAAGCAGAGACCGGCGCCGCACAGCTTGAACAGATGGAACGCATGGTCGTCCTGCACGTCATTGACAGCCGCTGGAAGGACCACCTTTACGGGATGGATTGCCTCAAAGAGGGCATCGGCTTAAGGGCCTACGGCGCGCGCGACCCCCTGATCGAATACCAGAAAGAAGCTTATAACATGTTCGTCGAGATGATGGAGCGCATCCAGGATGAGGTGGTCGAGCTTGTCTTCCGTATGCAGATCGTCGGACAAAAAGAGATGAAGGGTGTCTTTACGTCCCTGCCCCAGAGAATGGAGCACAAGGAGTTCAGCGGGATGTCGCCGCAGGCGCAGAGGGCGCAAAGGAGCGATCCGGGCGGGGAGAATGAAGGGGTGGCGCAGGAAGCGCCGAAAGAGGCGCCGGTCCGCCACGAAGGCCCCAAGGTAGGCCGTAACGATCCCTGCCCGTGCGGCAGCGGGAAAAAATACAAGAAGTGCTGCGGGCAGTAAAAACGATCGGATGATCCCGCCCGTTTGCTTCGCAAACTCTTGGGCGCGATGATCTTTGCCGCATGTCCGCTGCGGCAACAAAAGCGGGAAAAGCCTGAGGATTCTGCGGGTCGATTAAAAATGAAGTTTTGTCCGCGATTTTATGTTTCTATCTGAATTTCAGGATAAACTGATGCGTTCAAAGATGCTGCCGTGGGTGCTGGCGTTGTTCAGCGTCGTGCTCCTGCGCCTGTCTTTTCCCAGGCCCGGGCTTTGGATGTTGGCCTGGGTCGCGCTCGTGCCGTTCTTTTTTTCCCTGGAGCGCAAGGATACGGCAGAAACCGTTTTTATCAGTTTCTGCGCGGGCCTTGTGTATGACGTCGCGCTCCTTTTTTGGCTTATTCATGTGACCGTGGCCGGGATGCTCGTCCTGGCGGCGTACCTGGCCTTGTATTTTGTTCTCTTCGGCCTGGGCTGGAGTTACGGACGCAAGTATCTTTCCGCAGGCCTGCGCCTGATCTTCGTTCCGTCCGTCTGGATTGTCCTTGAGTATGTCAGGTCGCACTTGTTTTCGGGATTCCCGTGGGGGCTTTTGAGCCAGACGCAGACGCCGAACATTCCCGGCCTGCAGGGTGTCGATCTTTTCGGCAGCTGGGGGCTTTCGTTTATTCTCGTGTTCGCCAATGTTTTTGTTTTTGAGCTTTTGTCGTCCCGCGGCGTATCCGGCCGCGAAAAGGCCCGGCGGTCTTTTATTCCCGCCGGCATCATCGCCGCCTGGTTCCTCTACGGGTTGTTAAGGATGTACTTGCCGGCGGCCGCGGCATGCCCCCTTAAGGTGGCCGTCATTCAGGGCAATATTCCGCAGGAGATTAAATGGGCGGAGCGTTTCCGCGAGGGGATTTTTCGCAAACACGTCCTGCTCAGCGAGCTGGCGGTCTTGAAGGAAGAGCCTGGCCTGGTGGTCTGGCCGGAGACGGCGTTTACGGATTATCTTGAGATCGGAGAGAACGACCGGTCGTTAAGCAGTTTTGCCGCGGAACTCGGCGTGCCGCTGCTGGTCGGTTCCATCCGTTTCCAGGATATGCGCTATTATAACAGTGCGTTGCTCTATGGCGCATCAGGGAAGCTCGAAGAGGTGTATGATAAAGTGCACCTTGTGCCGTTCGGGGAATACATCCCGGTGCGCCGCTACCTGCCTTTTCTGGAAAGTATCGTGCCTATCGAGGATTTCACGCCGGGCGGTGATTATCGGCTGTTTTCCATCCCGGCCTCCGCGTGCCCCGGGCTTCGCTTCGGCGTCCTGATATGTTTCGAAGACATCTTCCCGGAACTGGCAAGGGAGTTTGTTGCGCGCGGCGCGGATTTTCTCATCAATATGACGAATGACGGATGGTTCGGCGATACCTCGAGCCCCTACCAGCACGCGCAGGCATCAGTCCTGAGGGCCGTTGAGAACAGGGTCTATGTCGTGCGCGCGGCCAATACGGGCGTCTCCTGCATCATCGACGATACCGGCCGGATCAAGGCGGAGGTGAAGGACGCTTTCGGGAAAAAGACATTTGTCCGTGGCGAGGCCGCCGGTCATGTGGGGCGGACGTTGCGCCGCGGCTTATACACGCGCATCGGCGACGTGCTGATTCTGATTGTCAGCTTCGCTATTTTTGGTATGATAATGAGACGGAAGTCAATGAGCGCGCGTTTTACGGAACGCGAAGCGTGACGTAGGCACTTGCGCGGATTGTACCTCGGTATTTGCCGCAATATCGCACGAAGCCGGATTCGAGATTTTGTTCGCATGCGCTCATGGGGGATCGGGTTGAGACATACGCTTAAAATAGTCGTCCTGTTGATCGCGGCGGGGGTATCCTTAGCTTCCTCAGGGGTCGGCCTGGCGGCGAAGTCCGACGACCAGAGCGCCCGCCAGCAGTTGGCCCTGCATTACTTCAGGGGCGTCGTCAATTATGAGGCCGGCCGCTTTGAGGATTCGCTCAACGAATTCAGGGCCGTTTCCGCCGTCGATCCCTATTATAGGGATACGCAGAAATATATCAGGGACTCCATGACGATGCTGGAGAGGTACCGCAAAGACCTGCTCTTGCCCAAAGACGGAGGGTCTTACGAGACCAAAGGCACGGACCTTTATTTTCTGGGCAAGATGTATTACGAGAAAATGGATTACGAGCGGGCTCTGGAGGCCTTCAAGGCCGTGCTCGATAAGAACCCTGGCGATAAGTTCGCTCTGTATTACGCCCAGTTGTGCCAGGAGGCGATGGGGCCGAAAGCCCGAAAGGCATCCACGGCTGTCGTCGCCAGGGAAAGGGCCGACGAAGTGATGGGGTTAGAGCAGGAGATTTCCTACATCAAGGAGGACGTCGCTTCCCAGGAGGACATGGATGCCTTTCTCGAAGAGAAGGCCGTGAGGCGCGCGGAGCGCGGCGAGATGATCCGCAAGAAAGAAAAGCAGATCGCCCGCCAGGAGGCGCTCCTGGACGAAGCGAAAAAAGACTATGTGACCGAGGCGCGGCTGACCAAACGCGCCAAGCGCCTGGATGAAGAAACGGAAAAGTGGCGGCGGATGAAAGAGCAGATGTCGTCGCGCAGTCCCGGGATCCCGGCGGAGCTCATTGAATTTCCCGTTTATCTCAACAGGGCCAGAGGGTATTATGAACAGATGAAAGAGGCCCTGCGTACGAGCCGTTGGAATTCCGCGGGCCTGAACGCCATCCAGTCGGCGCTGCATTATTGCGACGCGCTGCTGATCTATTATTACGGGGTCAAAAGCGCCTATCCGGGCCATGAGAATATCACGCGCCTGATGGCCGAGAATATCGAACGTTCCGACACCGACGAAAATATCCTGAGGATGAGGGCCATTTTGAACATGAAGGCCATCATGGAGGATGAAGACAGGCCCCTGACACGTTCGGAGGCGATCTTCCTTTCGGAGAAGACGGAGCGGCTTGTGGAGTGGTGCCGTTCCATTTTACCGCTGTAGACAATGGATATTTTCACGACAGGATGCGGGGTTGATTCCGCCAGAAGCGGAAGGATTAAGGAAATAAATCCGTTACAGGCAAAATTAAGGAGTGAATGATGGGACTATTCTCGCGGCATAAAGTCATTTTGGGGCTTTTGGCGATATTTGTTTTTTCGGCGGTAACACTGGAGGCGGCGGACCCCGTTGTCGTCGAGGTCCACTTTCAGAACGGCGTCAAATTCTATAAGCGGGGGCTTTACGACCGCGCCGCCGCAGAGTTTGAGAAGACGTTAAGCCTGGAGCCCGCCCACGAGGAGGCCAAGATCTATCTGGAAAAGACGCGCCTGATCCAGAAGAACCAGACAAAGGTCGAGGCCAAGGCAAGCCAGAATACCGAGATCAAACAGCTCTACGCGGACGGCAGCCGTCTCTACAAGGAACGCAAATACGAGGAAGCGATTGACGTCTTCAACAAGATCCTCCAGATCAAGCCGATCGACGATTTTGCGTCTTATTATAAAGAAAAGAGCGAGATCATGATCTCGCGCAAGTTAAAGCGCGAAAAAAAGATCGAGGACAAACAAAAGCTTAAGGCCGCCCGGGCGCAGGCCAAGATGGACCGCCGGGCCGAAAAGGAGGCCCGGGCGTTGAAGCGCAAGGAGGCCAAAGAGGCCGCGAGACGCCCCGTCGATAAGGACGACCGCACGTCGGTCGTGACGCAGGACTTGGCGGCGTACGAAGTTGAAACGGCGTCCGAGGCAAACATAGAGGCGGAGACCGAGAAGCCGCTGGACAAAAAAGCGCGGCTTCGTCAGGAGCGTCTCGCCGAGAAAGAAGAAAAGCGCCGGGCGAAGCGGCAGGCGATTGAAGAAAAGAAAAAAGAAAAACAGGACCGTCTCGCCGCCAAGAAGTCCGTTGCCGAAGAGCGGCGCCAGGCTAAAATAGACGCAAAGTACAGGGCCAAAAAGGAAAAAGAGGAACGTCTCGCCGCCAGAAAGGAAGCTGACGCCGAGCGCCGTCAGGCCAAAAAGGACGCGGCTGTAGAAAAGCGGATCAAGAAAAAGGAAACAACCGCTGAGCGGCGCCAGGAAGCCGCTGCGGAGAAGCAGTCCGCCCGCGTGGACAAGGCGCTCAAGAAAGAGTCGGCTAAAGAAGCGGCCCAGACGCGCAAGGAGAACAAGGCGCTCTTTGTGAAAGGCGTCCAGCAGTACGGCAGAAAACAATATGGGGACGCCATCGCGACATTCGAAGAGCTGATCCTCATAGAGAGCCGGACCGGCGACGTCTATTCGGGGACTGCGCGCCGCCTGATCCAGAAGGCCGAGCTGCGCCTGAAGGGCGAAGGACAGGATTTGGCCATCGAGAAAAAGTAGGAAACAGCCGGCGGGATGCGGGTCAACGGGTTTTTCGGACAAGAAATAGGGCCCGGTGAAAGAATAATCAAATGGAACAAAAAACAGAAGTTGTCAAGATCAGGAAACCCGAAAACGTCAATGTGGTCCTTGGGCAGGCGCACTTTATCAAGACCGTCGAAGACCTCTACGAGGCGATCGCGGGCTCTGTGCCCGGCATCAAATTCGGCCTGGCCTTTTCGGAAGCATCAGGCGCCTGCAAGGTGCGCGTCGAAGGCACCGACGAAGCCATGAAAAAACTGGCCGTCGAGAATGCGTTGGCCCTTGGATGCGGGCATTCCTTTTTTATTTTCCTGGACGGCGCTTATCCTATCAACATCCTCAATGCCGTCAAGAATTGCCCGGAAGTCTGCGGGATCTTTGCCGCAACGGCGAACGCGCTGGAAGTCGTCGTGATGGAGACGGCTGCCGGACGCGGCATCATGGGCGTTATCGACGGAGAGCGGCCCAAAGGCGCAGAAGACGCCGCGGATGTCCGCTGGCGCAAGGAATTCTTAAGAAAGATCGGCTATAAAATCGGATAGAGGCATGTTAACGCAAATCGTCGCGAACCCCTGCCTCACCGGCAGGCAGGAAATGCGAATGGCCGCGAATTATTCGCGTTAATTTGCGTTAGATTTGCGTAAATTTGCGTTAAACAATACCCATGATGACAAAAAAAGAATTCTGTCGCTGGATGGCTTATGCCTCGGGCCGCGTCGTCATCGAGTGTTGCGATTTCGCCGGCCGGATCGTTCCCCTGGGGCTTTTGTATGGCATGGGGCGGTTCATGGGCTGGGCGGGATACACCTTTTCCGGACAGCACAAGAAGATTGCGGTCGAAAGTCTCACGAGGGCCTTCGGCAGGGAAAAGACGCCGGCAGAGATCCGGCGGATATGCCGGGAATGTTTTAATTCCATGGCCTATGCGGCGGTTGAATTTTTTATGTTCATGAAACATCCGGAACGCATCCGCGCCTTGGTCGAGATCGAGGGAATAGATAACCTGAAACGCGCGTTGGCCGAAGGCAAGGGGGTCGTCGCCATCAGCGCGCACTTCGGCAGTTTTCCTTTGCTGTTGACGCGCCTCGCCCAGGAAGGGATCCGTGTCAACGCGGTCATGCGGCATATGCGCGATATGAAACTTGACGCGCTTTTTGAAGCGAAAAGAAACGTCATGAATGTCGGCTCTATCTACACCCAGCCGCGTCCGGAGTGCGTGAGCCGGAGCCTGAAGGCGTTGCGCGATAACGAGGTCCTTTTCGTCCAGCTTGACCAGAATTTCGGCACCGGCGGCGTCTTTGTAGATTTTTTCGGGGTCAAGGCCGCCACGGCCACGGGCCCTATTGTTTTTTCCATGCGCACGGGCGCGCCGATCGTGCCTATGTTCATTTACCGCCTCGGCGGTCCCCGCCATCGCATTGTCATTGAGCCGGCTGTCAGCGTGACGGCCGATGGCACCAAGGAAGAACGGCTTCTGGATACCGTCGCGCGCCTGACCGTCCTGATTGAACGCTATATCCGCAAGTATCCCCATGAATGGGGATGGATCCACAAGAGGTGGAAAGCCAGGCCCAAAGAAGAGAGGGAGGCCCTCTCCCGGCCGGCGGCCGGAGTTTCATCCGAAGCTTAACAGGAGGCGGCGATGAGTTCCACCATGGGAAAATTTTCTTTGCGCGTTTTTCTGGGGATGTTGTTAGGCGCGGCGGCTGTCGTCCTCGGGGTTGTCCTGATGGTGCGTTATTTCGATCTCACGGCCCGTCTTGTTCTGGCCTGCGCCGGGCCCGTGCTGGTCCTGGCAGGTTTTGTGGTCCTGGCTGTTTCCAGGGAATAAAAATTCATCCCGCTGCAAGCAAAGTCAAGAAAGGAGTTCTCCAGCAATATGACTATTTTAACTGCGGCACTTTCGAAGGAAAGGACATTGTTGACCGGGGCCCTGAAGATCGGCGCCATGACGACGCTTTTGTGTTTTTCTTCTTTTGTCAAAGTCCCGTTGTTTTTTACGCCTGTGCCGGTGACGATGCAGACGTTCGTCGTGTTTTTGGCTGCCGGCATCCTGGGCCCTGCCCAGGCATTCGTTTCCGTGGCCGCCTATATCGCTATCGGCGTCTGGGGCGCACCCTTTTTTGCGAATGCCGGCTGGGGGGTTCCGTATCTTTTGGGGCCGACAGGCGGTTACCTTTTAGGTTTTTTGGCCGCGGCCTGGATGACGAGCAAACTCCGGGGCGCGTTGGCATTGAAGACGGCGGCCGGGAGTTTCGCATGCATGGCGCTCGGCATGGTCGTGATCCACGTCTGCGGGGTCCTGTGGTTGATGGCGGGCCTGCGCATGACAGCCCTGCAGGCTTTGTCTCTGGGAAGCCTGCCTTTTATTTTGCCTGATCTCATGAAGGCCTGGGCGGCATCGTGGATCTGTGTACGCGCAAGGAAGAACTGATCGTTTCTTTTGGGTTATGAGATTGTTCCGCCGGAAGGCGGAGCGAGGAGGACGGAGCTATGAAAATCGGCGAGATCATGACCAGGGATGTCGAGACGCTTTCACCGGATACCACCGCGATCGATGCGATGCGCCGGCTTTTTGAGCGCCAGATAAGCGGTTTACCCGTCGTGGACGGGGCAGGCAAGCTGATCGGCATGTTTACGGAAAAAGACATCCTGCGCGCCATCCTGCCCAGCTATGTTTCGCAGGTCGGCCGTTTCGTGTATGAGAACAGCCCCAAGACCATAAAATGCAAAGTGGCCAAGCTCGCCGACCATAAAGTCGGGGACCTTATGCGCAAAGAGGTCGTCAAGATCGGCGAAGAGGTCCCGGTATGCGAAGTGGCGCATATCATGCTCACGCAAGACGTCCGCCGCGTGCCTGTCGTCGATGCGCAAGACAAGATCAGGGGGATAGCGGCCCGCTCCGACGTGTTGAACTGCCTGCTTAAGGGATGAAAAAAACCATCCTGAAATTCACCGGCCTTTTTCTCGCCTCAGCGGCTTCGGGCTTTTGCGGTTATGCGTTTGGCCTCAACAGCCACCAGGCTTTTTCCCTTGCCATCTTCGTTGCTTCCATTATGGGGACCCTGTTTTTTTGGGAGTTCCGCCTCAGCTTCGCCTTCCTGGGGTCCGGCCTGCTTCTGATCACCAAGGCGATCGACTTGGAGAGTTTCCTGAAGTTGACGTCCCTGGAGGTCATCCTGTTTTTGGCAGGGATGATGATTGTTGTCAGCCTCCTGAAAGACGCGGGGTTCTTTGCATGGCTTGTCGCGCTCATCCTGCGCGCCAGGAATCTTTCCGGGAAAAAATTTACCTTTCTGATCATGGCGATCTCGGGGCTGCTCGCCTGCGCGGTCGATGAGGTGACGTCGATCATCTTCATGGTCGCGGCGATCCTGGAAATATGCGATTACTATGAGGTCAACCCCATGCCGTTCATCGTCATCTCGGTCCTGGCGACCAACATCGGGTCGGCCGCGACGGTGATGGGCAATCCCATCGGCATCCTCATTGCGACCAAAGCGAATTTCAGTTTTGAGGATTTTCTCGGGACGGCGTTCCCGATCGCGCTGATCGCGCTTCTTGTGACTGTTCTTATCGTCTTTCGCTGGTTCCGCAGGCCCATCGCCGAGCTCGATCATCATATTCGGGAGATGCAGGCTGATGATGTCCTGATCAAACTGATCAGTATCCCGATGGACCGGCAGTTGAGATCGTCTTTGATCATCTTCGGCCTGATGATGGTTTTTATTGTCCTGCATCGCCGCCTGGAGCTCGTGCTGGGCCTGACCGAGAACACGATGCTGTTGATCATGCCGATGCTGACGGCCGGTTTCATCATGATCTGGAAGCACCAGAAGGCGCGCGAATATGTCGAGCGGGGCATCGAATGGTGGACATTGTTGTTCTTCATGCTTCTTTTCGCCCAGGCCGGTACGCTGAAACATACGGGCGCGACCGATGTTTTCGCGCAACTCTTTGCGAATTTCGCCGAACATAACCCCGGAGGGCTTTTGGCTCTTGTCCTCTGGAGTTCGAGCCTCGGGTCCAGCGTCCTTGACAATGTCATCATCGTCGTGACATACGTGCCCATCATCAAGAGTTTCTTTGCGCTCGGCTACGGGATGGAGGCCCTCTGGTGGGGTTTGCTTTTAGGCGGCTGTTTCGGCGGCAATATCACGCTCATCGGTTCGACCGCCAATATCGTGGCTGTCGGCTTGCTGGAAAAGGAAAAGAACATCCGTGTGCGGTTCCGGGACTGGATCGGCGTGGGGCTGACGGTGGGCCTGGTCACGACGGTCCTGGCGTGGGGCCTTTTGATCATGAAGAATTATTGCTGCAGTTTTCGATAAGGGGGTTTGAGGCATGCGCGGGTCTTTCGTGAAATTTTCGATCCTGATGGTTTTGTCTTTCCTTGTGGGTGCGGTCAGCCGCAGGATGGGCATGAGCCCTCACCAGGCGCTCGCCCTGGGGATATTTACGTCGTCCATCTGCGGGACCCTGTTTTTCTGGGAATTTCGTTTAAGTTTCGCGTTTTTGGGTACCTGCATTTTGATCTTGACCCGCATCATCGATATTGAGCACTTCATCCAGTATAGCTCGCTGGAAGTC
Source organism: Candidatus Omnitrophota bacterium (assembly GCA_028717105.1). Lineage (GTDB taxonomy): Bacteria > Omnitrophota > Gorgyraeia > Velamenicoccales > Velamenicoccaceae > Velamenicoccus. The sequence continues at coordinate 11,174 of JAQUOM010000027.1, forward strand.
ATCCTGTTTTTGGTCGGGATGATGATCGTCGTAGGGCTCCTCAAAGAAGCGGGGTTTTTTGCCTGGGTCGTCGAGACGCTCCTGAAGATGCGTAACCTGACAGCCAGGAAATTCGTGATCGCGATCTCGCTTATCTCGGCGCTCCTGTCGGCCACGACAGGAGAGGTCGTTTCCATCATCTTCATGGTCGCGGCGATCCTGGAGATATGCGATTATTTCGAAGTGGACCCCTTGCCGTACATCATCATCTCCGTCTTCACGACAAATATCGGGTCTGCCGCAACCGTGCTGGGCAACCCCATCGGCATCCTGATCGCCACCAAGTCCGGCCTGACGGCCGAGGATTTCCTGGCGCATGCCCTGCCTTTATCGCTGTTGTGCCTGGTTGCGACGATCGCGATTTGTGATTTCTGGTTCAGGAAGCAGTTGAAGGAGCTCGATAAGAAGATCAAGGACCTGGGCGCCAATGAGATCCTGATCCGCCTGATCTCCGTGCCTCTGGCGCGCGAGCTGAAAGTCGCGCTCGGGATCTTGGGCCTGACGGTGTTTTTGATCACGATCAGCCATCGCATCGAAGTGCTCTTCAACCTTGAAAACAACTCTGTCCTTTTGACGATCCCGCTCATCATGGCGGCCTTCATCATGATCTGGAAGCACCAGAAGGCGCGCGAATTCGTCGAGAAGGACGTGGAGTGGTGGTCGCTGTTGTTCTTCATGTTCCTTTTTGCGCAGGCCGGGACCTTAAAGTATACGGGGGCGACCGACGTCTTTGCGCAGGGCCTGATCAACCTGGCCCGCGGCAGCCACGATATCCTTTTGGGCCTGATCGTCTGGGTCGCCTCCATCGGTTCAAGCCTCATGGATAACGTCGTCATTGTCGTGGCCTTCATTCCCATCATCGACAGTTTTCATGCCCTGGGTTCCGGCCTGAATTCTTTCTGGTGGGCGCTCCTTTTCGGCGGATGCCTGGGCGGCAATATCACGCTTATCGGTTCGACCGCCAATATCGTGGCCATCGGCATCCTGGAGAAAGAGAAGAGCGTCAAGGTCGATTTTTTTAATTGGCTCAAGATCGGGGCGGTCGTGGGCCTGATAACGACAGCGATCGTCTGGCTCGTTTTGTGGCTGGTTCCGTTCGGTAAGTAGAGGATGTGAGGCCGGCAGCTTGCGGCAGGACGGCGGCGCGGCCGCGACTTTTTAATTCAGCTCCTCTTGAAAGGCAAAATCAAGGAGGTCGGCATGAAACCTACGGGCAAGAGATTTTTTCTAACAGGCCTTCTGATCGTCCTGCCGGTCCTGGTGACGGTCTATCTTTTTGTCTCGCTCTTTTTGTTCTTCGACAATATCCTGGGCCGCTATATCTCCAAGCTGACCGAGGCGTACCTGGGATTCACTGTTCCCGGGCTGGGCCTTATTGTTTTCATCGTCCTGATCTTTCTGACGGGGGTCATGGCGACCAACTTCATCGGCCGGCGCCTGATCGCCTACTTCGAAACTCTCTGGCTCAAATTTCCCCTCATCAAGTATATCTACCCGGCCTTGAAGCAAATATCGCAGTTTTTGTTTTCCCATAAGTTCAGCGGGAGTATCCAGCGCGTGGCGCTCACGGAATGGCCCCGCAAGGGAATGTATGTCGTGTCTTTCGTGACGAACCAGTCCGTTCCTTATTTCGACGAGAAACTCGGGAGGAGGGAGGAGTATTGCAACGTCCTTATTCCTAACGTGCCGAATCCCGTAACAGGGTTTTATGTGATTGTCCCCAAAAAAGAGCTGATCTTTCTGGATTTGTCTATCGAAGAGGCGTCGCGATTGATTATTTCCGGCGGTGTATTGAATGCAAGGGACCTCTTGAACGAGCAGGTCATCGCGCAGGAATGATGGACCGTTACGATAGATCTGAGATAGGCTTGGGCTTGCCCGCTTAAAAGCGGGCAAGGCCGCGGGGTTTTATTTTCCTGCCTTTAGGACGATCCCTCCGTTTAATACCTTGATGATCCACAGAAGAAGGATGGTGTGGCCGATGCCGCAGGAAGGGATCAAGAGGAGAGGGGCCGCCAGGGCGCCTGCGCAGGCGCCTGCAAGGTCCAGGCCGTAGATCCATCCCGCCGATCGTTCGCATTGTTCCCGGGAGGCCTTGAGGGAGCCGCAGGCGATCTCGTGGACGAGCGGCAGTTCCATGCCGATCAGGAGTCCGCCGGAGGCGCTGATCAGGCCGAAGAGCCATCCTTCCAGGTGCGCCGGGCCCGCCTGAGATTCGACGAAACGGATCACGAAAAAGGAGAGCGACGCGGTCAGCGTTGCCGCCGCGCATTCGACCCGGCCCAGCTGCCGGAAGGAAGCCGTTCCTTTTGCGGCGCGCAGGGAGAGAAACGCCCCCGCAGACGCCCCTGTCATGAACGCGGCGGTCAGGACAGCCAGCCATTGGAAGATATATCCCAAAAAGCTCTGGAAGAGAAAGATCACGCTCACCTGAAGGCCCATCGCGAAAAATCCGCTCGATAAGACCGTGAACCCCAGGATTGGGCCGCGCGCGTCCGGGTGCCGCGTCCTCAGAGACCAGGCCAGCATAAAAACAAGGACGGCGAGAAAGGTTGTCTGCGGCGAGATGCGGCGGAAACCGCTGAAGACCTGCGGCAGTTCTTTTGAGAATTGCGCGTAATACAGCGCCAGTCCGTCGTAAAGGCCGCAGGGAGCGAGGTCCTGGTTGACGCAGACCTTGTCCATCGCGCGGCCGGCTGATTGCCTGAACCACGCCGCGTAGGCGGGGTCGAGCCGCAGGTCAAGATAAACGGGATTTAAAAGGCTTGCCGTGATTCCCAGGTCGTGCATCCGTTGGGCCAGAAGAGCGGCTTCCAGGCGCACAGGGCTTTGTGAGGCGATGAAGATGTTGTGGCCGTCGCCCGGGACCACCTCGACGTGGGTAAAGGCCTGCGAAGCGGTCTTGATCAGGGAGGCGTTGATCGCAGCCAGTTCACGGCTGAGATAGGACAACGACCCCCATGTTTTAAAAACGGCGATACCGTCGTCGGAAAGATGGTTTTTGAGCTGGATGAAGAACTCTTTCGTGTAATAGCGGTTGATGGTCAAACTGACGGGCAGGCCCGTATTGACGAAGATGATATCGAAGCGCCGCCGGCTATTTTTAAGGTAATTGCGGCCATCGGTAAATTCCAGCGTCAGGCGCTTGTCTGTCAGTTCTTTCGTGACGCTTTCGATGCCGAGTCCCTCGAGCACGCCGATGAGCCGCGGGTCTGTTTCGGCGTAAACAATGCTCTCGAGCGGATATTTTTCTGCTTCTTCTAGCAGGCCTCCGGCGGCATTTCCCAAAAAGAGCGCCGAGAGAGGGCGCGCGGCCGCAAGCATGGGCAGGTGGATGAAGTCCTGGGTGAAGGTGCTTTCCGGAACAGGGAGGCTGGCGGCAGGCAGGCCGTCGTAATAGACCGTGCGCTGTTCCTCCTCTTGCGTCACGGCGATGTTGCCGTAAACGGAGTTTTCATAGGCGATGAGGTTGTGCCCCTTCCATTGGGTCGCGAGCGTTTTTTCCTGCAGGGCGCCGGCGTGGACCAGGCAGGCTATGCCGTAACACAACAGGAGAAATGACAGGACGGCCGGGAATTTTTTGCGCGCGCCCCAGAAGAGCAAAAAAGCGGTGAGCGCGGCCGCGCACCAGACCAACAGCGCGATCTGGACGTTGGTAAAGGCGTTGAGCAGGACAAAGCTGAAAAGGACCCCGGCGGAAAGCGCGCCCAGGCACTCTAAGGCATAGATGCGTCCGACGGAGCGGATGTTCCTGTAGGCGATGGTGAACATGGCGCCGTCGCAGAAGGAAGAGACGGATAAACCTGCGAGCGCGATGAGAACGGTCTGGCCCAGAGAAAGCACCTCGCCGAACGGAACGCCGAGCAGGAGCCTGGATGAGCGCACAAGGGCGACGGCTATAACGAGCCAGACGCCGCAAAAGAGCTGGAGGATGCCGAAGAGGACAAGCGGCTGGCGCGTGCGCTGATAGAGGTAAGCGGCCAAAATGCTGCCCAGGGCGCCGGTCAAGAGCCACGAGCTCAGGATGATGCCGAAGGTCAATTCGTTGCCGTAAAAGACGACCAGGAGTTCGCGCACTAAAAGCGCCTGGGCGATGACGGCGATGGCGCCGCGCAGAAGGATGGCGAAGGAAAAAAGGCGGTTCATGGCATTATCATAACAAGCGGGCAGGCATTTGACAACCAGGGAGTTGTTTGGGCTCAGGTTAGGCCAAAACAGGAGCGTTTGATTTGCAAAATAGAGGGGAACCTGGCCGATGCTTTTTACGCTCGGCTGGTCCTCGCCGCAAAATTCGCGGCTCCGGTCCAACTCGTTTTAAAAAGCATCGGCCGCGTTCTTTAAAATTGAAGTTTCTTCGTATCTCCGGGAGAGGATTCGGATTTTAGTCTTTGGACTCCCGAACCCGTCAACTCGTTAACTTCAGTTATTTTCAACATTGACAAAACAATTTTTAGCTGTAGAATGAAGAACGCATTGAAAAAATGAGAGAGAAAAAAAGGAATCATCCACCGTTCCGGATAGATAGACAGGCAGGGACTCGGGATGGTTCGCCGGCAAAACAAATTTCGAGGGCGACCCCTCGCTTAAGCACTTGAAAATTTTTGCCACGACGGGTCGGCAAAAATTTTCTGCGTAAGCTTCGGGGTGATTTACAGCCAGAAAGATTTAGAGGGTAAATCATGGGCAAAGGCAGGCGTAAAAGACTTGGCAAGTTGAACTGGCGTTCAAAAAGAGCTAACCACGGCAGCAAGCCGAATAAAGGTTAACGGGCCCGCAGCTCGCGCAAGCGTCAGGGCGCGTAAGTTGTTTCGGGCGGACCAGTCCGCCGACGATTGGACGGCGGATGAAAGATGTCGCGTCATTATTTCCTTCCCATAACTAAAATTCATCGTCGGACGCATTTTTAACAAGGGGAGGTTTTCCTCTCAAACATCAAAATATTGTGGTTGAGCGCCTGAAATTGCCCATATGTAGTATTTTTCTATTGACAAAGAAAGGGCGCAGAGGTAAGCTGAACAAGCATTTGACAAGAGCCGGATAAAAGAGTTTTTAAGAAATTTTTTAAGGATAGATTTCCTCCATAAGCATCCCACCGTCACCGCGAAAGGAGAGGCGAACCATGGCATTAAAGCTTTCCGACAACTCTCTGCGAGTCCTGGAAAAACGTTACCTCAAGAAAGACGAAAACGGCAAGGTGGTCGAAACCCCCCAGGAGATGTTTGCCCGCGTGGCCAAAGCGATCGCCGCCGCAGACCGCCTCTACCGCAAGACAGAAGACGAAATCGCCGCCCTCGAACGCAAGTTCATGGAGATGATGGAAGGCCTCGAGTTTATGCCGAACTCCCCGACCCTGATGAACGCGGGCCGCGACCTTTCCCAGCTCTCCGCCTGTTTTGTCCTGCCTATCGAAGATTCGATGGACAGCATTTTCG
>JAQUOM010000028.1 GCA_028717105.1 Candidatus Omnitrophota bacterium
CTAAAGTTCTTAATGACGGCATGCCTTTTCATATCAAAAAAGATAATCTGAGGGATTTTCCGGGCGACCCCCTCTTTTCTGTTTTTGTGTCCGATGAGTTTGTCGTGATCCCGCTGAAGGCCAAAGATAAGTCCGTCGGTTTGATCGTTGCGGACAATATTTTTACGAAACGGTCCATCACCAAAGACGATATCCGGGTGCTCATGATGTTTGCCAACCAGGCGGGGATGGCCATCGAAAACTCGCAGTTGTACGAGCGGACCCTCATCAAGGTCCACAAGGACGCCCTGACAGACCTCTGGAACCACGGCTATTTTCAGTTTGTCGTTGACGAGGAGCTCAGGCGCGCCAAGGACCATTTGACGTATCTGAGCATCATCATGCTCGATATCGACAATTTTAAAAATTACAACGATACCTGGGGGCATCAGAAAGGCGATGAAATCCTCTCTCGTATCTCCAAGATCATCACGGAGTCATCCCGCAAGATCGACAAGGTTTGTCGATACGGGGGTGAAGAGTTCGCTGTGATCCTTCCCGATGCCGCCAAGAAAGATGTTCTTGTCATTGCGGAAAGGATCCGGTCGAATATCGAGCAGTATCCTTTCACGACCGGTCCGGATCATCCGCCTCAAAAGATCACCGTCAGCATCGGCGTTGCGTCTTTTCCAGAAGATGGAAAAACGAAGGCGGAACTGATCCGTGCCGCCGATGCGGCCCTCTATGACGCGAAAAAACAAGGCAAAAACCGCGTCGCCAGCTCCTCCGCCCTCTAAAATCTCCCTATCATTTTAAACTCCAATAGCCGATGACCAAACAATCGCGCGGATTTTTGTTTGGTTATTGAATTTTGGTGATTCGTTATTTGTTTTCGAGGGTTGTTTCGGGGCCGGGCTGCGGAGAAACAGCAACAACACGGGCGACAGGGGTTTCGTCCGGGGACGCCTGATTTCCGGCGGAGTTTTTGGCGGTCGAATTTTCATGCAGCTTGACAGAGACGATCTTGGACATGCCGGAACGTTCCATGGTGATGCCGTACATCACATTGGCGCGTGAGATGGTTTTTTTGTTGTGCGTAATGACGATGAATTGCGATGTCTTGGCGAAGTCGCCGAGCATTCGGCTGAAACGGTCGATGTTGGATTCGTCCAGCGCCGCGTCAATTTCGTCTAAGACGCAGAACGGCGACGGTTTTGTTTTGAAGATCGCAAAGATCAGGGCGATCGCCGATAAGGATTTTTCCCCGCCGGACAAAAGGGTGATGTTTTGCAGCTTCTTGCCCGGCGGCCGGCAGATGATCTCGATGCCGGATTCGAGCACGTCTTCTTCATCGATCAAAAAGAGCTTGGCTTCCCCTCCTCCGAAGAGCAGGCGGAAATAGTTTTTGAATTCTTCGGCGACGATCTGGAAGGTTTCCAGGAACATCTTGCGCGTGTTGCGGTTGATTTTGAGGATTGCATTTTTCAGGGATTCTTTAGCGGTCAAGAGGTCGTTCTGCTGCTGGGTCAGGAAATCATGCCTGTTTTTCAGTTCTTCGAGCTCTTCGATCGCGACAAGGTTGACCGTTCCGAAGGATTCGGCCTTTTCCCTCAGTGCCTGGATTTCTTCCTGAAGGACTTTGATATCGACGCCTGCGTCGGATTCCGGGCCGGCCGCCGGCGTTTCATCCACGTCGACATTGTAAGCCGACAGCATCCTGTTTTTGATGTTGGTCAGCTTGAAGTGAAGCTCCTGCTCTTGCATCTGATGACGGTGGACGGCTTCTTTGACGCGGTCCATCTTTTCTTCCAGGTCGATGATCTGCTTCTGGATGAAATCGATACTGTTGACTTCTTCGATCCTCATCTGGCTCTGAGACCTGTGCTCCTGGGTCTTGCGGCCGATTTCTTCTTCATTGACCTTGATTTTGAATTCGAGCGTGCCTGATTCTTCCTCCAACTGGTGGATTTTTTCCTTGGATTCCGTGATCTCCTGGCGCGTCAAGGTGAGGCTGTGCTCATCCTGGGTGAGCGTATCCTGGAAATATTTCAAGTTGGCCGACAGGCCTTCCTCTTTCGCCTTTTGATTACCCAAGTCCGCTTTCAATTGAGTGATTCCGACAAGGATTGTCTCGCGTTCCTGGCTTTGGGCGGCTGCCGCATTGGAGTTTTGCGTGATCGTATTCTCGCAGGAGGAAAGGTCGGAGGCGATCATGTTGAGGTCGTTGCGATATTGTTCGTCGCGGCTGCGGGCCTGCTTGAGTCCCTCATTGACTTCGTTTGTCTCGAGGGCGATGACCGAGAGCTCGTCATGGATCTTGCGCGCGTTTTCGTTCAAATTGGTGTTGACGGCTTCTTTGTTGGTAAGGGTGAATCGTTCCTGCTGGAGTTCTTCTTCGATGGACCTGCCGTTTTCGACTGTCCGGATGAGTTCTTTTTCTTTGCCCGACATCTCGCCGCGCAGGGCCTGCATTTCTGCGTCGATATCCGTGATCCTTCGTTCCAGGCCGTCGAGGTCAAAAGGGATGAATTTGACATCGCAGGTGATCCGGGTGACCCGGGCCTTGTCATCCATGGCGACCTCGCGCGCATGGGCGATAATGTCGGAGATCTTGTTTTTGGGGATGTCCCCCTGGATCTCGAGGATCCCCTGCTGGGCCTCCGGCATGCTTTCGTATTTGAGGCGCAGTTCTTTTAAGAATTCGATCTGGGATCGGAGGCTGAGTTTTTCATTTTCCAGGCCCCTGAGCCGCACATCCATTTCTTTGAGGATGTTTTCCAGCGCGGCCTGTTGCGCCTTCGCGTCGGCGAGCCGCGTATGGGTCGCTTCGATCCTGGACCTCTCTTGCGCGATTTCCGAACCGACCGCCTCGATATGCTTGAGGAGTTCGGCATTCTCTTCCTCTGTTTTTAATTTTTCCGTTTCCAGACGGCGCTGCCTGGCGAGAAGTCCGTGAAGGGTGCTGGAGTTTTCATTTAGCAGGTTGGAAGTTTTGCTTTCCGTTAGGTTGAGCTCGAAGATCCTGTTTTTGAGGTCTTTGTTTTCCGCCTGCAGTCGGCCGATATCGGCCTCCAGGCCGGCCAGTTTTATTTCCTGTTCTTTGAGCTGGGCGTCTTTGGCGGAAAAGATTTCGTTGAGATGGGTCAGTTGGCCCGTAAGGTCGCTGATGTTGGACTGGTGTGATGCGATCTTTGCCGCGAATTGCTGCTCTTGCGCCGTCAATATCTGGATGCGTTTGTCTAAGTCTGCCGTCCTGTCCAGGTTCAGGGAGATGTGCTGGCGGTGTGAGGCATTGGTATTTTCAAGGACCGAGATGTCTTCTTTCATCTCGGCGATGCGTGCGTCCAATTCCTGCAGTCCCTGCTGCTGATGGATCAGCCGCCCATCGAGAGTCTGGAGTTCCGCGTTGAGCTGGGCCTCCTCTTCCGAGCTTTTCTTGGCCATTTCGGCCGTCACCGCGAGCTCCCCTTTAACGGCTTTGAGCTCAAGGCCCGCGTAGGTCAGCTCCGAGCTTTTTAGTTTTTCGAAGACTTCCTTGTAGCGGCGGGCCTTGCTCGCCTGGCGCTCAATGGAGCCGATCTGGCGCTTGACTTCCGTGATGATATCGTTGATGCGCAGGAGGTTGTTGTCCGTCTCCTCGAGTTTTCGCATCGCCTCTTTCTTCTTGACCTTGTATTTACTGACCCCTGTGGCTTCGTCGAAGACCAGGCGCCTGTCTTCGGGTTTAGAGCTGATGACCAGGTCGATCTTTCCCTGTTCCACCAGGGAATAGGATTCGGCACCTATCCCTGTGCCCATCAGAAGTTCGTTGATGTCTTTGAGACGCACGATGTTGTTGTTGATGAGATATTCGCTTTCTCCGGACCGAAAGAGCCTGCGGGTGATGGTGACTTCGTCGTAGTCGATCGGCAGGATCTTGGCTTCGTTGGAGATGGTCAGAGAGACCTCGGCCATGTTCTGCGCGGGCACGTTTTCCGTGCCGTTGAAGATGACGTCTTCCATTTTTGCGCCGCGCAGGGACTTGATGGATTGTTCGCCCAGGCACCAGCGCATCGAGTCGAAGATGTTGCTCTTTCCGCAACCGTTGGGGCCGACGATAGCGGTGATGCCCGGCTCGAAGTGAAGGAGCGTCTTTTCGGCGAACGATTTAAATCCGGCAATTTCGAGTTTTTTGAAATACATATTTTTTATTTTTTTAACTTTGCTGCCAGAGTTTTTGTCAACAGCGGCACGACCTCGAAGAGATCGCCGACAATGCCATAGGAAGCGATCTGGAAGATCGGGGCCGACGGGTCATTATTGATCGCAATGATCGTCTTGGAAGACTGCATGCCGACCAGGTGTTGGATCTGTCCTGAGATTCCGCAGGCGATGTAAATGCCCGGGCAGACGGTTTTCCCTGTCTGACCGACCTGGTGCGAATACGGTATCCAGCCGGCATCCACAGCCGCCCGGGATGAGCCGACGGCTCCATTGAGGGCCGCTGCCAGTTCTTCGAGTATTTTGAAGTTTTCAGGGCCTTTCATGCCACGGCCTCCCGAAACGATGATATCGGCTTCGGCGATATTCACCGTTGAAGAGATCTCTTCGATGATGTCGAGGATCTTCGTTCGTGACGCGTAGATATCTTTTTCAAAAACTTCCTTGATGATCTGCCCGTTGCGTGAAGAATCGCGAGCCGCTTCTTTCATGACCTTGTGCCGCACCGTGGCCATCTGGGGCCTGTGGTTGGGTGTGATGATGGTCGCCATGATGTTTCCGCCAAAGGCCGGGCGTGTCTGCAGGAGTATTTTTTTATGCGGGTCGATGTCCAGGCCCGTGCAATCCGCCGTCAATCCTGTATGGATCTTGACGGCGACGCGGGAAATGAGCGAACGGCCGATAGAGGTGGCGCCGCAAAGAACGACCTCAGGCTTATATTTTTTGATCAGACGGACCAGGATCTGCGTGTAGGCGTCATCCGCGAAGTTCTTCAGATGAGGGTGGTCGACGACATAGACCGTATCGGCGCCGCGGTGGATGATGTCTATGGCCCGCGTTTCGATATCGTGCCCCAGGACGACCCCGCAGAGTTCGCAGCCGAGCTTGTCCGCCAGCTCCCTTCCTTTTCCCAAAAGTTCGAAGGCCACGGATTGGACCACGCCGCGTTTCTGTTCACAAAAAACCCAGACCCCCTTTGATTCCGTATCGGCTGCCGCAGATTTTTCCCTCTTGAGGGTGATCGCCTGGAATTTACAGGCTTCGACACAGGCGCCGCACAGGGTGCACTGTTCGGCGCGGACGACGGCTTTCTTATTGTCCATGAACAGCGCGCCGAAGGGGCAGGCCTTGACGCACAGCGTGCACCCGACACATTGTTCTTTTGAGATGATCAAAGACATGTTCCCTCTCTTACGGTAAAAGCGATTTTATGACGTCGACGATTTTGGCAACGGATTCTTCGGCCGGCCCCTGGTAGAGCGCCCCTCCCTTTCTGCGTTCGGGGGAGAATATTTTGACGACTTGCGTGGGGGAGCCTTTCAGGCCCAGGCGTTCCTGTTCACAATCCAGCATCTGCGCGCTGAAAAGTTGTATCTTGGCGCTCTTGGCCCGCATCTTGCCTTTGAGCGAAGGGATGCGGGGCTCATTGATCTCTTTAACGACGGTCAAGAGGCACGGCAGGGGCGTCTCGACGATATCATAACCTTCTTCCGTCATGCGTTCGACGACAGCCACGCCGTCCTTCAAGGATTCGATCTTTTTGACGTATGTGACTTGCGGGATGTCAAGGTGCGTGGAAATTCCCGGCCCCACCTGGGCCGTGTCTCCGTCCGAGGCTTGCTTGCCGCAGAGAATCAGGGAAAATTCTCCGAGTTTTTTTACGGCGGCGGCGAGCGTATAACTGGTGGCCAGGGTATCCGATCCCGCAAAGGCCCTGTCGGAGACCAGGACTGCTTCGTCGATGCCCATGGAGATCGCTTCGCGAAGGGCGTTTTCCGCCTGAGGCGGCCCCATGGTGACCGCCGTTGTCTTGCCGCCCCATTTTTCTTTCAGGCGCACCGCTTCTTCGATCGCATACATGTCGAAGGGGTTGATGATGGATTGGACCCCCTCGCGAACCAGGGTATTCGTTTCTGGATTGATCTTAACGTCCGCCGTGTCGGGGACCTGTTTGATGCAGACGATGATGTTCATAGGGTCTCAGCGATGGGTTGTTTTGGCCGCAGTCATGCGACTGGTGGAACGGCGCGCTGCGGGCAAAAAGCACTGGTTTAGTTTACTGCAAAGCTTCATGGCTTTCAACCGATACTTCATTATGCCGGAGCATTTGCAGCCGGACAGCGCGTCATGCTGAAGGATCCGGCATGACGGGTGGCTGTTCTCAGGAAAGGACAAGTTGTCATTCCTCGGTGTCTGCCTATTTCTCAAGATATCATTAGCCTTTTGCCATTTCTTTAATCAACTGCAAAGCAATGATGCTGCGCTGGATCTGGTTCGTCCCTTCGTAGATCTGCGTGATCTTGGCGTCGCGCATCCTTTTTTCCGCAGGATATTCTTTGATGTAACCGTATCCGCCGAAGACCTGAACGGCGTCGGTCGTGACCTTCATCGCAACGTCCGAAGCAAAAAGTTTGGCCATCGCGGAATATTTTGAGACGTTTTTGGCGCCGGAGTCGATCATGCGGGCCGTGGCATAGATGAGGGCACGGGCCGCTTCCACCTGGGTCGCCATATCGGCCAGCATCCATTGGATTCCCTGGAAGCTGGAAATCGGCTTGCCGAACTGGACCCTTTCTTTGGAATATTTGACGGCGGATTCCAGGGCGCCGGCCGCGATCCCGAGGGCTTGCGACGCCACGCCCGGGCGGGAGACGTCGAACGTCTTCATGGTGACGATGAAACCCATCCCTTCTCTGCCCAGGATGTTTTCCTTCGGTACTTCGCAGTCCGTAAAGATGAGCTCGCGTGTTGATGAGGCGCGGATACCAAGTTTGTCCTCTTTCTTGCCGAAGGTGAAACCCTTCATGCCTTTTTCGAGGATGAACGCGGTGGCCCCGCGGGCGCCTTTAGTTTTATCGGTCATTGCGATCACGACATATGTCTCGGCATCGCCGCCGTTCGTGATGAAATGCTTCATGCCGTTGAGCACGTAATGGTCGCCCTTCTTTTTCGCCGTCGTCTGGATGGCGCTGGCGTCCGAGCCGGCCGCCGGTTCCGTGACGGCAAAAGCGGCCAGCTTTTTGCCGGCCGCCAGATCAGGCAGATATTTTTTCTTCTGCTCCTCGCTGCCGAACAAAAGAATCGGGTCCAGCCCGAGATAAGACGCTGCGAAGCAGAGTGTGATGCCGCCGCACGCCTTAGAGAGCTCTTCGGTCGCGATGCAGGTTTCCAGGACGCCGCCGCCCAGGCCGCCGTAGGCCTCTGGGATGGAGACGCCGAAGAGGTCCGCCTGGGCCAGGATCTTGACGATGGGCCAGGGAAATTCCTCGGATTTATCGTATTCTGCGGCCACGGGCGCGATCTTTTCCTGCGCGATCTGGCGGCAGAGGTCCCGGATCATGATCTGTTGTTCATTGAGCAAGTAGTCCATAAGTGTGTTCCTTTCTTGTGTTGTCCGTTATTACCCTATCCATAAACCGGAGGATCGGGGCCCTGTCGGTAGATCGCGATCCTCGGTTCAGGATTCCGCCTTTGTTAGGCGGTTCAGAAAGAAGCTGTATGTTTTTTTCTGTGGGGCTCCATGTCTTTGATTAGAGCGATCTCGCCGCAGTTGGGGAATTTCGGGCAGTTGCAGCATTCAGCCCAGACCTTGTGGGGCAGTCTTGATTTCGCAATGATTTTAAAACCGAATCTCTTAAAGAATTTCGGCTGATAAGACAAGGCAAAGACTTTTTCTACTTCCAGCTCGGCAGCCTCCTCCATCAGGGATTGCACCAAAAGAGCGCCGAATCCCCTTTTCTGGAACTTCTTATGGACGGCCAGGGATTTGATCTCCGCCAGATTGTCCCAGCCGACGATGTGAAGGGCGGCGCAGCCGATGACGTTGTTTTTTTTGTCCAGGGCGACCCAAAAATCGCGGATGTTCTCAAAAATCTCATTGAGGGACCTGGGCATCATCAGGTCCTGTTTGGCAAACATATTGATGAGCCTTTGGATCGTTTTGGCGTCTTTAATCCTTGCTTTTCTGATCATTTAATCTCCGTGCCTTTGGCAACGACAACAACGCCGTTCTCGGAGACCGTAAACCGTTTTTTGTCCTTTTGGATGTCGTAGCCGATCACGGTCCTGGGCGGGATAATAATGTCTTTGTCGATAATGGCGCGCCTGATCTTGGCATAACGGCCGACATGGACCCCTTCCATAAGGATGGAATCGTGGACTTCGCTGTAACTGTTGACGCGGACATTGGGAGACAGGATCGATCGCTGGACGCGCCCTCCGGAAACGATGCAGCCGCCGGACGTCAAGGAGTCCAGCACCAGGCCCATGCGGTCGGGGTTTTCTTCGCCGGCGAAGACCGTCTTGGCGGGGGGATACTGCTCCTGGTAGGTCCGGATCGGCCAGGCCTTATCGTAGAGATTGAAGATCGGCGTGACCTCGATCAGGTCCATATTTGCCTCATAATAGGCGTCTAGTGTCCCGATGTCCCTCCAGTACAGGGCTTCCTTTTTATTTTCATCTTTGAAATGATAGGCAAAAACCCTGCGTTTTTTCTTGAGCATCTGCGGGATAATGTCTTTGCCGAAATCGTGAGATGTTTCTTTGCGGGCATCTTCGATCAGCTCTTGTTCTAAGATGTTGCGTTTGAATAGATAGATGCCCATGGAGGCGAAGATCATGTTGTCGTTTCCCGGCATGGTTTTCGGTTTCTTGGGTTTTTCCTGGAATCCCAGGATCCTGGAAGTCAGGTCCGCTTCGATGACGCCGAGCCCGGCAGACAGTTCTTTTTTGAGTTCGACGACGGCGACCGTCATGTCCGCATCATTGGCATGATGGAAGTCGATCATTCGGGCGTAGTTCATCTTATAAATGTGGTCTCCGGCAAGGATCAGGACCATTTCCGGCTTTTCCTGTTCAATGGTATAGATGTTTTGGTAAATAGCGTCCGCCGTTCCCAGATACCACGTCGAACCGACCCTTTGCTGCGCCGGGATCACGTCGATATATTCCCCCACTTCATTGTTAAAGAAATTCCATCCCAAACGCAGGTGGCGCTGGAGTGAGATGGATTTGTACTGGATCAGGGTGTGGATTTTTCGTAAGCCCGAATTGATGCAGTTGGAGAGCGTGATATCGATGATGCGGTAGACACCACCGAAAGGCACGGCGGGTTTGGCGCGGTCTTTGGTGAGCGGGAACAGCCGTTCACCCTTGCCCCCCGCCAGAATAAACGTGACAACCTGAGGTATCATGCCTATTTTAAGGAATAAATGACGCCTACGACACCGAGCCGGACGATCATGACCCCGATGGCAGCCAGGAAAATATAGCTGATTTTAGAGAAGGCCTTGATTCCTGATTTCCCGAGGAAGTGGATCAGGGTGTCCGAGAAGCGCAGGACAAGCCATGCCAGGAGCATATTGAGGATGACGGATGTCATCGTGACCAGGGCCCCGAAGGCATCTAAAAGCATCATGGTCGTGACAAGGACCGCCGGCCCCGTGATCAAGGGCGTTGCCAAGGGGCAAATCCCGACATCTTCCCATAGCGATTGGTTGACGAAATCCCTGGATTTTCCCGGCAGGAGCAGATAGACAGAAAGAATGAACAACAGGATGCCGCCGGCGATCCGGAAATCGTCGATCGTGATACCCAGACCTCTCAGGATAAGCTTGCCGAGAAGCCCGAAGATAACGGCCAGAACGGTGGCAATCACAATGGATTCCGCCAGCAGCCTGCGTTTCTGCTTGTTGGACATATTCTCGGTCAATCCCAGGTAGATGGGGATCGTGCCGATGATGTCCACCGCCAGGAAGATGGGGATGAACGTGACCAGGTAAGGTTTCAGGATGTTTAGTAACATTGTCCTATATTATACAAAAACAGCATTGAAAAACAAGGAAAATCCGCTTGGGCCCTTAAAAAACCCGTCCTCCTCAAGGCCGGTTAATCCTTTTCCACCAGAGATTTAAGTTCCGGATTGGAGGCATCGTATTGATAAGCGGCTTTCCAAAAAGCCATGGCTTCTTGTGTCTCGCCCTGTTTGGCCAGAAGATTTCCCAATGATTCGGCGTATTTAGGCTCTCGAGGCGCGAGCTTGGCAGCGCGACGCAGGGCTTTCATGGCCCCGTCGGGGTCCTTTTCTTTGAGGATCAAGGCCTGGACGTAATAGCCTTGCGCGAAGTCGGGATATTGCTTCAGGACGGCCGCAATCACGCGTTCAGCTTTCGGCATATCGTTCATGCGGGCATAGATCAATGCCAGGCGGGCGCGCATCCACGGCTGTCCGCCTCCGTAGATCAGGTTCAGGCGGGCGTATTTATAGGCTTCCAGGTATTCTCCTTTTTCGAAATAGTAATCCTCGGCATATTTCAGGGCTTCGGCGTTATTCGGCATGATTTCCAGGGCGATGCCGGCCTCTCTCCACGCTGCATCGTGACAGCCGAGGACATTCAAGAGATGGGCGCGTTTTAAAAACGGCGTCGGGTAACGGGGAGCAAGCCCGAGTTTCGGAAAATCGACAACCGGCGGCTTCCAGTTTTTGAGGTCGATGTTGAATTCCTTGATCAGGGCGGCGTGTTCCGGAAGGTCGCGCAGGAAGATTACGGCAGCATCATCGAAATAAACGCATTTCCATCGTGGGTCCTTGTAAAGAAATTTGATGAGGCCCACGTGAAGGTCGCGATGAGGATTCGTCAGGAAGAATCCCTTGATGTGGTAACGTTCCAGGAGCATTTTCAGGGCGTCCTTGTTGCCTTCGCCGGCGCGCACGTAAGACATGAAAAAATCCGGCCCGTAGAGTTCCGTCCGGCCGTCGATGAAAACACGGCGCTGGGGATAAGCTGTTCCGACGAGATAGGACCCGGAATTGAAATCGTTGAACATGTTCTGCGGGAAGGGGTGGGCCAGAAGGAAACGGACGGCTTCGCCGGGATAACGGTCGCGCGCGACCCCCCAGAGGTCGGATTTAAGCTCGTATGTGCGGAAGTCAAAGCTGGCCGTTTCCAGATATTGCATTGCGCCTTTTATCGGGTAATAAAAGAGGAAAAGGACAAAGAGGTAGCGGCCCAGGAATATTATTTTTCCGGACGGCAGCCGCGGCCGCGCCGCGGGGTCCTTGAAGGCGACGGAAAAATTATCCAGCGTCAGAAAAGCGGCGGCGATGCCGAAATAGGCGATGTTGCGGACGGCCAGGAGCGAAAAGCCGAGGAAAAACAGCCAGATCAGGATATCCGCAGGATTGATCCGGCGGTAATTGACGCGGAAGCTGAACAGGGAAACAAGGATCAGGACTTTATAAGTTAGAAAGTTGCGAGGATTCAGGATATTGGACCAGGAGATGGGCCTGGCCAATTCCTGGATATATTTGAAGACGACCTTCCCTTCCTGGCTGATCTGGCCCAGGACCGCCAGAGGATACGCGGCTCCTTTGAAGCCGTGCGGGTTGACCAGGGATGCCGCGAGCATCAGGACAAAGATCGTGCAAAGCCGAACGATCTGCGACGTGTCTGCCGAATTGTTTTTTTTCCAGCCTTGGGGCAGGGGGATTTTTTTTTGCAGGAGTTCCCCTGCCAGGACCCACAGCACAATGACCGGCCCAAGAAAAGAAAAGCCGTGCATGTTGACCCAGATCAACTGCAGGACCGGCAGGCTCCAGAACAAAATGCTGCGCCGGCCCCCGCATTCCTTCAGGATGAACATGTAAAGGGAGAGAAACAAGAGGCTGAAGATATCGGGACGGACGGTGAACCTGTAAGAAACAACAAGCATTGTCAAATACAGGATGATGAACACAAGGACCGGATGGGTCCGGCGCAGCCCGAAGAATAACAGCAGAAGGAATGTTGCGGCCACGACGATATTCTGCATGACGATCAGGCCGTCGGCCCCTCCTGTCCGATAGCTCGCGTAGCCGGCGAGTTGAAAGAGCCATTCGTGGTTGATCCAGGGTTTTCCGGATATGGTGAAGGAAAAAATATCGTTCAAGGGGACGCGGCCCGTTTTGGCGATCACCTCGCCTGTCTTGAGGTGCAGCCAGATGTCGAGGTCGGCGATCTCCCGGGAACAATAGACGACAAGGATGGCGAAAAAAAGGACGATCAGAAGTCTGTGGATGATGAAATCTGCGGAATATTTTATGCGGGCAGGATCGATCTTCATCCGATGGGCTCCGGGTTTTTCGGCAGCTTCCGTGATGGATGCAACAAGGCGGCGCGGATACTCGTCATGGGTTTTATTATACCAGACCAAAGCAGCAACGTTTGAAAAAATTTTTAATCGTGACGCAGAAATCCCCGGCTTTCAAGCCGCAGGATGAATGCGGCGAAGATTATCCCGCCTGAGAGTTTGCGAAGCAAGCGGGCGGGATGATCCAGGGGATTTATTTGAAGTCCCGGCGGTTAAAAATGCGCAGTGATCGCCCTTATCCATTGCCGGGCCCCACGATGATCCTGGGGATAAAAAATAAACACAAAAAGCTTGTCAGCGATGAGATGACAATGAGCCCTTCGAGGCCGATCCTCGGCAGCAAAACGGCGCCTGAAAAGTTGCTCGCCACGACGGCAAGATTGCTTAAGCTGGTCAGCAGGGCAAACGATGCGGCCTCAAGGCCGGAAATGGAGTTCCTCGCCATGAAGTCCAAGAGCAGGAGAAAAATGAACATGCCCAGAAGGCTATAGGCGACGTGATAGACAACGGCCGTTGCCGGCGTGTAATAGAGATAGCTTAAGGTTGTTGCGGCGCCCAAAAAGACCGAAAAGAACAATGTTTTCTTCACGGGTATTTTTGGGCTGAATTTGAAATAAAACAGAGCGCCGATGACGGCGAAGATCGTGCCCAGAGTGCTCAAGGTCCCGATCCAGAGCTTGCTCCATCGGAAAATATCTTTTTGTATGAAAAAAAGCGGCGTCCCGAAGGACGGGGAAAACTGATAGAGAAAGACAAACAAACCCGCCCAAAGGAGCCTTTTGGACCGGCAGATCGTTTTCATGTCCTGTATGAATTTCGAGGCGGTCTCTCTGCGGAGAGGTTCTTGTGTTTGGTAAAAATACGCGAAGGCAGCGGCCAGGATATAAATCGGGACCAGGCATAGAAAACCGGTCGTATAGTCTCCCTTTTCGGCCAAATAGCCCCCTCCGACCCCTGTGACGAGAGCTGCCGCATAGATGGATATCCATTGTACGCTTTGGATCTTGCCGGTGGCGTTGTATTTTTTGCCTTCGACGCACATGACCCCGTCGACAGCGACATCCCTGAAGGCGGCGCAGGCCGAACTGGCGATGAGAATTCCGATAATACCCCCAGGGGAAGGCGATGGAAGCCCAGGACAGTCGCCAGGACCGTGCTCAAGGACAGGGAGATCAGGATCCAGGCCCTTTTGTTTAAAAAGTTGTCAATCGTGTATCCGATCACGGGCTTGACCAGCCAGGCAAAAGTGACCAGGCTGGAGATCATCATGATTTTTTCGGCGGGGAATTTCAGCGATTCTTTGAGATAGTAGAAGAGGCCCTGGGAGGGGAGTGTCTCTATTCCTTGAGTAAAATAAACGGCGCTGCTGAGTGCAAAGACCCGAAACAGCTTGTTCTTCATTGACCTGCGGGTTTTTGATCAGGAGCATCCGGAGTTTTCGGGGCTTCGGTTTGCGCCGCCGGTTCCTGTGCCGCCGGAAATGCAACAGGGGTTTGTTCTGAAGCCGGCGCGGACGCGTCGGCTTCCGTGCCTGGAGAGGATGCCTGCGCGGGAGCGGCTGTTGCCGCAGCATTAGGGTCATAGCGTTCTACCAGCGAACGGCTCTTCTGGATCGAAAGAAAAGCCAGGCTGAGGCAGGTTAAGAAAAAGACAATCGCCAGGACCGTCGTGGATTTAACAAGAAAAGAACTGGTTTTCGTGCCGAAGATGGACTCGGCTGACGAGAAATTCTCGATCAATCCCCCTCCCCTTCCTTGCTGGACGAGTACGATAAGGATAAGAAGAGAACAGGCGATAACGTGGACCGTAATGATCAGGGCGAACATAAGATTAGGCTCCTTTGCGGCTGCAGTTTTTTACGATCTCGGAGAAGCTCTTGACGTCGAGGCTGGCCCCGCCGACGAGAGCCCCGTCGATATCTTTCTGATTAATGAGTTCTACGATGTTGCCGGGTTTGACGCTGCCGCCGTACTGGATGGTGATTTCTTCGGCCGTCTCGCGGCCGAACAATTCCGTCAAAAGCCCCCGGATGAAGGCGTGGACTTCTTGCGCTTGCTCAGGGGTGGCGGTTTTGCCTGTTCCGATGGCCCAGACGGGTTCGTAGGCGATGATGATTTTTTTTGCGTCTTCGGGTGTCAGGCCTTCGAGGCTGTTGGTGACATGGTCCCGGATGACATCGAATGTCCGCCCGCCCTCCCTTTCCTCGAGGCTTTCTCCGACACACACGATGGGGGTGAGGCCGTGTTTAAGCGCGGACTTGAGTTTTTTGTCGACGGTCTCGTTGGTTTCGTGGAAATACTGGCGTCTTTCCGAATGTCCCAGGATGACATAGACACATCCCAGTTCTTTGATCATCGGTGCCGAGACCTCTCCTGTGAATGCGCCGGCATCTTCCCAATGAATGTTTTGAGCGCCGAGCCCGATGTTCGATTCATAAACGACTTCGGCGACTTCGTCGATCGCCGTGAAAGGCGGGCAGATGACGATGCCGATGTCATCGATCTTATACAATTCTCTTTTGAGCCCGTTGGCCAGCTCGATGGCTTCGGTCGTCGTCTTGTTCATTTTCCAGTTGCCGGCGATGATGACTTTTCTCATTACATATACTCCTTACCTTTTATCCTTGAGCGCGGCGATTCCGGGAAGCATCTTGCCTTCCATGAATTCCAGCGAGGCGCCGCCTCCTGTTGAAATATGTGTCATTTTGCTCTCGAGGCCGAATTTCGCAACGGCGCCGGCTGTATCGCCTCCTCCGATGATGGTCTTGGCTTTGAGCGTCGTGATGAATGTCGCCACTTCTTTTGTCCCTCGGGCGAACTTGTCGTTTTCAAAGATACCCAGAGGTCCGTTCCAGCAGATGGTTTTGGTGTTTTTGAGGGCGTCGCAAAACAGCGCAATCGTCTTTGGTCCGATATCGACGGCAATCATGCCGTCGGGTATGGAGGCGTCTTTTGTCGTTTCGATCTTTGCCGGCGCATCGATGCTGTCGACGATCAGGTGGTCGACCGGAAGCGCGACTCTGACCCCGGCCTTTTTGGCTTTCTCCAGGGTCTCCTTGGCCAGGTCGATCTTATCTTTTTCAAGCTTCGAATTCCCGATGGCGATGCCCTGGGATTTGAGGAACGTGTAGGCCATGCCTCCGCCGATCACCAGGACCTGCGCTTTTTTAAGAAGGTTTTCTATGACGCCGATTTTGTCTGAAACCTTGGCGCCGCCGAGGATCACAGCAAAAGGTTTGTCCGGTTGCTCTAAGGATTTGCCGAGATATTCGATCTCCCTGTCCAGGAGGAACCCTGCGACAGCGGGCAGGTCATGGGCCACCCCTTCTGTCGAGGCGTGGGCCCTGTGGGCCGTTCCGAACGCATCGTTGACGTAAATATCCGCGAGGCTCGCCAGTTGTTTGGCGAACGCAGGGTCGTTCTCTTCTTCCTCGGCGTGGAATCTCAGGTTTTCCAAAAGAATGATTTTTTCAGGGGACGCATCGATAGCCTGGGCGACTTCCGGGCCGACGCAGTCGTTGAGTTTTTTGACAGGCGTCTTGATCAGTTCCTGCAGCCTTTTGGCTACAGGATCAAGTCTTAAGGTATCCTTGACCTGTCCGTCTGGACGGCCCAGATGGGTCATTAGAATCAGTTTTTTGGGGTTGTTCTTAAGGATATAGTCGATCGTGGGCATGGCGGCCTTGATACGCGTATCGTCCGTGATCGCCCCGGTTTTTTTGTCCTGGGGAACGTTAAAATCCACGCGCATAATGATCTTTTTGTCTTTGAGATCGACGTCTTTCACGGTCATTTTATTCATGGAAACTCCTGAAAAGTTGTTTGATGGGTATATGTTCCGGATTCAGGCCTGATGGCGCCTTGCAAACGATTGCCGTATTATAGCAGATTTTTTCTTCTTGTAAAGAGCGTCCCCGGAGCGGATCACGGCAGGCGATAAGGAGGCTGCCGGTTCAGCCATTTTTTGATCCCGGCAAGGCAGATGTCGTCCTTGGGGAATGTCTCGGCTAATTCTTTGTATTTGAAAAGGATGTCGTGCGCCAGTTTCTGTTTTTTTTCGTCCTGATGAAAAAGGCTGAAGGCCAGATCCATCCAGAGATCGATGTTTTTGGGGTCTTTTTGGAGCGCTTTGAGAAAAAATCTTTC
>JAQUOM010000029.1 GCA_028717105.1 Candidatus Omnitrophota bacterium
TACAGGCTGGGCAATAGGATTAATGATCCGTGCGATCTTGGCAAAAAGCGTCGCCGGAACCACAAGAACGTCCCCGGGGAACATCTCCTGGTCAAGATTCAGCTTGCCTTCATATAAAAGGGCATAAAGGTCCACCGTCATTTCCTTCGGCTTGCCGCTTTTGTCCGGCCGCACGAGCTGTGTACGCCGCATCGCCGCAGACAGGGTCGGCAGGCCGGCCTGAACAACGGCCTCACGCAAAGAAATCTTGTCCGCCTTCATATAATACTTGCCGGGCGCCCCGACCTCGCCGATCACATAGATCACCTTGCTCCTGTATTCGACGATCGTGACGTCCACATCAGGATTGATGATGAACCTGCTCAATATCTGCGCGATGCGGTCCTTGACTTCGGTCTTCGTCAATCCGCGGATTTCGATGTCGCCGACAAATTTATACTGGATCTTTCCTTCTGAATTAATAGGGTATTGGCCGCTGAATTCGGAATGACGCCGCACAATGATCTCGATGATATCGTCCGGCCCCAGGGTATAACGCGTCGGTTCATCGGTTTTCGCCACCGGCGCGGGCGCGGGCATCGTCTTTGTGGACGGCACGGCGGCGCCTGCCGTGGGTTCATCTGCGCGGACGATCAGCGATTCCGAAGGCTGAGGCGCAGCTTGAGGGGCAACTTCCGCCTTCGCGGCGCCGGAAATCGCGTTCTCCGGCACATCCGTCTCTTCCTGGACCGGCTGCGTCACGGAAACGTCTTCGACGATCTCCAGCTCAGAGGCCCACGCGCACCTCGCGGCAACGCCAAGCATCAATGCCGCCATCATAAGAATCATTCTCTTCGTTTTCATCACATCCTCCGATACAAATCACTTCGTTTGTTATTCAGACAGGCACTTTTCATATCTGTGAAATCTTTTCTAATAAAAGATCGTTTCACGAAAAGTTTTGAGCTTTTTGAGATCCTTGTCGTCGAAAACGCGCCATCCGCGGAAATCGCGCTTGGAACGCCTGACCTTTCCGGATTTCTCCCAGCGCACGATGGTCTTGGCAGACACACCGATAAGCCGGGCGGCTTCCGTGATCGTTAGAAAATCGCCGTTTCCGTTAGCCATGACCTTCTCCCTGTTATAGCGTAAAGGAATAGATTTGCCTACTGTTATTTGTCCTGATATGTCCTAGTATGTCCTGGTATGTATAGGTATGTCCGTGACAGACCGACATCATCCTATATAAGCATCTTCCGTGCCAAATGAGGGACGGGCCAAAAGATTTTACCCAAGATGCCCTAACCTGTTCAACAATCAGGAGTAAAGAGGCCGAAAACAATGGCGGACAAGAGGATCCCGATGGACTTTCTATGGGACGCAGGCCCTGCCGGGTCTTAAGTGTTGCTTTTTATATACGCTCTAACCCTAAGCCGGAGAGCCGGTTGCAGGAGCATTATTCTTTGAGAACTTTAACCCTTTGCTGCAGAAAGCCTTATAACGTGTTGCTTTGTAACCACACCACTGACAGCCAGAACCGAGCTCCCCACAGGAACAAAGCTCGACTCCGAAAGAGAGGTTTTAGACGAGTTCGACCATCTTATCGATGGCGCGGCGGGCGCGGCGGCGTATCTCATCAGAAACGCGCACCTCGGTCTTGTTTTCCTCCAAAGACCAGAGGACTTTTTCCAAGGTCGTGCGTTTCATATTGGGGCACGTGGCGTGATCTGAGGCGGGGTAAAATTTCTTGTCGGGATTATCCTTCTGCAGGCGATGGATCATGCCGACTTCCGTCCCTACGATAAATTCTTTGGCGGCCGATTTCTTCGCATAGGCGCACATCTTGCCCGTCGAAAGGACTTCATCGGCAAGCTCGACGACCTCGGGCCTGCATTCCGGATGCACCATGACCTTGGCGCCGGGATACTGGCGGATTTTCTTGATAATGTCTTCGGGGAGGATCTTGACGTGTGTCGGGCAATATCCTTCCCATCCGATCAGGCGCTTGCCTGTTTTCCTGGAAACATAATCCGCCAGGTATTTGTCGGGGACAAAAATGACCTCATCGTTCTTGAGCTTTGAAATAATATCGATGGCGTTCGTCGAGGTACAGCAGACGTCGAGCTCGGCCTTGACTTCCGCGGAGGTATTGACATATCCGACGACAACAGCCTTCGGATGCCTCTTTTTCAACTGACGGACGTCGTCAGCCTCGATCATATTGGCCATGGGGCATCCGGCGAGCGGATCGGGAATCAGGATCGTCTTCTCGGGGCACAAGATCGACGCTGTCTCGGCCATAAAATAAACCCCGCAAAAAACGATAAGTTTTTTATCCGATTTGGCGGCGATGCGGCTGAGTTCCAATGAATCGCCGCAGTGATCGGCGATATCCTGGACTTCCGGCAGTTGATAATTATGCGCCAGGATCACGGCATCCCGCTCGCGCTTTAACTGTTCGATTCTCTGAATGATCTCTTTATTCGGCATCTTTGGTCCCCTCGTTGATCCGGGCCCCGCCCAGGACCATATCGTGGTCGTAAAAAACAATGAACTGCCCCGGGGTAACGGCGCGCTGCGCATCGTCAAAACCCACACGAAGGCGCGTCCTGGAAGCGCATAAAATCTTCGCCGGGACTTGGGGTTGATTATACCTTATTTTGGCTTCCAGCTCCCTGTTTTTATAATAATTTTGCGCGCAAAGCCAGTTGGGGCCGGTTGCCGCCAGGCCGCGGCTATAAATCGCCTCTTGCGGCCCGACAACAACGCGGTTGGCCTTCTCATCCAGCCTGACGACGTAAAGAGGATACCTGGCCGATATGCCCAGCCCCTCTCTTTGTCCAACCGTATAATTAAAAATGCCATGGTGTACCCCCAAGACCTTGCCCGCCTCGTTGACGATGTCCCCGGGGCGGACATAGGCGCGATTAAAACGCGCCCTCAAGAAAGCGCGGTAATCGTTATCCGGAATAAAGCATATCTCCTGGCTTCCCGGTTTGTCGGCGACGGCAAGGCCTTTTTTCCTGGCAACGGCGCGCACCTCTTCCTTTGTCAGGGAACCCAAAGGGAACAGAATACGCGGCAAGTCTGTCTTTCTTATCAAACAGAGGAAATACGACTGGTCTTTTTGACGGTCCGCCCCTTTTTTCAGGCGATACTCCCGGCCTTCTTTTTCAATGCGCGCGTAATGCCCGGTGGCCAAATGCGGCAAGCCTAAGGCCCGGGCCTTGTTTAAAAGCTTGCCGAATTTCAGATGCTGGTTGCAGCGCACGCACGGGTTGGGGGTGCGGCCGCCGGCGTATTCAGAAACAAAATCAAGGACAACAATCTCCTCTAAATCCCTGGCAAAGTTCAACACATAATGCGCCATACCGATGTCGCGCGCAACCCGGCGGGCGTCCTCAATGCCGTCTAAACCGCAGCACCCCGGCCGGCGGCGATCGGGCGCATCGACATTAAAACACATCGTCACCCCGACGACATCATAACCCTGCTCTTTAAGGAGAAGCGCGGCAACGGAAGAATCAACCCCGCCGCTCATCGCCACCATCACTTTTTTAGCCATAATATGAATTAAAAATTAAAAATGAACGTAGATTCTTGCGGAAAAGATTTTAACTCTGAAGCATCGCCCGATTTTGCATCAAAAATCAACCTTAACCATAAATTTGTCTCAAGGGCCTCCTTAAAAGCCGTCTGCATTTTATAGATAAAATCATCTTTACCGAATGCCCCTTGGGCTTCTTCAACGTTCGCCGCAATAGAAGTTCCCGAGGCGACCAATTGCCCTCCCAAGACGAAAACAGAAGTCTCTTTTGGAAGAGTTTTAACAAATTTAATGATCCGCAGAGCTAAACTATAAGTTCGCTCAACAATATCTCTTTTAATTGTTAATTTTTCATTGTTCATTGTTAATCGATATTTACCAGTTCAATGTCGCGCCGAGGTTCACGGTCCGCCCCTGTTCCGGGATCCCTTCTATATCCTGGAATTCGGCGTTGAAAAGATTATACACTTCAAAAAAGACCTGCCAATGCCTGCCGATATCCACACTAAGCTTATCGCTGACAATGACCCAGGCCCGGCGCTGGGGCTTTTTCTTCATGAGAACATCCGCGCGGTTACGCCAGGCCCCCAAACGATGCTCAAGCCCCAGGTCGATCATATGCTGAAGATAAGCAAAACCGTATTTATAAATAAGGCCATCGTCTTTAAAAGTCTTGTTGGTGTAGAGATACCTCAGGTCGCAGCTGAAGGTTTCCGAAGCGTCCCAGCGCCCATAAAGGTTTACGCCGAACGTCAATGCCTCGCTGATATTGCGGGCGGTAAACTTCGGGTCCGAGGGGCTCTCTTTGGTGAAATCGATGGTATCGAATTCCTGGCGGATAAAACCTCCCAGGTTCACGAGCAGGCCGTCGCGCAGCCGTTTATTCCAGCCCGACTCGAAGCTGTAAGCGGTCTCGGGCCTTAAACCGCTGTTGCCGGCCGTCGTCGGATCGCTGTAATAAAGCTCGGTAAACGTCGGGATTCGCATGAGCCGCCCGAACGACGCATAGATGTCCTCTCCCGGATTCAGGGCGCTCTTGAGCATCGCAGAACCCGTCACCTCCTCCTTGAAAGTCGAATAATCGTCCATGCGAACGACGACCCCGAAAGACGTCTTCTCCGAAAGATCCCATGAAGGCTCGGCCGAAAGAGACCAGTGGCTGCGGGTATGGTCTCCCAAATTACTGGAAACGATATGTTCGGTGCCGTACTCGGCCCCGGCGGCAAAAGACCCTGTTTCCCGAGGGACCGTCAAGGTGCCGGACGCCGTTAGAACGTCCGTCCGATGGTGATTGAGATAGAGCGATGGGTTCTGGATCGTCAGCATGAACTTATCATAAAGCTGACGGAACGAAAACCGCGGCTCAAAAGAAAATCGTTCGCCCTCAATCATCATCCTGGCATCCACGTTTTTGACGTTGATCCATTCTTTAGACGGAAAACCGCGTCCCGGCGTATAAAAATCGTAAGCGCCGTATTCTTTTTCATTATAGCCGGCGTCCAGGTAAAACGACACGTTATTCCCGATGAGGCGGCTGGAGCTTAAAAAATTGCTCATCCTGGCGTCCGTGTCGTAACGGGAACC
The DNA here is from genome assembly GCA_028717105.1 of Candidatus Omnitrophota bacterium. Lineage (GTDB taxonomy): Bacteria > Omnitrophota > Gorgyraeia > Velamenicoccales > Velamenicoccaceae > Velamenicoccus. Next base: position 5,111 of record JAQUOM010000029.1, read on the forward strand.
GGCCGTCGAAAAATTCCACACCGAAAAACGGTTTTCCGCGCCCAGGACCTTGTAATAAAAATCCAGACCCTGCTGGGCCGTCGTATTGTTTCCACCGGAAGCGGTCAGGGAATTCCGTCCTTTTTCGGGGCTTTTCAGGACAAAATTCACGGCGCCGCCGATGCCGTCCGGACCGAACTTGGCCGAGGCTGAAGCCGGAACCACCTCGATCCTTTCGATATCATCGACGCTGAAAAACAAATCCAGGTCCTGATGGGCGGTTTGCGGGTCCTTGACCCGCACACCGTTAACGAGGACCAAAACCTGTTGAAATGTCGATCCATTGAGGGAAATATCCGCCTTGATGCCGGGCACACCCCTATTCTGGACATCCACGCCCACATAAGCCAGCAACTCCTGAGGAGTCTTGGCGGGAAGCTTTTCAATGTCCTGACGCGTCAGGGCACCGGCCACCGGGCCGTTGCCGACACTGCCGTAGGGCAGGCGTTTGACCACGATCTTGTCGAGATCTCTTTCTTCCGTCGCAGCCAAAGCATGGCCGTGGCCGAAAACAACCTGCCAGAAAAACACCAGACACGCTACTTTGACCTTTTTCTTCATGGTCCCTTTGGAGGCACGGGTTAAAAAAACGGGGATGCCTCAGGATTTCTGGTCAAAAAGAGGCGACATGGCGCGCAGCTTGGCGACGATTCCGGGGAAAACTTCCAGAAAGCGGATGATCTCTTCTTCTTTCGTATAACGCCCCAGGGTGAGGCGGATCGAGCCATGGCAAAGCTCGTGCGGCCGGCCGATGCTTAAAAGGACATGAGACGGCTCCAGGTCCCCCGACGTGCAGGCGGAACCCGTCGAGGCTGCCATGCCGAGCATATCTAAGTTCAAAAGCATCGACTCACCTTCGATAAACTCGATGGAAAAATTCACATTATTCGGCAGGCGTTCCTGAGGATGGCCGTTAAGATAAACCCTGTCGATCTTCTCCTGGATGCCGGCGATCAATAGATCGCGCAACCGCGCCTGCTCAGCGGCTTCCTTGTCCATCGTGCGCCGGCAGATCTCAAGCGCCTTGCCCAGCCCGACGATACCCGGGACATTTTCCGTCGAGGCACGACGATGCCTCTCCTGGCCGCCGCCGCGCAGGAAAGGAAGGATACGCGTGCCTTTTCTGACATACAAACACCCGGCGCCCTTGGGACCATAAAACTTGTGCGCCGAAAGAGACAAAAGATCCACGCGCAGGTCCTCGACGTCGACGGGGATATGCCCGACTGTCTGAACGGCGTCCGTGTGAAAATAAACGCCCTTCTCCTTGACGAGACGGGCGATCTCTTTGATCGGCTGGATGGTGCCGATCTCATTATTGGCATGCATCACGGAAACCAGCACCGTCTTGTCCGTGATGGCCCGGACGATATCCTGCGGGTCCACCATCCCGTATTTGTCCGGCCGGACATACGTGACCTTGTATCCCGATTTCTCAAGGAAACCGGCCGGCTCGAGGATCGCGTGATGCTCGATCGCCGTTGTCACGATATGGTTGCCTCTGGAGGCATTGGCCCACAAAACGCCGAAAAGAGCAAAATTATCCGCCTCCGTCCCGCTGGACGTAAAAACGATCTCTTCGGGCTTTGCGCCCAGGAAAGAAGCCGCGTTTTGGCGCGCCTCCTCCATGGCCCCCCTGGCCTCCCTGCCGAACGCGTGAATGCTGGAGGGATTCCCGAAGACATCACAGAAAAACGGTTTCATCGCCTCCAGGACCTGCGGGTCCGTCGGCGTCGTTGCAGCATAATCGAAATAAATCCTATTCATAAAAAACCTCGAAAATGTCGGATTTTAAAAGCCTAATGACGAATAAAATCCCGATTCTCAGTGATTAAACAAGGGATTTCTTTTCGACATTGAACAATTTAACATTAATTCGGCATTCGGATTTAGAAATTTGGAATTTTATAGTTTATATCTTCATTCAGGCTCCCCATGCGGTAGCCGCGCGGGTCGACTTCTATCTTTTTGTATCCGGCTTTTTTCAATGCCTTGCCAAGCCGAACGGTGTCTTTTAAAAATTTGAATTCCTGCGGGTCGGCTTCCACTCTCGCCAGAGCGCCATAATCCCTGACGCGCAGGTTGCCGCGGACACCGCAAGTCTTTCTGATAAGCCTTTCAGCCTTCCGGATCCGCGCCAGCCTCGTCTTGGTGATGGCCGAGCCGTAAGGCACGCGCGACGCCAGGCACGCCATGGCCGGCTTGCACCATGTCGCAAGCCCCAGGCGCCGGGAAGCCCGACGGATCTCTTGTTTCGTCAGGCCGGCTTCGCACAACGGAGAAAAAACGCCTGCCTCGCGCTTCGCCGCAGAGCCCGGACGCACATCGTCAAGATCGTCCATATTGGAGCCATCGACGATATATTTCAGGCGATGCCTCGACGCGACCTGTTTGAGCTTCCCAAAAAGCTCTTTCTTGCAATGATAACAACGATTGCCGGGATTTGCGCGAAAACGGGGGTTCTCCAGCTCACGGGTCCTGATAAAAAGGTGTTTAGCCCCGAGTTGCTTGGCCACATCACGGGCACATCTTGCCTCGGACGCCGGATAGGTTTCCGAAAGTGCCGTAACAGCCAAAACCTTGTCCGCAAGGACCCGGCGGCTGAACGCAAGCAAAAACGTGCTGTCGACCCCGCCGGAAAAAGCCACCACGGCCGACCCTAAATCCCTTAGGCGCTTTCGAAGCCTCTGCAACTTCCGTTCAAGACTCATGGATCCCTGTCTTATGCGGCGACGACTTCTGTGATCTCCGGGACCTTTGTCTTCAAAACCCTCTCGACGCCCATCTTCAAGGTCATCTGGGACATCGGGCACGATCCGCAGGCGCCGGTCAGCCGCAAGGTCACCTTTCCGTCTTCACTCACGCCGACAAGCTCCACATCGCCGCCGTCAGCCTGAAGCATGGGCCGGACTTCTTTTAACGCTTCCTGAACTTTTTCTTTAAGAGACATCTGTTCTCCTTTTTTTCTCTGTTGGAACCCTAAAAACCGGGAACTTATTTTGTTTTTTATTTCAACGCCTTCAAGACCGCCTTCATGAACGCCGGCAGGTCCTCCGGTTTGCGCGATGTGATCAGGTTGCCATCCACAACGACTTCCTGGTCCACGAACTCCGCCCCGGCATTAACCATATCGTCCTTGATGGCAAAGAAACTCGTCACGGTCCGGCCCTTGAGAATACCCGCTGACGCCAGGACCCACCCGCCGTGGCAGATTGACGCGACGACCTTGCCGCGGGCGAACATCGTCCTGACGAAACTGTTTACCTCCGGATAACGCCGCAGAATATCCGGGGCATACCCGCCGGGGATAATCACGGCATCGAAATCCTTCTGCGCCGCATCTTTAACGCCAAGCTCCTGCGGGATCTCGTAACCCAGCTTGCTTTTGTAGGACTTGCTGCGGTCCGTACCGACGGCAAGAACGTCGCAGCCTTCCTCCTTGAGCCTCAAATAAGGATACCAGACTTCCAATTCCTGATACATGTCCTCAACGAGAACCGCGATTCGCTTCATGTTACAGTACACCTCGTTTTTTTCAACAGGTCTTTCAACTTCACAGACCCCAGGTATGTTTCGATCTTATTCTTTAAATTCTTCCAGACATCTTTCAGGACGCAATCCTCCGAACCCTTGCATTTTTTTCCATCTTTTTTCTTACGATCGCAAATAAGCTCAAAAATTTCTCCCTCGGCGGCCCGCAAGACATGAGCAACAGTGATGGATGCGACAGGCACGTTAAGCAGATAACCGCCCCTGGCGCCCCTCACGCTCTTAATAAGACGGCTGCGCCTCAGTTTCAAAAGAAGCTGCTCCAGATAATCCAGGGGCAGGCCTTCTTTGTCAACGATGCGGCTGATCGAAACAGGCCCTTGGGGGCCGTCGGCGGCAATCCTCAAGATACACTTGAGCGCGTAATCTCCCTGCGTCGTTATTCTCATATATTCAAGATATTTTGGAACTCGGTTACGGTAACGATGCCCGTTTCGTAGTTCGGCTACGTTGTTCGCTTAAAATTCGACCGGCTTTCGCGCAGCCTGCATAGCTGACGGCCTGTCTTATCATAGGCCTCGGCAAGATCTTCATATAGCTTAACGTTCGCATAAGACGGATAAAGATCCTTATGCGTTAAGCTGTTTTTGAGTGTATTTATTATAGAATACCCGATATTTTTTGTCAAGTTTAGAAAAGGCGCCTTTTTGAGGGCGCCTTTTGCTGATTTTTCAATTTCCAGCCTTCTCTTCAGGCCTTGCGCCTTACCTGCCCCAGACGAACCAGACAAAGAGATAGGCCGCGATCACAGCCGCCAGGGTAAAAGGCAGGCCCATTTTGGCAAACTGCCCGAAGCCGACCTTGTAACCCTCTTTCTTCAAGAGGCCGCAGGCGACGATATTGGCTGAGGCGCCGATAGGCGTGATATTTCCGCCCAAACTCGCGCCGATCAACAGGCCGAAGAGAAACAAAGACGGTTGGATACCCAACCTGGCTGCCATCGACATGGCCACAGGCAGCATCGCGGCCAAAAATGGAACATTGTCCACGAAAGCCGAAACAAAAACCGCAACAAAAACCAGAAGCGTATACCCAAAAAAAACATTAGAGCCGATAAGAGAAGAAAGGAATTCCGCCGTCCTGTCGATCCAGCCCGTGTGCGTCATGGCGCCCACTAAAATAAAGACACCCATCAGGAAAAATGTCGTGTCCCAGTCCAAGGCCTTGAGCGTCGCGCGCACGCCGCCTTTGAAGATGAATTTCCGCCAGAGGATCGCGACCAAACCTGCGGCCATACACAGGATACCGGCCATATAAGAAAAACCTGTGTCGAAAAACGACGAAAGCGCCAAAAGGACGATCAGGCCCGCCAGGAGGAATGTCGGAAACAATGACAGGACTTTCTCGGTCAGCTGAAGGCTTTCTTTCCGGCGTAAGTTACGGAAAAAAGCATAAAGGACAAAAAACGATACCAAGGCCCCGAGCTCCACCGCGAAAAAGATGCTCGGCCGGCCGTGGTAAATAAAAAAATCCATGAAATTCATCTTGGCATAGCCGCCCAACAGCATGCTGGGCGGATCGCCGATCAACGTAGCCGTCCCCTGCAAATTGCTGGAAATGGCGATGCCGATCATCATGTTGACGGGATTGATCTTGAGTTTCTTCGCCAGAGATATGGCGATAGGCGCCACGATCAGGACGGTCGCGACATTCTCGACGAAGGCCGAGATGACGCCCGTCATGACGCAGATCAAAAGAATGGCCCAGGCTGTATTTTTGGCCTTGTTGATGATGACCTCGGCGAGATAGGCCGGCATGCGGCTCTCCATAAAGACATCCGCAACCGCCAATGTCCCCACGAAAATCCCCATGACGTTCCAGTTGATCGCCTGCGCCGCCTCTTGCGGCGACAAAACCCCTGTGGCAACCAGAAGAAACGCTCCGCCAATAGCCACCGGCATCCTGCGGGCCGGAAAGACGATGAAAAAGACATAAGCCAGAATAAAAATGATGACCGCGATCGTGGAATATCCCATGTCAGAACCTCATCAGGCAATCTTTGGCTGCCTTGCACCAGTAGATGCACGAGTCTTTTTCAGAATAAACGACATCTTTTTTGCAGGACGGACACCTGCGTTTCGGCTCATCGGAAAAAAATTCGACTTCCGCGCCGCAGGACGGACACTTCAGATAACGCACCTTGATATCTTTTTGTCTGCCGGGACACGCGGTAAACATAGATCAGAGTAAACGGGTCTGCGGGTCAACGGATAAACGGGTTAATATCCTCAAAACATGCTCACGTTAAACTAAATAATGCTTCGTCGCTTCGTCAGAGAGAGGCGCAAGCGTCAATGTTTGCACATCAGGGCCGTGTTTGACGCTGACCGCGACCTGTTGGGATATTTTTGCCGCGTCGAAATACCTGGCCGTGATGCCGGCCGCCAGGCGCAGCAAGCCGTCTTGAGAAAAATCCCCGCGCCCCAGCCCCGAAGCACCGGCGGCGTCGCCGGCCGGATAAAACAGGTAGTCGCCGGCCGCCGACAGGGATTCCAGTATTTCATTTTCGTGCTGGTTCTTTCCGACAACCAGTTTGGCTTTATCGGAGAGCCTGAAAAACCTGCCGTGATTCAACAACTGGATATCTTCCATCACGAGCTCGTCGTGATCGATCAAGTCACGGATGCGGCGCGAAAAGGCCGGGTCCGTCAACAGGCATCCGCCGGCCGGACACGGATAATCTTTAATGTCATATCTTTGAGCCAGTTCCATTTGGGGTTTGCGGCCGCGGCCGCTAATGCTCAAAAGCTTTTCACGGTCCACCCATCCTTCTGTTTCAGGGATGGTCGGCTCAAGCAGCCTGGCCGATAAAGGCCGCAAGACGATGCCCTTAACACCCGCCTCCCGTTCGATGATATGCATCGCGTCACGGCGCTGCGACATCGGGCGCTGGCCCAAAACTTCCCCCGTGATCAAAAACTTTGCCCCCAGCTCTTCCATCAGCTCCCGGGCTTTTTTCAACATAAGGATCCGGCAATCGATACATGGATTGATGTTCGAGCCATAACCGTGTTTGGGAGACTTCAGAACCTCCAGAAAATCTTTCGTAACATTGACGATCCGAAGAGGGATCCCTAATTGTTCGGATACGAATTTGGCTTCGTGGCGGCATCCCCTGGACTCCCCTTGGCCACCCGCTTCCTGATGCGCGCGGGAACCGCCGTGGTCGCACCGGCAAAAAGGCGACACAAAATTGGCTGCCATGACATCCACGCCCTGGTCCAACACGACCTTCGTCGCAAGGGTGCTATCCAAACCGCCGGAAATTAATGAGATCGCCTTGATTTTATCCATGAAATCCCGCCTTGTCTCAACGCCCCACGCAAAAGCTTTTAACGTGAGATTTGGAACCTTGAGACGTTGAGACCTTTGCCTAGAGCATAAGATTAAGCATGCCCCCGATGACCAGGGTTGCCGCGACCATGATTCCGGTCGCCGCAAGAAGATATTTCAAGCCCAATTCTTTCAGGAAAATGATGAATGTTGCGATGCAGGGGAACGACATCGACAAGACAACGCAGGCGATGATCGTCTGTTTTAAATCCAGCGACAAGGGGATGAGCAGCCCCGCAGCAATGTCCTTGCGCAGGAAGCCGATCAAAAGCGGAAAAGCCGCCGTTTCGGGAAGCCCAAGGATCGTGCGCGTCACGGGGGCAAAAATGGCGCTCGCCGCGTCAAAGATACGGAAATACTGCAGGAGGTTGACGACGAGGACGCCAAGGATGACAAAAGGAAGCGCGTCGATAATAAACTCCTTGACCCTCAGCCAGAGTTTGGTGAAAACGATGGGCAGCGGCGGAAACCGGTAATGCGGGATCTCAAGGACAAGTTCGGGGCTATAGCCTTTCATCACCTTGTTGAGGACGAAGCCGATAACGACCCAGGCGAAGAAGAGCGCCGCAAAGACGACGGCCAGGGGCCAAAACCCCCACGGCCCCAAGAGGTTAATGATCATGGCCTGGAGGGCGGCGCACGGCACGGCGATGGAAATCAACGTCGAGGCGATAAAACGCTCCCTCCTGCTTTCCAAAACGCGCGTCGCCATGATGCCCGGAACATTGCAGCCGAAACCCAAAAGAACAGGGATGATCGCAAATCCATGGAGGCCGACCCGGTGCATCAGGGCATCCAGGAGGATCGCAAAACGCGGCAAATAACCCACATCCTCTAATATCCCTAAGACAAAATAAAACGCGATGATATACGGCAAGACCATGTCAAATTCTACATAAGGCGCCGTGGTCAGAATACCGATGGAATTTTTGAAATCGATCTTGCCGTCGATCAGCTCGCCGATCAGGATGTGATGGCCAAACGTCCCTGGCTGCAGTATCGCGCTCAATTTCATCAGCAACGGCGCATAGATATTGTTGAAGACCGGGTCGAAAACATACTGAATCAGGCTTTCGCCGATAAACCGCACGCTCTTGAAAACGGCATAAATGACGCCCGCCCCTACCAAGAGGCCGGTAAAAGGCCGGATCGAAATATCCTCCAAGAGTTCACGCAGCGTATGATGCCTGTGCGTCAAATGCTGGACCTGGCTGACGATGATACCGACAGCCAGCCAGAGCTCTTCATGAGTCCTCTGCCGGGGCTCCCGGGGCGCGCCCTGGAAGAGCCGCTCTTTTAAGACCTTGATCCCGACCCCCGTCACGGCGCAGGTCGAAATGACCGGAATGCCCAGGAGCTCCTCGAGCTTGGGAACGTCGATATCGATCCCCCGATGCTTGATGTCATCGCACATATTGAGGACCACGACGACAGGATACCCCTTATCGATCAAGTCCAGGGTCAAATGCAGATTGCGCTCCAGATTCGTCGCGTCGATGATGTTGAGGATAAAACAATCCTTCTCCTTGCAGCAGACATCATCAAGGAACGCACACGTCACTTCTTCAGCCTTCGATGTCGGCTCCAGGCTGTAGGTGCCCGGCATATCGATGACCTCATAGGTCTCTTCGCCGACGCTCATGATCCCCTTGCGATATTCCACCGTCGTGCCGGGATAATTGGACGCGATCACGCGCACGCCCGTGAGACGCGCGAAGACAACGCTTTTACCGACATTGGGATTCCCGATAAGGATGATCTTTTTCATGCGATGTTTTTATGAAACTCCGCGGCCTTCAAGTCCGTGGTCTCATACGAAAGCGGAAGACGACTTCGAGGCTGGTTCGGAGACGATCTCAACGATCACTTTTTCTGCCATGCCGTGGCCCAGAGCCAGGGTTGTGTGCCCGACCCGCACGGCCACCGGGCCGCGAAGCGCGAAGGTGCTCAATCTAACCACATGCGCGCCAAGCCGCAGGCCCAGCATGGAAAGCCTGTGCGCCACCTGTTTGCCGCCGGCAAGCTCCACGATCCTGGCTTTTGTTCCTTTTTTGAGCTGAATCAGGGAAATTTTTTGCATGCTCTTTAGATTATAGAGGAAGGCTGAATTTAGTCAAGAAACATCGGTCCCGGCTTCTATAGCCGATCGATGCCGGACTTTAATCAAATGCCTATCTTGTGCTCATCCGGATTTGGGTTAGGGTTACGAAGTCCGAGTGGTTGCTGGATCATGGTGTTACCGAACGACATAGCCCAAGCTAACTGCGTGACCGTTACCGTTGCCCGGTGTCGCTGTGATCCGCAGTCTTAAGGTCTCAATGTTCTAAACAGCAAGACCGCAAGGCATCACGGGGTCGCAGAAACACGCCCTTGAACCATCCGCCTTTGTTCCAGCCTTTCGCGCCTGGAACGGGCGACATAAAGGGGTTTGCCTGTATCAGGGTCCTGGCCCGTGTAATACATGCAGGAAGACCGCGTCATGGGCAAAGGAATAAAATCCTGTATCTGCTCGGGGGTATAACCCATCTTGCGGGTATAGGCTGCCAACTCTCGGGCCTCCCGCGGGCCGCACCCGGGATGGGCCGTGATAAAATACTGCGCCAGGTATTGGCCCTTCCCAAGCTTTTCATTTGTCTTGCGAAAAAAATCCATAAACTGGCGGTATTTTTTAAAAGCCGGCTTGCGCATAAGGCGCAGGACAGGATCCGAAACGTGCTCCGGAGCGATCTTCAATTGGCCGCTGACGTGGTATCGGCATAAATTCTCGAAATAGGCCAGGGCCTCGGGCAGAAGCAAAAGATCAAAACGCACCCCGCTCTGGATATTGACCCGCTTGACCCCGGGGACCTTTCTGACCGACGCCAGCATATTGATCTGTTCCTGAAAATCGATCTTGAGGTTCACACAGAGTTCCGGCCAGAGACAATCCCCACGGGAACAACGGTGTTCCAGCTTGCACGTCAACGTGTACATATTCGCCGTCGGCCCTCCGACGTCGGAAATGACCCCCTTAAAATCTTTCTGGCCGGCGATGGCCTTCGCCTCCCAGACGATGGACGTCCGGCTTCGGCTCTGAACAACGCGGCCCTGATGCAAAGACAACGAACAAAAAGAACATCCGGCCGCGCAGCCCCGGTGGCTGACGATGGATGTCTCGACGGTCTTTAAGGCCGGTACGCCGCCATAGCGCAGGTAGCCGGGGTGACAGCGCCGGCTGAACGACAGGCCATAAAGCCCGTCCATCTCCTTTTGCGTCAAAGGCAGGGCCGGCGGCAATTGGATACAAAAACGGGTATCCGTCTGCTGGGCGACAACACGCGCCGTAAAAGGGTTGGATTCTTTGCTGTAGAGATTAAAGGCCTCCAGAAACTTCCTTTTGTCGGACCGCACATCTTCAAATGACGGCAGGATGACCGGATGATCGAAACCATCGCAAGTCTTGCGGGCGATCACCGTGCCGCGGATATCGTCCATCCGCTCGATCGTTTCTTGGGCTTTGAGCCGGGAGGCGATCTCAGCCACCGGACGCTCCCCCATCCCGTAAACAAGCATATCGGCCTTGGCGTCAAAAAGGATGGAACGCCTCACCGCATCCGTCCAAAAGTCATAATAGGCGAGGCGCCTCAAGGAAGCTTCCAGGCCGCCGATGACGACAGGAACGCCGCTGAAAAGCTGGCGCAGTTTTTGGGTGTAGACAATGGTCGGCAATTTAGGCCGCAAGCCTCTGGCCCCGCCGGGCGAATATCTATCCTCTTTGCGCAGGCTCATTCCCGACGTATAAAGCGCGAGCATGGAATCCAGGTTACCCGCCGTCACCCCGAAAAAAAGCTCCGGCCTGCCCAGCTTAAGAAAATCATCATCCTTCTTCCAGTCCGGCTGCGCGATCACGCCGACCCTGTAGCCCAGAGATTCCAAAAGCCTTCCCAGGAGAGCGACGCCGAAACTCGGATGGTCGCAATACGCATCACCCGTGACAAAAATAATATCGCAGGCAGACCAGCCGCGCGCTTTCATGTCTTCTTTATTGACTGGCAAAAACTTATTCATAGAGATATTATAGCAAAAAACCCTCCGGGTTATTCGAAGGGTTTTTGCAAATAGTTTCAATCCACGCGCCCACGCGGGGCGCGACGTCGTCCGTCCCGATGGATGGACATGGGGAAAGGTTTCAATCCACGCGCCCACGCGGGGCGCGACTTATATCGCCGTGGCTCGCACGTTTTGGCTTAAGTTTCAATCCACGCGCCCACGCGGGGCGCGACTCTGCCTCAAAAGAAGCCACATCCAGCGGAAGGGTTTCAATCCACGCGCCCACGCGGGGCGCGACGCGACTATATGGCGAAGTTTCTTAAATTTATAGGTTTCAATCCACGCGCCCACGCGG
>JAQUOM010000030.1 GCA_028717105.1 Candidatus Omnitrophota bacterium
CTTTTTGGTTCCTGGAGATATTATCTCAACCCGAATGCCAGGGGCGTCTTGCATTTCGACTGGTATCAGGAGAAGGGATGGGCGGAAGGTATCGACCTGAATTATAATACGAAGCTGTTTGGTGAAGGTAATGTCAAGTACTACCGTATTGACGAACGGGATACGAATAAGGATATCCCCGAGGACCGGAGGCGGACCCAGGAACGTTCCCGTATCGAGGTCAGGCATCGATGGCAGATCACGGATGTCGACCAGGCGATCCTGGAATATTTTCGGGCTTCGGACGTAAACTTCCGCAAAGATTATTTCTACAGAGAGTATGAACGCGAGACCCAGCCGGCCAGCTTCTTTTTATATTCCCACGTCTTCCCCGGCGCGACATTGAGTTTTTTCGGGCAGCCGCGCGTGAATGCCTTTGAAACCGTCCTGCAGAAGATCCCGGAATTAAAACTGGAAACCATCAACCAGAAGATCGGGAACACCAACCTTTATTACAAGAATACGACCAGTTCGGCCTTTTTGTCGGACACGACGGCCAATACGACACAGGACAGCGAAACGATGCGCGTCGATACGGTCAACCAGGTCACGTATCTCTTCCGCGGCCTGGGCCTGGATTTCAGCCCTTATGTCGGCCACCAGGACACATACTATAGCCGCGGCGTCGAGGGCAAAAAAAGCCTGATGCGCAGCATGTTCTTTTCCGGGATCGATGTCAGTACGAAGCTTTATCGGGTCTACGACGTCAATATCGATTTTTTAAAGCTGAATATTCAAAAGTTCAGGCATGTCATCACGCCGACCGTCCAGTATCGTTATCAGCACGATCCGTCAGTCAGCGCGTCCAAGATCCAGCAGATGGATTCCCTCGACGGCCTGGATCACCTCAACCAGGCCACCGTGGGCCTCGAAAATAAGCTGCAGATAAAGCGCAACGGCTTGGATGTCGACTTTCTCCGTTTTCTCTTGTCGGCAGACTATAATTTCGAGCGCAACAGCACGCTGGGAAAGGGCCTGCGGACCCTTGAGTATGACCTGGAGTTCAGGCCTTATGACTGGTGTGAGTTTGATTCCGATGCCGCGTATGATGTGAAAGACGGGCATTTTAATACTTTGAACGCCGAGTTTTGGAACAACACCGGAAGGCTGCGGACACACTTTGGCTACCGGTTGGCCCACGGGGAAAGCAACCAACTGACAGCCGGCCTGGAATATCCTATTAACCCCTTCTGGTCTGTGAGTGTCTATGAACGTTTCGAATTCAGGACGGGGGACCTCGTCGAACAGGAATACCGGCTTACGCGCGACCTGCATTGCTGGTTGATGGAGTTGATCATCAATCAACGCGAAACCGAAGGGGTCAGCATCCTTCTGGCTTTCAAGATCAAGGCATTCCCGGATATCGGTTTCAATGCCGAAAAGACATTCAGTCCTCCGCGCAGCGAGTAAGGGGTGGACAAACAGGGGTCCTTATGAAGATTGCCATTATTGGAACAGGGTATGTCGGATTGGTAACGGGGGCGTGTTTTGCCGAGCTCAAGCACCGCGTGGTCTGCGTGGATAACGACGCGTCCAAGGTGAGGGCCTTGAAGATGTTTAAGGTGCCGTTTTATGAGCCGGGGTTAGAGGAGATGGTCCGGCGCCACGCCCGGAACGGCCGTTTGTCTTTTTCGACACAGATCTCTTCCGCCGTGAAGAACAGCGACGTGATTTTTATCGCTGTCGGTACGCCTCCGAAAGAGAATGGGGAGGCGGACTTGACGGGGATCGAGAGCGTCGTCCGCGCGATCGCCACATCGATGCATTCATACCGGTTGATCGTCGAGAAATCGACGGTCCCCGTAGACACGGGCCGGCGCGTCCAGCATACGATTGAAACCAACAAAGCCAAAAACGTGCCGTTTGATGTCGCTTCCAACCCGGAGTTCCTGCGTGAAGGGCAGGCCATCCATGATTTCCTGCATCCCGACAGGATCGTGATAGGGGTCGAATCCGCAAGAGCCGAAAAGATCCTGCGTCAGTTGTATGCGGACATCCCGGCGCCCCTGATCGTCACGGACATCAAGTCCGCGGAGCTTATCAAGCACGCCTCCAATTCCTTTCTGGCCCTCAAGATTTCCTATATTAATGCCGTGGCCCGTGTCTGCGAGGCAGCGGGGGCGGATGTGGAGCGGGTGGCCGAAGGCATGGGCCTGGACGGCCGGATCGGGAGGACGTTTTTGGACGCCGGGATCGGCTTCGGCGGTTTCTGCCTGCCGAAGGATTTAGATGCGTTTGTCGGCATTTCCCAGAAACTCGGCTATGATTTCGGATTGCTCAAGGAAGCCAAAAAGATCAACGAGTCCCAGAAAGAACTTTTTGTCAGAAAGATCGAGAACCGCCTCTGGAACATCAAAAACAAGACGATCGCCGTCTGCGGGTTGTCTTTTAAGCCGAATACGGACGATATGCGCTTTGCCCCTTCGGTTGATATTATCGCCCTGCTGCAGCAGCTCGGCGCCAGGATCCGCGCCTGCGATCCTCAGGCGACCAAAAAAGCCAAGGGGCTCCTGAAGGATGTAGTGTTTTGCCGTGATGTCTATGAGGCGGCCCGCGGCAGCGATTGCCTGATCATCGTGACCGAGTGGAATGAATTCAAAGAGATGGATTTGAAGCGGATCAAGAAGCTTTTAAAACAGCCCATCATCATCGATGGCCGGAATATCTTCGATCCGGCCCTGCTCGAGGCGATGGGTTTTTCCTATGTTTGCATCGGGAGGACCAGCAAATGAAAACAGTCGTCATTACGGGCGGGGCGGGCTTTCTGGGGTCTCATCTGTGCGACCTTTTTATCAAGAAGGGGCACAGGGTTATCTGCCTCGATAATTTTTTGACCGGGAAAAAAAGCAACGTCGCTGCCCTGGAGCGCGACAGGCATTTTGTCTTGGTCGAGCAGGATGTATCTCGGCCTTTCCGTGTGGCCGGTAGCGTGCATTTGATCCTGCATTTTGCTTCACCGGCAAGCCCTGTCGATTATTATCGCTATCCTTTAGAGACGATGCGTGTGGGGTCCATGGGGACTCATCATGCCCTGGAATTGGCGCGCGCAAAAAAAGCGGTTTTTTTGATGGCATCGACATCGGAGATATACGGCGATCCGCTGGTGCATCCGCAGACCGAGGAATACTGGGGGAATGTTAATCCGATCGGCCCCCGGAGCGTTTATGATGAGACCAAGCGTTTTTCCGAGGCCCTGACGATGGCCTATCGCCGGGCTTATCTTCTGGATACCAAGATTGTCAGGATCTTCAATACGTACGGGCCGCGGATGAGGATCGATGACGGCCGGGCCATCCCGAATTTTATCGCGCAGGCCTTGAAAAATAAGCCGTTGACGATCTACGGGAACGGCATGCAGACACGTTCTTTTTGTTACGTCTCGGACCTCGTGGAAGGCATCTATCGCTTGAGCAGGTCGCGTTACCATGACCCCGTGAATCTCGGCAATCCGCGCGAGATGACCCTGAAGGAATTGATTGTGTTTATCAGAACGATGACAAACAGCAAGAGCAAGATCGTTTATAAACCTTTGCCGAAAGACGACCCCAAACAACGCCAACCTGATATTTCTCGCGCCAGGGTGCTGTTGAAATGGCAGCCCCGGGTGGCCGTGGAAGAAGGATTGCCGACGACCATCGCCTGGTTCAGGGACCGCATCTAACAACCGTTTTTTATCGCACCCCATCAAGAACATGATGACGATCGATTTTCATGTGCATTCCCGCTATTCGTTCGATTGTTTTCTGGAACCCCGGAAGATCATTGAACTGGCCCGGCGCCACCATATCGACGGATTGGCGATTACGGACCATGATACGATGGCCGGTGTCGCTGATTTTCGCGCCCTGGCGCCGGATCTTACCATTATTGCCGGCCAGGAAATATCTGCGCCCTGCGGGGACATCCTGGGGTTGTTTCTTAAGCGCGAGGTCCGGGAACGCCGGGATGTCGGCCGGATCGTTGAAGAGATCCGGGGGCAGGGAGGTCTGGCGGTCCTGGCCCATCCTTTTAAGTGGCCGCATCTGGTGCGCTCGGATGATCTCCTGCGGCAATTTGATGCTATTGAACTTTTTAACGCCAGAAATAATATTCCGTTGCCGCGATGGGAAAACTTGATGGCGGCCCGTGCCGTGCGCCGGCTGGGTCTTAGTTGGGTTGCAGGAAGCGATACCCATGAGGGGTTCGAACTTGGTTGCGGGATGACGGTATTCGATTTTCCGGCGTCGGCGGCTACGGAGGACAAGATCAAAGATGCGATTCGAAACAAACGCGTCGCCAGGAAGGGCCGGGAAGTCGGCCTTGCTCCTGAGATCGTGAGCCATTTTTCCAGGTTGGTGCGGAGCTGGCACATACGATGATGCTTTTGAGCGACAAGTTAAAAGTGCTCTTGAAGCTTTGGCTGGAGACCCGCCGCCCCAGGATTTTTTCTTTTCATGATTGCTTGCCGGATGTTTTCAGCGAATATGTCGAGCTCCTCATTTATAAGAGATACAGGATCCTTGGCGCGCGCGACCTGTTGGCGCGGCTGAATGAAAAAACGCCGGCGGGCAGGGACGTCGTTTTGACGTTTGACGACGGCCGCCGTAATTGCTGGAGCGTGATCTTTCCGTTGCTGAAAAAATATAAGGTGCATGCGTCTATTTTTGTCATCCCGTCGAGGATCAGCGACTCCGAGGAAGAATATCCAAATCTTGAAGATTTTTGGAAGGGCCGCGTGTCCTGGGAAAACCTCTACGTCAGCCACCGGAAGCAGCCGTATCTGACCTGGAGGGAACTGCGTCAGATGCGTGCGAGCGGGCTGGTTGATATTTTTTCCCATAGTCTCCGGCACCAGATCGTTGCCGTCGGATCGCGCATCATTGATTTTCAGCATCCCGGCGTCTATGAAATGCCTGTCTATTTCGACGAGTGGTTCGAAGGCGGGATGCCGTCGGTGGATTCGATCTGGGGTGTCCCCGTCTACGAACGTGCCTGGGCCCCTTTGGCGCCCAACGTGTATTTTCCCGACCGCAAGATAGATATCCTGATGAATGAGTTCGTCAAACAGAACGGCGGTTTTCTTTTCTTTAAAAAGAAAAGGTGGAGAGAGCGTTTATGGGAATATTACGAGCAGCACAGACGGCTTGTCGCCCTTGGCCACTACCGTAAGGCGCTGGACCGCGAAGAGGCGAGGCCAAGTATTTTTGAATCGAAACGCCTGATCGAAGATATCCTGGGAGAGGATTGCCCTTTTTTTTCGCTGCCGCTGTATCAGGGTTTTCAGGAGACATCGCCTCTTCTGGAAGAGGCGGGTTACAAGGCTGTTTTTGCGGGGCCGCAGCCTCCTGATACGAGGGGTAAGCCGCTGGCCGTCTTTTGCCGTATCCCAAGTTTCTGGATCAAGTTTCTTACTTATTTTTAATCGGCGCGCAGGATTCCTCAGGTTTTTTTGCGCTTTGCGGGATCCCGCTCACACAAAAGATGATGGAGCGGGATAGGCCGGGGATGGATGCAGGCGGCCTTTGGGAGGGAATCCCGCGGGACAACGGTCCCTGGAATGACCGGCGGGGTTGTTATGGGGAAAAAGGGGCCCCGGGTTTTAGTTTTTTTGGCGGGGTGTCGCTGACGGCATAACTTACGGAGTGTTTGGGGCGACGCAAGGTTATGAGCCGGAATTGCAACCCGGCACTCGTGTTATGTAAAATGGGCGCTTGAGGTCAGATTCAGCCATGAATCCATGTTCGTTATGCCCATGGATTCAGGCTTTATTTCATTTTTTTAAAAATAATCCTTGACAGAATCCCTTAATTTTAATACACTTATTGCTTTACCAATGCCCCTGTAGCTCAGTAGGTAGAGCACGTCCTTGGTAAGGACGGGGTCACCGGTTCAATTCCGGTCGGGGGCTTGAAAATCAATCAAAGACATGAGAGAACATATTCTTTTTGAATGCCCGGTTTGTAAGAACAGGCTCTACGCCTCGACGAAAAATAAAAAGAAACACACCGAGAGGCTCGAGCTGAATAAGTTCTGTTCCCAATGCCGCAAACACGAAGTCCACAAAGAAGTTAAATAACGCTTTATTTTCCAAGAAAGGATTTTCGGGCAGGATAAGGTTAGGAGCGTCGGTTAGTGGTAAACCACCGGTCTCCAAAACCGGAACTGCAGGTTCGATTCCTGCCGCTCCTGCCAGGATTTGAGTGATGATGGTTAACGTGTTCGGTTTCTTCGCAAAGATTCCCGTTTTTTTCAGAGAGGTCAAAGCAGAAATGCTCAAGGTGGCCTGGCCAAGCCGTCAGGACTTGATTGGCGCCACCTGGATTGTTCTTATTGTCACGACGATTTTGACGGCTTATATCGGTGCGCTCGATTTTGTCCTCTCGAAGACCGTTTCGATAATTCTCCAATGAATCCCGTTAGACCTTGCGATCAACGTTTTTCGGCTGACCAAAGCCAGGCTGTTGTGAAGAGAACTTTGATGGGAAAATATTCGTTTTTTCGGGGGGCCTGATCGGGATGAAAAAGTGGTATGTTGTCCATACGCAGACCGGATCGGAAGACAAGGTCAGGAAGAGTCTGGAGGGGCGCATTGCCTCCAGCGGCCTCAAAGACCAGATGGGGCGCGTCCTGATTCCGACAGAGCAGGTCTCCGAAGTCCGTTCCGGCAAGAAGAAGATCAGCCAGAGGAAGTTCTTTCCGGGGTATCTCTTGGTCGAGATGGAGTTGAATGAGAATACATGGCTGCTCGTGCGTACGACGCCGGGGGCCACGGGTTTCATCGGGATGGGGAGGCAGCCGTCGAGTTTGACCGCCGAAGAGGTGGACAACATCATGAAGAGGACGGTGGAGACCCAGGCCAAGCCGTCTCCGAAGGTGCATTTCGAAAAGGGAGAAGCCGTCCGGATCATTGAAGGGCCATTCTTGAATTTCAACGGTTCGATCGAAGAAGTGAATCCTGAAAAACAAAAGATCAAAGTGAGCGTTTCCATCTTCGGCCGCTCGACGCCGGTAGAATTGGAATTCTGGCAAGTAGAGAAGGTGTAGAGGAAACATCGCTTGCGGAAGCGTAGCGACGCAAGCGATATACCAGCGCCAATTTTCATCGTGTGTCGCATCGAGAGGTTCGGGATTAAAAAAGTCAAACCGTAACAAGGACTCAGGCCGGTTTTCAAAAATTGGTGCTGGGTTAAATTCGCGCACCCATTTATGTTCGTAGATACTCCATAAATGGGGCGCTCATTGAATATGGCAAAAAAAGTCGTTGCACAGATCAAGTTGCACGTTCCGGCAGGACAGGCAAATCCTGCGCCTCCCGTCGGCCCGGCCCTGGGCCAGCATGGTGTCAATATCATGCAGTTCTGCAAGTCTTTTAACGAACAGACCAAGGACAGGGACGGCATTATCCTTCCCGTTGTGATTTCCGTTTATGAAGACAAGAAGTTCGATTTCATCATTAAAACCCCTCCGTGTTCGGTCCTGATCAAGCGTGCGGCCAATCTTGCCAAGGCCTCCGGGATAGCCGGTAAAGAAAAGATCGGTACCGTGACCATGAAGCAGGTCGAAGAGATCGCCAAACAGAAACTGGCGGATTTGAATACAGTGGATCTTGAGGTGGCTAAGAAAACAGTCGCAGGTACAGCCCGCAGCATGGGCATCGATGTGGTGGAGTGAACCATGGCCAAGAAGCACAGCAAAAGATATGACGCCGGCGTCAAGCTGG
The DNA here is from genome assembly GCA_028717105.1 of Candidatus Omnitrophota bacterium. Classification (GTDB taxonomy): domain Bacteria; phylum Omnitrophota; class Gorgyraeia; order Velamenicoccales; family Velamenicoccaceae; genus Velamenicoccus. The sequence goes on from JAQUOM010000030.1 coordinate 7,739, forward strand.
TAGATCGTTCCAAAGCGTATTCTCTTAAAGACGCGATCGCAGTATTGAAAGCCGTTCCCCGGCCGAAATTCGACGAGAGTCTGGAAATTTGTTTTCATCTGCGTGTCGATACCAAGAAATCAGACCATATGGTGCGCGGGACCGTTGTTTTACCGCACGGGACCGGTAAGAAGATCCGCGTGGCCGTCTTTTGCAGAGGAGAAGCTGAAAAGCAGGCCCAGGAAGCCGGAGCGGATTTTATCGGCGCCCAGGAGTTGATTGATAAGGTGGCCGGCGGATGGATGGATTTTGACAGCGTTGTCGCGACGCCGGATATGATGAGGGATTTGAGCAAGCTCGGCAAAGTGCTTGGGCCGCGGGGCCTTATGCCCAGCCCCAAGACCGGAACAGTGACGCCCAATGTCGGCCAGGCCATCCGCGAGCTCAAGGCCGGCAAAGTCGAATTCAAGATCGATAAACAAGGCGGTATCCATGTGGCTGTCGGAAAGATGTCCTTCAACGAAGACCAGCTGTATGAAAACGCCTTTACCTTAATAGAGAGCGTTAAGAATGCCAGGCCCGCATCGGTCAAAGGGGAATTTGTCAAGTCGATGTCCCTTTCGACAAGCATGGGGCCGGGAGTCAGGATCAGCGCATGAATGTCATGACCCAAAAAATCGGGGAAATTTACAGGAACCTGGTTTCACTGGATATCAAGCGGCGTTTGACCCATTCGCAGGATGTCTTCCTTTTGAATTATCACAAGATGACGTCTGCGGAGATGACGCAGCTCAGAAAAAACCTTAAGACGGTGGGCGCCAGCATCCTGGTTGCAAAGAATTCTTTTATGCGCAAGATATTCGAAGAAGCCGGAAAGCCGGGCGACGTCCTGACGTTTGTCGATGGCCCGACGGCCATGGTGTTTGTGAAAGAGGACCCGATAGCGACCTCGAGGGTCCTGGTCAGTTTTGCCAAGGAACATGAAGCCCTGAAGCTTTGCGGAGGGTTTATGTCCGACCGCGTCCTGTCCAAGAACGACCTCCAATTCATTTCCAAACTCCCCTCCAGGCAAGGGTTATATCAACACGTAGCGTCTGCCTTGAACGCTCCCATCAGTAAATTGGCGATGAGCTTGAATCAGATCATCACGAAGCTGGCCTACGCGCTCAACGCCGTTCGGGATAAAAAAGGATAAGAAGATCCTTCGTCTGGGTGGTTATCGCCGCAGACAGGGGATTCGTTTGCAGATAGAACATCAATAAGTAAATTAAGGAGGAGTCAAATGGCAAAAATCGAAGACATGATCAAGGAAATTGAAACGATGACCGTCCTTGAACTGAGCGATCTGGTCAAGGCCATCGAGGAGAAGTTCGGCGTGACGGCCCAGGCGCCCATGATGGCGGTGGCTGCCGGAGCCCCGGGAGCAGGCGCAGGCGCTGCGGCCGCGGTGGAAGAGAAGACGGTGTTTACGGTGATGCTTACCAGTGCAGGCGCCAACAAGATTTCCGTTATCAAGGAAGTCCGCGCGATCACCAGTCTCGGCTTGAAAGAAGCCAAGGACCTGGTGGATGGTGCGCCGAAGCCTGTGAAGGAGAGCGTTCCTAAGGCCGAAGCTGATGAGCTCAAAAAGAAACTTGAAGCCGCCGGCGCGACGGTGGAATTGAAGTAATAAAAGCCAAATCCTTTAAAAGCCGTTGAATGCGGGGACTTGAATGAGCAAACGAAAAAGTTTTGCCAAGCTAAAAGAAGTCTATCCCATGCCGCACCTGCTGGACCTCCAGTTGCTGTCGTACGAGGAGTTCCTGCAGCGCGACCTGAGACCCGAAGAGCGTAAGCCCCTGGGGTTGCAGGAAGCCTTCCAGGAAGTATTTCCTATCGAAAGCTTCGATAAGCGGTTTCGTCTGGAGTTTGTCAGCTATACCCTGGGCAAACCCAAGTACGGCGTTGAAGAGTGCCGCCGCAGGGGGATGACGTTTGCTTCGCCCTTGCGCGCCAACCTGCGCCTGATCACGCCCAACGATGTTAAGATCCAGGAAGTTTATTTCGGGGAATTGCCCCTGATGACGCCGACGGCGAGTTTCATCATCAACGGCGATGAACGCGTGATCGTCAGTCAGCTCCAGCGTTCTCCGGGCGTCTGTTTTGAAGATGAGCAGCACCCGACGGGAAAAAAGATCTTTTATGGGCGCATCATTCCGTACCGGGGCGCGTGGCTCGAATTCAAGTACGATTTGAATGAAGTGGTCCTGGCTTATGTGGACCGCCGCCGCAGTTTTCCGGCGACCCAGATCCTGCGTATCATGGGATTTTCGGGTGACGAAGAGATTACGAAAGCGTTCGGCACCGAGATCCCCGAAGTCGCCAATACCCTCAAAAAAGATTTTACCAAGAACAAAGAAGAGGCCCTGATCGATTTTTACCGCAAGATGCGTCCGACGGAACCTGTGACGCTGGAGGCGGCCGAAGATCTTTTTTATCGTCTTTTCTTTGATCCGAAAAGATATGATATCGCGCGTGCCGGACGATTTATCTTAAACCGCAAGCTCAACATGCAGGTGTCCCTTGACAAGCGCATTCTGGATGCCGAAACGGTGATCAAAGTCATCCAGTACCTGGTGGCCCTGAAGAAAGGCGAGGGCGAGATCGACGATATCGATCACCTGGGAAACCGCCGCATTAAGTCCGTCGGCGAGTTGATCCAGAACCAGGCCAGGATCGGTCTGGCGCGTCTCGAGAGATCTATCCGGGAACGCCTGGCGATCCTGACCGACGCCGATGCCGTGATGATCTACCATTTGATCAATTCGAAGCTTTTTTCCAGCCAGATCCGCGATTTCTTCGCCCGGAGCCAGCTGTCCCAATTCATGGACCAGGTGAATCCCTTGGCGGAGTTGACCCACAAGAGACGCTTGAGCGCGCTGGGCCCCGGAGGATTGTCGCGTGAGAGGGCGGGGTTTGAAGTACGTGATATTCACCAGTCCCATTACGGCCGCATTTGTCCTATTGAGACGCCGGAAGGCCCGAACATCGGTCTCATCGCGTCGTTAACGACCTATGCCCGCGTCAATGAGCTGGGGTATCTGGAGACGCCTTATCGTAAGGTTGAAGAAGGCCGTGTGACCAAAAGGATCGACTATACAACGGCGGACCTTGAGCTGACAAAATCCATCGCCCAGGCGAACAGCCCCTTGGATGAAGAAGGGTATTTTCAGGAGAAGGATGTTACCTGCCGTTTGAAAGGCGATTTTCCGAAACTGTCCCCCAAAAAGGTCGATTATATGGACGTTTCGCCCAAGCAGTTGGTGTCTTTGGCGGCGTCCCTGATCCCGTTTTTGGAACATGATGACGCCAACCGCGCGTTGATGGGTTCCAACATGCAGCGTCAGGCTGTGCCGCTGATGATCACGGAACGGCCCTTGGTTGGGACCGATATGGAGATGAAGGCCGCGATTGACTCCGGTGCCGTCGTTCTCGCCGAGGAAGACGGGACGGTCAAGGCGGTCGATGCCAATCTTGTCACGGTCAATGATAAAGTTTATGAATTGAGGAAATTCAAGCGTTCCAACGCGAATACCTGCGTGAACCAGAAACCGATTGTCAAGCTTGGCCAGAAGGTCAAGAAGGGCGATGTGATCGCCGACGGCATCGGGACAAAGGACGGCGAATTGGCCCTGGGCAAGAATCTCCTGGCGGCTTTTATGCCGTGGCGCGGGTTTAACTTTGAGGACGCGATCCTGGTGAGCGAAAAGCTTGTCAGGGAAGACGCTTATACGTCGATCCATGTGGAGGAATTTGAACTGGAAGCCCGCGAGACGCGCCTGGGCAATGAGGAGATTACCCGGGACATCCCGAATGTTTCCGAAGAGGCCCTGCGTAATCTCGATGAAAACGGAATCATCCGCATCGGGGCTGAAGTGGACGCCGGGGACATTCTCGTCGGCAAAGTGACGCCGAAGACGGAATCGGAATTGTCCCCCGAAGAAAGATTGCTGCGTGCGATCTTCGGTGAAAAGGCCGGCGATGTGCGCGATACGTCCTTGACCGTTCCTCCGGGGATCGAAGGTGTCATCATCGACGTTCAGATCTTTCAGAGGAAAGAGCGGGGGCGTAAGTCCAAAGAAGACAAGAAAAAAGAACTGAGCCAGATCAAAGAGATCAAGGCCTATTACGTTCAGGAAATCGAATATATTCAGGAAGAAAAGATTAATAAACTGGCGTCTCTTTTGGGTGTTTCCAAGGCCAAAGCGCTCACCGCCGACCTCGAGGACAACGAGGAGGCCAAGCACGTTTCTAAATTCTTTGACGAGCAGATCAAGGAACTTGCCCAGGAAGAGGAGCAGGAGATTGAAAAGATCAAGAGAGGCGATGAATTGGCGCCCGGTGTTTTGAAAAAGGTCGTTGTTTATGTGGCCACAAAACGCCGGCTTGCCGTCGGCGATAAGATGGCCGGCCGTCACGGCAACAAGGGCGTCATCGCCAAGATCCTTCCCGAAGAAGATATGCCGTTTCTGGCTGACGGGACGCCGGTGGAATTGGTGCTTAATCCTCTGGGCGTGCCGTCGCGTATGAACGTCGGACAGATCCTTGAGACCCATCTGGGATGGGCGGCGAAGTTACTGGGTCTGCATGTGGCGACACCTGTTTTTGACGGGGCCTCGGAAATCGAAGTCAAGGAGATGTTGCGCAAGGCGGGCTTGCCGGAAGACGGGAAGGTCGACGTCTACGACGGTTTTACGGGAAAGAAATTCGATCAGAAGGTCACGGTGGGCTATATCTATATGATGAAGCTTATCCATCTTGTCGACGAGAAGATCCACGCGCGTTCCATCGGCCCCTATTCTCTCGTGACACAGCAGCCCCTGGGCGGGAAGGCTCAGTTCGGCGGCCAGAGGTTTGGAGAGATGGAAGTTTGGGCCTTGGAGGCGTACGGCGCGGCCTTCAGTTTACAGGAAATGCTGACGGTTAAAAGCGATGATGTGGCCGGCCGCACGAGAATTTACGAAGCGATCGTCAAAGGCGAACAACGTTTGGCTCCCGGTACGCCTGAGTCCTTCAATGTGTTGATCAAAGAGCTGCAGGGTCTGGGGCTTGATGTCAAAATGGAAAGACAAAAATGAGAAAAGATCCCAATCCGAAGAATCCAAGCGAAGAAATTTCTCAGTTTGACTCGATCTCCATCAAGGTTGCCTCGTCTACAACGATCCGGTCTTGGTCGAAGGGCGAGGTCAAGAAGGCTGAGACGATCAACTACCGTACGCTCAAGCCTGAAAAGGACGGCCTGTTCTGCGAGAAGATTTTCGGGCCCGTCAAGGACTGGGAGTGTAACTGCGGAAAATACAAGGGCAACAAATTCAGGAATATTGTTTGCGACCGCTGCGGTGTGGAAGTGGTGCGTTCTAACGTGCGCCGCGACCGCATGGGGCACATCGAATTGGCAGCTCCCGTTACGCATATCTGGTTTTTCAAAGCAGTCCCGTCGAGAATTTCAGCTCTTTTGGATATCGGCCTGCGGGACCTGGAGAAAATCATTTACTATGAGGAATATATCGTTATCGACCCGGGCGATACGGGCCTGAAGAAGAGCGAGCTTTTGACGGAAGACCGTTATCAGGAGCTTCAGGAAAAATACGGCACGGCGTTCCGCGCCAAGATCGGCGCCGAGGCGGTTCTCGAACTTCTTCGGGAGATCGACCTGGATTCTTTCTCCAAGAGGCTCCATAAGCAGTTGGAGACTTCCAAGGAAGGCACGACGGCCCGTAAGATTTTAAAGACGCTCAAAATCGTCGAGGATTTTAAAAAGTCCGCCAATAAGCCGGAATGGATGGTGCTGGAAGTCCTTCCTGTCATTCCTCCGGATTTGAGGCCCTTGGTTCCGCTGGACGGCGGACGCTTTGCAACGTCCGATCTGAACGATCTCTACCGGCGCGTGATCAATCGCAACAACCGGTTAAAAAAACTTCTGGATCTTAATGCCCCCGAGATCATCATCCGCAATGAAAAGCGTATGCTTCAGGAGGCGGTGGATGCCCTTCTCGATAACGGCCGCCATGGGCGCCCGGTCTTGGGTTCGAATAACAGGCCCTTGAAGTCTCTTTCGGATATGCTGAAAGGCAAGCAGGGGCGTTTCCGCCAGAACCTTTTGGGTAAGCGCGTGGATTATTCTGGCCGTTCCGTCATCGTGGTGGGTCCGGAGCTCAGTTTGCATCAGTGCGGCCTGCCCAAGCGCATGGCCCTGGAGTTGTTTGAGCCTTTTATTATTAAAAAATTGCGTGAACGCGGGTTTGTCCATACGATCAAAGGCGCCAAGAGGATGGTGGAGCGCGCCAAGATCGAAGTTTGGGATATTCTTGACGAAGTTATCCAGGATCACCCCGTTCTTTTGAACCGCGCGCCGACCCTGCACCGTCTTTCCGTTCAGGCTTTTGAGCCCGTTCTCATTGAAGGCAAGGCCATCAGGATCCATCCTTTGGTCTGCACGGCCTTTAACGCGGACTTTGACGGCGACCAGATGGCCGTCCATGTGCCCTTGTCTTTGGAGGCCCAGATGGAAGCGCGCCTTCTCATGCTTTCCATCAACAATATTTTTTCTCCCGCCGATGGGCGGCCGATCACGACGCCGACCCAAGACATCATTCTGGGTTTATGCTATCTGACTAAGATGAAACCTAAAGCCAAGGGCGAGGGCATGATCATGTCCGATGCCGTCGAAGCCTTGTCTGCCTATGATGACGGCACCATCGAGTTGCATGCCAAGATCAAGGTGAGGATTTCTGATCAGTACAGCGTCCCGACCGGCGTCTATAGCGGAGAAAGGGCTCTTGTGGAGACGACGATCGGCCGCGTCATTTTCAATGAGCGTCTCCCGCAAGGGTTTGGCTTTGTCAACATGGAATTAAATAAGAAGAACGTCGGTCAGATCGTTACGGCCTGCTATAAACGTTTCGGCCACGACACGACGATCAAACTTTTGGATAAATTGAAATCGCTGGGTTTTGAATCCGGAACGCTTGGCGGCATTTCCATTTCGATCGACGACCTGGAAATTCCGGAAGAGAAGAAGGAATACATCGCGGAGGCCAAAAAAGAAGTTGCGAAGGTCGAAGATCAGTATCGCAAAGGTATCATCACCAACGGCGAGCGGTACAACAAGGTCATCGATATCTGGACGCACACGACGGACAGGGTCTCGGATCTGGTTTTTAAGAAGATGGATGCTTTTAACCCGATCTTTATGATGGCGGATTCCGGAGCGCGTGGTTCCCGTCTGCAGGTCAGGCAGCTGGCAGGGATGCGCGGTCTGATGGCCAAGCCTTCGGGCGAGATCATCGAAAACCCGATCACGGCCAGTTTCCGCGAGGGCCTGACGGTGCTCGAATATTTTATTTCGACCCACGGCGCGCGCAAAGGGTTGGCGGATACGGCGCTTAAGACCGCCGATGCCGGTTACCTGACGCGGCGTCTCGTGGATGTGGCGCAGGAAGTCATTATTACGGAAGATGATTGCGGCACGCTCAACGGGATATCCCTGTCGTCTATCGTCGAAGGGGATGAGGTTGTCGTTCCTTTGAAGGAAAGGATCGTCGGCCGCGTGACGCTGGATAATGTCGTGGACGTTATCACGGATGAAACGATCGTGGCCTCGGGTGAGATGATTACGGAAGAAAAGGCGGAGATTCTGGAAAAGATGGGGATCGAGAAGATCCGCATCCGTAGCGTGTTGACATGCGAATCG
>JAQUOM010000031.1 GCA_028717105.1 Candidatus Omnitrophota bacterium
TGACACCGTGACGGTCAGAGTAACGGATAAAAAGGGAGAGAGGACGATCGCGATCTCCCTGGGAAACATTAACAAAGCAAAGCAGGTCGTTGGTCCCGCGAACAAGCAGGACCGTTAAACGGGGCCGCGGGATGGTGAGCGGCCCGGTCCCTGAGCGCTTCCTCGAGTTTAGATTTAGGGTAAGCGAGGGGGAAAATACCCTTATAGGCAAATTAAGGAGCTTTTATGAGCAGTGAATTACTGGCAATTCTGGACCATATTGAACGCGAGCGCGGCGTGAGCCGTGAAGTTCTTATTCAGGCGGTCGAATCCGCCATGGTGAGCGCCGTCAAGAAGGCGATCGGCGCCAAAAGCACGGAGAACATCCGGGTCACCATTGACAGGACCGACGGTAAGATCCGGGCGTTCATGGATGAGCAGGAAGTCAAGTCTATGGATTTCGGCCGCATCGCGGCGCAGACCGCCAAGCAAGTGATCATCCAAAAAATCCGCGAGGCGGAAAAGGACGTGATCTTCAACGAGTTCAGCGCCAAGGTCGGCGATATCGTCAGCGGGACGGTTTACCGTTTTGACAAAGGCAATATTATCGTGGATCTTTTGGGGAAGGCCGAAGGTATCCTGCCGAAGCGCGAGCAGTCGCCCCGCGACGATTTTCGCCAGGGGCAGAGGGTTCGCGCCTATGTTCTGGAAGTCAAGAGGGAAACGAAGGGGCCGCAGATCATCCTTTCGCGCACCAGCCCTTTCTTCGTCAAAAAACTCTTCGAGCTGGAAGTTCCTGAGATATTTGAAGGGATCGTCGAGATCAGGTCGATCTCGCGGGAAGCCGGAGAGCGGACCAAGATCGCCGTCTGGTCGAAAGACGAGAAGGTGGATTGCGTGGGCGCCTGCGTGGGCATGCGCGGTTCGCGTGTCAAAGATATTGTCACGGAGCTCCAGGGTGAGAAGATCGATATTATTCGCTGGAGCGACGATTTGCGCGAATATATCACGGCGGCCTTGTCGCCGGCCAAGATCACGGAGATCCGGCTGGATAAAGACGTCGAGAAGGCCCAGGTCATCGTTCCCGATGATCAGCTTTCTTTGGCGATCGGAAAACACGGCCAGAATGTGCGCCTGGCTTCAAAGTTGACCGGCTGGGAACTGGACATCCGCACGCGTCAGGAAATCGTCCAGGAAAAGGAAGAGGCCAAAAAGACCCGTGCGCAAATGACCCTGGATGGCGTCGGAGAAAAAGTCCTGGATGCCCTGATCGACGCAGGGCTGGATTCTTTAGAGAAGATCAAGGACGCGTCGGTCGATCGGTTGACGCAGATCAAAGGCATTGGCGCCAAAAAGGCCGAGAAGATCATCGAGGCGGCCAAAGAAAGGTTGTCTAGAGACAATGAGAGTGCATGAATTAGCCAAAGAATTGGGTCTGACGAGCAAAGATCTCCTGGGCCGTCTTAAAGAGAGGCATATCGAGGCCAAGGGGCACATGGCGAGTCTTGATGAAGACGTCGTGAAACTTTTCTTAGAGGAGCGGCAGGCCAAGACCGGCCAGCCCGTCGCCGTCGCCGGCAAGAGACTGGACGGCGCATCGTCCTCTGTTAAGACAAGGAGAACTGCGGATAAGAGAGAAAAAGCGGAGACGGGAAGGAAATCCGTGTCTGCGCCGGCATCTGCGCCTGCCGCGCAGGCACCGGCCGTCAAGACAAAAGAGGGCGGTGTTTCGGCGACGCCCCATGCGGAGGCGCCTGCCGTTGTTTCCGAGACGGCTGTCGGAGAAGCTCCGTCGGAAACAGAAGGGGCCTTGAAACCCCTGGAAGTCAAAGTTCCGATTTCCGTCAAGGACCTGGCAGAGGCGTTGCATATCAGGACGAGCGACCTGATCAAATTTTTAATGCTCAAGCTCAAGCTCTTGGCCAACATCAACCAGAGCTTAAGCCAGGAGATCGCGGCCGAAGTCTTGAGGGCTCACGGTTATGAATTGGTTCTGCCGGAGGAACCCGAAGAGGTCGTCCATAAGTCTAAAAAAGCCGGCAAGGGCGACTCGTGGAAGGCCCGTTCGCCTATCGTGACGTTCATGGGGCATGTTGATCACGGAAAAACATCTCTTTTAGACATGATCCGCCGCGCCAAGGTCGCAGAGTCCGAACACGGCGGGATCACGCAGCATATCGGGGCCTATGAGGTCAGGCTTTCGAAGGGCCGCATTACATTTCTGGATACCCCGGGCCACGAGGCGTTTACGGCCATGCGCGCCAGGGGTGCCAACGCGACGGATATTGTCGTCCTGGTTGTCGCCGTTGATGACGGTATCATGCCGCAGACCATTGAGGCTTACGACCATGCCAAGGCCGCTGGAGTCCCGATCATCGTCGCCATGAATAAGATTGATAAGCCCCAGGCCAACCTGGACCGGCTTAAGAAACAGTTGAGCGATATCGGTTTGATGCCCGAGGACTGGGGAGGAAAAACCATTGCCGTAGGCGTCTCCGCCAAAACAGGGGAAGGGATCGACCGGCTTCTGGAGATGATCCTGCTTGAGTCGGAGATGTTGGAGCTTAAGGCGCCGTATGACCAGGAAGCGACGGGGATCGTCATCGAGGCCAAAATGAGCAAGGGCCGGGGGCCCGTGGCGACCGTGCTCGTCCAGCAAGGGACATTACTGACCGGGGATTTTGTGATCGCCGGATACCAGAGCGGGCGCGTGAAGGCGATGACCAACGATCTGCGCCAGTCTGTGGAGAGCGGCCTTCCATCGCAGCCGGTAGAAATCACCGGTTTATCCGGCGTGCCGGAGGCCGGCGACCGTTTCTATGTGGTACGCGACGAGAAAAAGGCGCGCGAGATCGTCGACCAGAAGCAGGAGGAGGTCAGGCGTCAACGGCTGGAGCCGACGCATAAGACCCATCTGCGCTTAGAAGACCTTCACAAGGAGATCAAAGCGGGTTCCATTAAACAGCTCAACATTATTTTAAAAGCGGATGTCCAGGGGTCTTTGGAAGCGATCGAGGATTCCTTGAACAAGATCGGTTCTTCCGAGGTACAGATCAGCGCCATGCATAAGGGCGTCGGGCCGATCAATACTTCGGACGTGATCCTGGCCGATGCCTCCAACGCCGTCGTCATCGGGTTTAACGTCGAGCCTGACGATCAGGCCAAGGAGTTCGCGCAAAAAGAGGGCATCGATATCCGCACGTATCGGGTCATTTATGAGATCTTCAACGATATGAAGGCCGCGCTTGAAGGGATGCTGGCGCCCAGGATTAAGAAGATCTTTGTCGGCCGCGCCGAAGTCCGCAAAGTCTTTTCACTGTCGAAACACGGCATCGTGGCCGGGTCTTTCGTCAGAAAAGGCAAGATCGTCCGCAGCGGGCAGGCGGCGGTTGTGCGTAACGGCCAGGTCGTCTACGAGGGCAAGATCGCCGCCCTGAAGCGTTTTAAGGATGATGTGCGCGACGTTGCCGAAGGCTTTGAGTGCGGGATCTCCCTGGTCGGTTTTCAAGATATCAAAGAAGGGGATTTCATCGATGCGTTTGAGATCGAACAGGTCGCACGCAAGCTTTAGCAAAAGTCGCAAGGTCACGCGTAAAAAACATAAAATAGTAATTGGATAAAACAAAAAAACCGTACTTTGATATTGTTCTTTTTATCTGTTTTTTTAACTCCTATTTTCAATTTTAAGACTTGTGACAAGTGACGCGTGTCTTTGACCCCATATGATGAAAAAGCGTATATTAAGCGGCATGAGACCGACAGGGCCTCTGCACTTGGGACACCTGGTAGGCGCGCTCGATAACTGGGTCCGCCTGCAGGAGGAGTACCAGTGTTTTTTTATGGCGGCGGACTGGCACGCGCTCATGAGCGAATACGAAGATCCCCGCAGGATCTCTTCGTATGTTTATGAGAACGTGGCGGATTGGCTCGCTTCAGGGGTCGATCCTGAAAAGTCCGTGATCTTCGTTCAATCCCAGGTCGCCGAGCACGTGGAGCTCTTGTTGGCTTTTGCCGTCTTGACGCCCCTGGGGCTCCTGGAGCGCTGCCCGACGTATAAGGAGCAGATGAGGGAATTGGCGGACAGGCATGTGGCGACATACGCTTTCCTCGGGTATCCCGTCCTGCAGGCCGCCGATATTGCGCTCTATAAGGCTCACGCCGTTCCCGTCGGAGAAGATCAGCTGCCGCACCTGGAACTGACCCGGCAGATCGTGCGGAAATTCAATAACCTCTACGGTGAAATTTTTCCTGAACCGAAACCCCTCTTGACGCAGATGTCTCGTTTCCTGGGGCTCGACGGCCGCAAGATGAGCAAGAGTTACGGTAATTTCATCGCGCTTTGCGACGAGCCGAGCGATATCAGAAAGAAGGTCCAGGGAATGTTTACGGATCCCCAACGGGTTCGCAAGACCGATCCGGGGCATCCGGAACAATGCAATGTTCGCCGTTATTATGATGTTTTTTCTCCGGCGGATGTCGCCGATCTCGCCAAGGCCTGCAAAGAGGCGCAGGTAGGGTGCACGGAGTGCAAAAAAATGCTCGGCGAAAAGTTGGTGGCGCTGTTGGGGCCGCACCAGGAACGGCGGCGGCAATATCTGCAGCAGAAGAAGACGCTTTGTGATATTCTGGAATCCGGACGTCAACGCGCCCAAGAGACGGCCCGTAAAACCATGGACGAGGTCAGGAGTTCTATCGGGCTTGTCCATCGTTAGGCTCTTTATTTTGGCAGAGGGTGTCAGGTTTATACTTTCGCGGCCCATGACGATTTGCCCATGAAGCTGCCGGAGCACGTGTTTCATGTCCTACAAGGTAAAACTCGAGATTTTTGAAGGCCCTCTGGACCTGCTTTTATATCTCATCCGAAAAGACGAGATCAACGTCTACGATATTCCCATCGCGACCATCCTGGAACAGTATATGCAGTATTTGGAATTGATGCGCCTTCTGGATTTGAACATCGCCGGGGAGTTTATCGTGATGGCGGCGACCCTCATGCATATCAAATCCAAAATGCTCCTGCCTCAGGAGACGAATCTGGAAGAAGAGATCCCGGAAGACGAGCGGGACCCGCGGGCAGAACTCGTCAAGCGTCTCCTGGAGTACCAGCAGTTCAAGGAGGCGGCGGAAGCGTTGCGGTTCAAAGAGCGCGCGCGCCAGGATATCTTCAAACGCCAGCCGGTCCTCGAAGACAAAGAGAGCGGGGAATCGTATTTCGAAGCCAGCCTCTTTGACCTTATCAGTGCATTTTCCAAGGCCCTCAAAGACGTCCCTAAAGAGCTTATTTACGAGGTCATCAAGGACGAGTTTACCGTTGAGGGCAAGGTGCACGATCTCCTCCATATGCTGGCAGAAACGCCCCATATCGAGCTCTCGCGGCTTTTTTCCGGCGCGCGAAGCAGGCTGGAAGCGATCGCGACATTCTTGGCGGTTCTGGAACTGATCCGTTTGAAGGAGGCCATCGTCGTGCAGAAGAGCGTCTTCGGCGAGATCGAGGTCTTCCGTAACCGGGCCAATATCGAGCCTCAGGCTTCCACGGAAGTCCGGGCGGCCCCAGAAACGTGATTTTCCCTTTAAGGAAACCATGGACGAAAAAGCCTTTTCTTTCGACGAGATCATCGCGCAAGGAGCGGCGAAGGCCGGGAACCTGACGTCCCGTCAGGAATCGGACGAGGACGCCGTTTTAAATATTTCCCTGCGTCCGGCTTCGCTGAATGAGTTTGTCGGACAGAAGGAGATCGTCGACAATCTCAGGCTGTCGGTGACGGCGGCCCGGCAGCGGACGGAACCTTTGGAACACGTCCTTTTGTGCGGTCCGCCGGGATTAGGCAAGACGTGCCTGGCGACCATTATCGCCCATGAGATGGAGACGAAGATCACGTCGACCTCAGGCCCTGCGATCGAGCGCGCCGGAGACCTGATCGGCATCCTGACGAACCTCGAGACGGGCGATATTTTGTTTATCGACGAGATCCATCGCCTTTCCAAGGTTGTCGAGGAATTCCTGTATCCTGCTATGGAGAATTTTCAGATCGATTTCGTCATCGATAAAGGCCCTTATGCCCGGACCATCAAATTCAACCTCAAGCGTTTCACGCTGGTGGGGGCCACGACCAGGAGCGGCCTGATCGGTTCGCCTTTGCGTTCGCGGTTCGGTATCCTGCACCACTTCGATTTTTACAAGGACGAAGACCTGGCGCGGATCATCAAGCGTTCCGCCTCGCTGTTAGGCATCGTCGTTGATGAAGACGGCGCGCGGGAGATCGCCCATCGCGCCCGCGGGACGCCCCGCATTGCCAACAGGCTGCTGCGGCGTGTCCGGGATTACGCACAGGTCCACGGCACCGGCAAGATCACGCGCGGCGTCGCGGACCAGGCCCTCAAAGGCCTGGGGATCGACGAACATGGGCTCGATGATGCCGACCGCCGCGTCCTGAAGACCATTCTGACGACGTATCAGGGCGGGCCTGTCGGTATCGAGACCTTGGCAGCCACCTTGAACGAGGAGCCCGACACGATCATCGATACGATCGAACCGTATCTTCTCAAAGCCGGTTTTATCAAGCGCACATCCCGCGGCCGGGAAGCGACGGACCTTGCCCGTAAGATAGTATAGTCACTCTGTTTTGTCCGGCTGTCCTGTTTGCCGGAGAGACGCAAAAATCCCCACTCCTGCCATGAAGGTTTTACTGCATATGTGTTGCGGACCCTGTGCGATCGCCCCTGTGGGCCTTTTGCGGGAAGAAGGCTTCGAGGTCGAGGGATTCTTCTATAATCCCAACATCCATCCTTATTCCGAATATATCAAGCGCTACGAAGCCGTCTTGGCCGCCAGCGAACGCCTGGACCTGAATACCATTTATCACCGGTATGACTTTGAGCATTTCTTAAAGGTCGTTTCTTGCGTGGAAGACCGCGTTCGCCAGCATAGCCTGTGCTGGCGTATTCGTCTGGAAGAGACGGCCAGGGCCGCACGCGCCCACGGAGCGGGTGCGTTCACGACGACGCTTTTGAGCAGCCCGTACCAGGATGTCCTGGAAATCACGCGCCTGGGGCGCGAGATCGCCGCCGCCGAAGGCCTTGAATTTGTGATGAGGGATTTCCGCAAAGGATTTGCGCAATCCCATAAGCTTTCCAGAGAATGGGAATTGTATCATCAGAATTACTGCGGTTGTGTCTATTCTGAAAAAGAGGCGATTGAGCAAAGGGCCAAAAAAGGCCTCACGTCTTAAGGTCTTAGGCAAGAACAAAAGCTTTTAATCGAGACGCAGAAATCCCCGGCTTTCAAGCCGCAGGATGAATGCGGCGAAGATTATCCCGCCTGAGAGTTTGCGAAGCAAACGGACGGGATCATCCAGGAAAGAAACTCCCGATGGCTTATAGCCCGGGGAGATTCATCGTGAGGCGTTGGGGCGTTCAAGACGCCGGGATGTTCAAGGCGTAACCATGGTTAAGACGAAAATCATAGCGACATTAGGCCCTGCCAGCAGTTCTCCGTCGGTTCTGCGGCGCATGATGCGCGCGGGGCTGGATGTCGTCAGGTTAAATTTTTCTCACGCCACGACGCAGCAGTCTTTGAGATTGATCCGGATGGTGCGTCGTCTCAATAAACAGGAGAGGCGCCGTATCCTGATCCTGGGGGATTTGGAGGGCCATCGTATCCGCGTCGGCAGGCTCAAGAATCACCAACCCCTTGATTTGCGCCGTGGCCGGACGTTATGGCTCATCCAGGAGCCGGGGTTTATCGGGTCCGGCGATCGCGCGGGATTCGATTACGAAGGCCCGATCCGCGATATCCGCAAGGGGCACAGGATATTTATCGATGACGGCCTTATCGGTCTGGAGGTGGAGTCTGTTTCCGGCCGGACGCTCAAGACGCGGGTGGTGTTTCCCGGCATCTTGAAGGAATTTAAAGGGATCAATATTCCCGAAGCCCGTTTGCATTTCGGCGGACTTTCCGAACAAGACAGGCAGGACATTGTTTTTGCCGCAGGCCAGCGGCTCGATTTTCTGGCCCAGTCCTTTGTGCGGTCTGCCGGCGATGTTCTCGATGTCCGGCGTGTTTTGGCAAGGCAGGGAGGGACATCTCGGTTGGTCGCCAAGATCGAGAACGCGGACGGCATCCGCAACATCGATGAGATCATGGAAGTTTCCGACGGCATCATGGTCGCTCGGGGCGATATGGGTGTTTCGATCCCCGTGGAAGATGTTCCGATCGTCCAGAAGGACATCATTCGCAGGTGCAACCGCAAAGGGAAGCCCGTCATCACGGCCACACAAATGCTTGAGCATATGACCGTGGAACGTATTCCGACGAGGGCCGAGGTCACGGACGTGGCCAATGCGGTCCTGGACGGATCGGATTACGTCATGCTTTCGGCGGAGACGGCGGCGGGAAAGTATCCTGTGGAAGCGGTAGACATGATGAACCGGATTATCAAGGCGACGGAAGGGTGGCGGCGATGTCGCGGATGCTGATTGTTTTGGGAGCGGTTTTGCTTCTGGCGGGGTTGTTTTGGGGGCATCTCTCGAAGATCCCCCTGGGCCGCCTGCCGGGCGACATCGTCATCCAGAAAAAGAATATCACTTTCATGTTTCCGGTCATGACATCGATCCTGGCCAGTTTGATCCTTTCGGCGGTCCTATGGTTTTTGTCAAGAAAATGAGCCTTCGCAGAGTTTCCTTGTGGACGAGGGATACCCCGTTCTGTTTTAACGGCAGGCGGGGCATGAAGACCGGACGGCGTTTATTCTGCGCGGCGATGTTGTGGTTTTTTTCAAGCACATTGGGGGCAGGCGCGCCCCAGACGCCGACGGTTCGCGTCGCCATTGTCCGCGACGTCGAAGAGTTGACCCTTTCCGTCGGCGGGACATACGAGATCGCCGCCGTTTCCGGTGAAAAAAAATTACATCGAGGCAGGCACCTGGCGGCCTGCAAGGTGACCGCAACATCGCAGGGCATCAGGATCCACCAGACGGTTTTCGAGACTGCTTCTTTAAGGATCAGCGCGCGAAAAAAAGCGGCCATTGTCCTTAATCGCAGGCCGTACCGCGGGGATATCATCATTAGGCGGACCCCGGGGGGCCTTTTGACGGCTGTCAACGTGCTGGATATCGAGTCTTACGTGAAGGGCGTCCTCGTCCGTGAAATTTCCCATAAATGGCCGATCGATGCCATCAAGGCCCAGGCTGTCGCAACCAGGACCTACGCCCTTTATCAGAAGGAGATTTGTAAAAACAGGGATTACGATCTTACTGCGGATACTTCGTCTCAGGTCTACGGAGGGTTTTCTTCGGAAAAGAGCAAGACGAACCGCGCCGTGAATTTTACGGCCGGCGAAGCCCTTCTATACCGGGGCAAGGTTTTTCCGGCATATTTTCACGCGACCTGCGGAGGTTCTACGGAGCGGGCATCGGAGCTGTGGAAGATCGACATAGAACCGTTGGCAGGAGGGCGGTTGTGTTCTTTTTGCACGTCATCGCCGCATTACTATTGGACGGCGTCCGTGGATTTTAAAAATATCCGCAAGAAATTAGGGCGGCTCTATACGCTTAAAGGAGAACTTAAAAATATCCTGGTTGCCGAGCGCAATCCTTCGGGGCGCGTCCGTTCCGTGGAGCTCAAAGACGACCAGGGCGCATCGATGGTCGTTTCCGCCAAAGATTTCCGGCAGGCGCAGGGCCCGGATGTGGTACGTTCTGCCAATTTCACGATCGCGGTGGAGGGGCCGAAGGTGATCTTTGCCGGCAAAGGCTGGGGGCACGGCGTCGGGTTGTGCCAATGGGGGGCTTTCGGCATGTCTCGCAAAGGATACAGCTATCGGGAGATCCTTGAATTCTATTATCCCGGCGCCTCTATTGAGAAGATATATTAAAGTAAATTTTTTTTGACTGGTTACGGTTATGGCTGCGATGCCTGTTTCGTTTTTCGGCTACGTCGTTCGTCTTTAAAACGTAACCGGACAACATAACACAAACGGGCTTTGTGACCGTGATCCAAAGACGTATCCATTCCATGACTTTCGATTCAGGCAGTAACTGGTAGATGTGTGACTATCTGCGTTTGATTTGCGTAAATCCGCGTTAAAGATGCATAAACTCTCCGACTATGATTATCAACTTCCCGAGGGGTTGATTGCGCAAGACCCGGCAGAGGAACGGGACCGGGCGCGCCTTCTGGTCGTTGAGCGTTCGACCGGGCGATATCGGGATGAGACATTTGCCCGCTTGTTGGACTATGCGAAGGCCGGGGACCTCCTGGTTTTTAATGATACCCGGGTGGTTCCGGCCCGTCTTCTGGGCCGGCGTTCCACCGGCGGGGTGGTCGAGATCCTGGTTTTGGGGCCCGCATCTCTCAAGAGGCCCGGGCAAAACGGGCCGGTCTATGAGGCCCTGATCAAACCGTTGGCCCGTCTCAAAGAAGGCGAAGAGATCCTCCTGGAAAAGGGATTGGTTTGTCGGCTCATTGATGCCAAAGGCAGGCTTGTGGATTTTGCCGGGCGGACAGCCGATGAGGTCATGAAAATGGCCGGGGTCCTTCCTTTGCCGCCGTATGTGCGGCGGTCCTTTGCTCCTCGGGACAAGATACGCTATCAGACGGTCTTTGCGAAGTATCCGGGCGCCGTTGCTGCTCCGACGGCCGGATTGCATTTTACGCACCGCCTGCTCCAAGGGCTCAGGCGTCGGGGGGTCCGGACGGCTTTTCTGACTCTTCATGTCGGGTATGGGACATTTTCGCCCGTGCGCGCCGGCGACATCCGGGAACACCTGGTCCATGAAGAATTTTTTCGTATTCCTTCGGCGACGGTGAAAGCCATCCGCCGCGTCAAACAGCAGGGGGCGGGCCGCGTGATCGCCGTGGGGACGACCGTAGTACGCGCCCTGGAGGACGCCGCCCCGCAGATCCTCGATGACGCCGGGGACAGAGAAATCCGGCGGATGAGCCGTTTATTTGTTTATCCGCCTTTTACCTTTCGGATTACCGACGCCATGATCACGAATTTTCACCTGCCGCGGACGTCGCTTTTGATGCTGGTTGCGGCATTTGCCGGCCGCCAGAGGGTCCTGGAGGCCTACCGTCACGCCGTGGAGAAGAAATACAGGTTTTACAGTTATGGCGATGCGATGTTTATTGTCTAAGCCGCACGCCGCGCGATCCCTGGTCTTTGGTTTTGTCTGGCGACCGGCGGCATGGCGACAATCTTCCTATCAGATAGACAGGGCGGCCTTTCAAAATAAGGAGTTCTATGAATAAGAAGTTATGGACATGGCTTTTGATCTTGGCGTCCGTTGCAGCGGGCCTTTTTTTGAGGATCTATTCGGTCTCTCTGCCGTATTTCGATAAGAAGGCGGCTCAGGAAGTCCGCGATGCCGAAGCGCAGTCGGTGAGAGCGTCTGTCGCCAAGGAATACCCTCTGTTAGATGAGGCGTCACGGGCGCGGCTCACGCAGAAAATTTTTGAAGAGAGGCTGCGGGAGGACCGGGGGCGTCTGAAACAGGAGACCGCCCGCCGGGCCGAAGAGATGAAGGACCGCTACCGGGACGAGCGCGGCGCGCCCTATCTCGTCGGAATAGATTCCTATTACTGGACGAGGCTTTTAGGCAATCTTTTGTCCCGCGGACGGATCGGCGACCGCGAGGTGGACGGATTGCCGTATGACGACCTGCTTGGCAGGCCTATCGACCCAACGACGAAAAATAATATCCATCTCTGGCTGGGATTTTTGTTTATCAGGGCGGCGTCTGTTTTCGATCCGGGCGCGCCTTTAAGCCTGGTCCTGTTTTTGGTTCCTCTGGTTCTTTCCTGTGCCATCGGGATTTTCAGTTTCTTTACGGCGCGCAAACTGGGCGCCAACGACCTGGGCGCGCTGATGGCTTCCGTCGCCATCAACATCTCGCCCTTTTTGGTCGTCCGGGGGGCTTCCGAGTGGTTCGATACGGACATCTATAATGTTTTTTTCCCTTTGGCTATCTTCGGTGTTTTCCTTTACGCCTGCCAGCCGGAAAGGCGCGTCGTCGTCCGCCGCGTCGTTCTGTGTTCCCTGGCCGGCCTCTTGACCGCGTTCTACGCATCGACCTGGAAAGGGTGGTGGTTCATTTTCGATATCATTCTTTTATCAGGTGTCCTCTATCTGTTGAATCTCAAGCAGAGCCAGAAAGAAGAGAACCTGCCCGCGGAAATCCTGCGCCACCACGGAACCTGCCTGACGCTATTTTTTGCCTTCGCGTCCCTTTTCGTCGTCCTTCTCAACGGTTTTTCCACGTGGGGGGATTGTCTGGTTGAGCCGTTACGCCTGGCCTCGATCTTAAAGGTAACGGAGGCTTCTATGTGGCCGAATGTTTTTCTGACGGTTGCCGAGCTCGGCGGGGCCAGGGGCATCGATGTCGTTCGCAGTCTCGGCGGGCAACTTGTCTTTTTTAGCGGCCTGATCGGCCTTTTGTATATGGCCCTCTTTGAACACGGGCTGCGCAATTCGCGCCGGGGGTTCGGGCTCCTGTGTTTGGCGTTTTGGATCACGGCGACGTTTTACTCGGCCCTGGAGGCGTTCCGTTTCACGCTGTTACTGGTTGTGCCGATCGGCCTGGCATTCGGCTTGGCCGTAACGAAATTCTATGAGGGTGCCTCCTGGTTTTTCTCCAGGTATTTGGCGCCGCAGCGCGCTGTCCTGGCGCGCGGGGCTTTTGTTTTTTTTCTGGCCCTCTATCCGGTGGTCAATATTGCCGATCTCTATACCCGGTTATCCCTTCCGCCTTTTTCCATCGATGACCAGTGGCACGGTGTTTTGACGAAGATCAAGGACCAGACGCCGCGGGACGCGGTCATTGATTCCTGGTGGGATTTCGGGCACTGGTTCAAGGCGGTCGCCCAGCGGCGCGTCCTGTTTGACGGCATGACGCAGAATACACCTTACGCCTATTGGATGGCGTCGGCGCTTTTAACAGAGGACCCGAAGGAATTCCTGGGGATCTTGCGCATGATCAATGCCAACGGGAACCGCGCGGTCGATGAACTGACACAGGCAGAACGGATGGCGCTGCCTGACGCGGTTTCCCTTGTCCGGCGGTGTTTGTCTGTTTCCGAGGCAGAGGCCCGTGGGTATCTGGAGGCGGTTTTGCCGCCGGCACGGGCCCGGAAGGTCCTGTCTTTTCTGTTTCCTGCGGCCTTGCCGCCGGTTTTTGTCATCGTGTCCTACGACATGCCCGCCAAGATATCGCCGATCTCTTATATCGGCAATTGGGATTTTTCAAAGGTCGACCTGTGGTTTAAGCAAAAGCACCAATCGAAGGAAGAATTCCTGAAATACGCCCAGGACCATTACCATCTGACGCCGCAGGAAGCCCAGGCGCGCTATTTAGAGATCCTTTTTATCGACAAGAAGGCGTCGCGGACCTGGTTCTCGCGGTTCCTGGATTATTATTCGCCCATCGGGACGGCCCGCAAAGACGAGAATATGCTCTATTTTGACAATGGCGTGAACGTCAATACCGACAACGAGCACGTGTTCGTGCAGAGTCCCGATGCCGCCGGCCGGGGGATCCCCCGGAGTCTTGTGACGGTGGAGAAAGGCCGGCTCAGGGAGGTCAAGCAGGAGAAGCCCGATCTTTCTTACAGCGCGATCCTGTTCGATGAAAAGGGGGAGCGCAAGAGCCTTCTGTGCGATACGGCGCTGGCCAAGAGCATGCTGGTCCGTATGTATTTTTTCCAGGGAGAAGGCCTGGATTTTCTGAAGCTGTTCGATAAATCTGTCGACGACAAAGGCAACGTCATCTACGTTTATCAAGTGATTTGGCCGGACAAAAAACCGCAGGCAACGGGGGTTCCGGCGTCTTGAACGCCCCAACGCCTCACATTAAAAGCCTTTGTTCTTGCCTGAGACCTTGAGACATTGAAACCTTGAGACGGCATTCATGATGAATTTTACAGTGACTCACACAGATAAAGACACGCAGGCTCGCTGCGGGCAGTTAACGTTGGACCGGGGCGCGATCGAAACGCCTGTGTTTATGCCTGTCGGTACGCAGGCGACGGTGAAATCTTTGTCGCCGAGGGAGCTCGAAGAAGCCGGCGCCCAGATCATGTTGAGTAACGCGTATCACCTGTATTTGCGGCCCGGCACGGAAATCATCGAAGAAGGCGGGGGGCTGCATAAGTTCATGAATTGGCCCAAGCCGATCCTGACAGACAGCGGCGGTTATCAGGTGTTCAGCCTTTCGCTTTTGCGTAAAGTCAAAGACGAGGGCGTTGAATTTCAGTCCCACCTGGATGGCTCGCGCCATTTTTTGACCCCGGAGTCGGTCGTGGGGATCCAAAATGCCCTTGGGTCTGATATCATGATGCCCTTAGATGAGTGCGTGCCGTATCCGGTTTCCTTTGATTTGGCCCAGAAGGCCGTAGACAGGACGACACTTTGGGCTGCCCGTTCCAAAAAAGAGTGGGCAAAAACCCAACGGGGGACCCTGTTTGGTATCGTCCAGGGATCGACCTATCAGGAGCTGCGCAAAAAGTCTGCAGAAGAGCTTAAAGCCATTGGTTTTCAAGGGTATGCGATAGGCGGAATAAGTGTTGGCGAACCCCGGGATTTAATGTATAATATGATCTCTTTTGCGGCCAAGGAATTGCCCCAAGAGGCCCCCAGGTATGTCATGGGGGTGGGTTTTCCGGAAGACATGTTGGAAGCCGTGTCTTTGGGCGCGGACATGTTCGACTGTGTTGTGCCAACGCGTTACGGCCGTAATGGTTCGGCGTTCACGAGCTTAGGCAAGATAACGGTTCGCAACGGGGCTTTTAGCCGCGACC
>JAQUOM010000032.1 GCA_028717105.1 Candidatus Omnitrophota bacterium
AAGGTTCGCCGCGGCATGCCGATGTCCTGGTCTGTTCCGGCCCGGTCACGCGGCAGATCGAAGCCAGGCTCAAGCGCATCTACGAACAAATGCCTGAGCCGAAATTCGTGGTGGCTGTGGGCACGTGTGCCTGCTCCGGCGGGGTTTTCAAAGGCTGCTATAACGTCAAGGGCGGTATCGACCAGGTGATTCCCGTGACGGCGTATATCCCCGGATGCCCCGCCAGCCCCCGGGCCATTATCGACGGGGTCGTGAAACTGTTGAGGAGCCTTGAAGAAAAAAAATAAGTTTCGGTAACGACATCAGCTGCGGCACGCGTTATATTATCGGGCTATGGGTTTTACATTTTCGAGTGAAATAACCAATAACCAGGATACAAGGTACAAACGAATCCTATTGTTTGGTTATTGAATTCTGGCGGCAGGTTATTGTTTGCCTGTCCTGGCCGAAGGCCAAAGGCAGGGTGATTGTTTCTTGGGGGGGGGCTGGTTATTGAACTTCAGGAAATTGTCTGTTTATGAAAGGACTAAATATGTCCCTTGAAGACATCAAAGCAGGTTTAGAGCAGACGTTCCCGTTCCTTCAGGGTGCGGTATCGGTCCCACGGCCGCGGAGGATATTTGTGGACGTCGGCCCGGCGCATACCGCGGAAGTGATGGAACATGTCGTCCTCCGGCTCGGTTTTTCTTCCTTATCAGCCATCACGGGCCTGGATGAGGGCGCGACGTTCGGCGTGATCTACCACGTCAACACGCCGCAGGGAGACGTGTTGAGCTTAAAGACGCATCTGGAACGGACTTCTCCGGCGGTCAAGACCGTGACCGGATATTTTCCGAGCGCCGATATCTATGAAAGGGAGTTGACGGATCTTTTGGGTATCCAGGTCAAGGGGTTGGCGCCGGGACACAGATATCCGTTGCCGGATTCCTGGCCGGCCGGGGAGTATCCCTTGCGCAAAGGCTGGAAAGCAGTTTGTTAGAAAGACTTCTTGTGTAAACGTTTTGAGAATCTTTATTCGCATCCAGCTTCCGCAGAGCTCAAGCGGGCGAATAAACATGTTCAAGGCGCGCTTCGGAGTCACTGTAAATTCGCCGGAGGCGGAATTTAAGGAGGATTCTTCTCATGCATGACCTTCGCGATCTCCATGATGTCAAGGTTCCCTTCGGGCCGCAACATCCGGCCTTGAAAGAACCTGAAAGCTTTTTGATCTCTCTGAGAGGTGAAAAGATCACGTCGATGAGCGTGAGGCTCGGCTATAACCACCGCGGTATCGAAAAGGCCTGTGAAGAGAGGACCTATGTCCAGGATGTCTATCTTTTGGAGCGGATCTGCGGTATCTGTTCGCATTCTCATTCCACGTGTTTTGTCCAGGCGGTTGAAGAGATCGCCGGCCTCCGGGTGCCGGAGCGCGCGCTTTATATCCGGTCGCTTATCGGCGAACTGGAGCGTATCCATAGCCATCTGTTGTGGTTGGGCGTGGCCGGTCATGAGGTCGGATTTGACACATTGCTTATGTATGCCTGGCGCGACCGTGAAGTGGTGATGGACATTCTGGTAAAGCTTACAGGGAATCGCGTCAACTACGGGATCAACACGATCGGCGGTGTGCGCCGGGATATCACGGCGGACCAGATACAGGAAGTCCTCGAGGCGGTCCGCGCCCTGGAGGAAAAGACAAAATATTATATCCAGGTCGCGACCGAAGAGGTGACGTTCGTCAAGAGGATGTCCGGCGTCGGGGTCCTTTTGCCCGAAGATGCCGTGCGCCTCGGGGCCGTGGGCCCGACGGCCCGCGCTTCCGGCGTTGACCGCGATATCCGGCGCGATGACCCGTATGCCGCTTACGCACGGATTCCCTTCAAAGTCCCTACGAGCACACACAACGACGTCTATGGCCGTGCAGTCGTGCGGTTGTCGGAGCTGATGGAATCCTATCAGATGATCCGCAAGATCTTGAAAGATTTGCCCGAAGGGCCCCTGACCGTCAGGGCGCCCCGCAAGGTTCCTGCCGGCGAGAGCTTAAGCCGGTATGAAGCGCCCCGCGGCGAGGACGTCCATTATGTGAAGTCCAACGGTACAGAAAAGCCTGAACGGGTCAAGGTGAGGGCGCCGACGCTGGCCAATATCCAGGCTGTTTCCAGGATGCTGGAGGACAGGTATCTCGCCGACCTGCCGATCGTGATTGCGGCGATCGACCCGTGTTTTTCCTGTACCGACCGTTTGATCGGCGTCAAGCAAGAGGCGCGAAGAAAAAAAGACACGATGAGCTGGGAAGAGGTGCGCGTGTCCGGCATCAGGTGGTATCGGGAAAGGGGCATTGATTTTTCTTCCTTGAACAAGGAGCTCGAAAGATGGCTGGGGTGAGGTTTTTGAAACGGAGAGAGTCGTTGTGAACGCTTTATTTCAGATCATTATTTTTCCAGGTTTTCTTTTTCTTTTTGTGTTCGGCCTGGCGGCGGAATTCCTGGACAGGAAGTTTTACGCCCGGCTGCAGAACAGGGTCGGGCCGCCGTGGTTCCAGCCGCTGGCGGATTTCATCAAGCTGGTCGGCAAGGAAGAGGTGATCACGGAGACGGCGGATGTCGCTGTTTTCCGGGTTGCGCCTCTTTTTGCCCTGGCGACAACCGTGACAGCCATTTTTTATATCCCCCTTTGGCATGAAAAGGCCTTGCTGTCTTTCGAGGGCGATATCATCGTCGTCTTGTATCTTTTGACCATCCCTTCATTGACATATTTTCTCGGCGGTTGGTATTCCAGATCGATCTTTTCGATGATCGGCGCGGTGCGTTCTCTGACCCAGCTGTTCGCTTATGAAGTGCCGCTGTTTTTATCGGTCCTGGCGGCGGCCCTTCTGGCCAATACCTGGTCTTTGAGCAAGATGACGCATTTTTATGCGGTCCATCCGTGGTTGTGGGTCTGTAACGCTATCGGATTCTTGGTCGCGTTGATCGCCCTTCTAGGGAAACTCGAAAAAGTCCCCTTTGACATCCCGGAAGCCGAGACCGAGATGGTCGCCGGAAGTTTCACGGAATACGGCGGAAGGCTCCTGGCTTTTTTCAGAATGGCCCTGGATATCGAGATGGTCGTCGGCGCCTCTTTGCTTGCGGCGGTGTTTCTGCCCTGGGGATTAGGCTTGACGTTCTTGCCGGGATTTCTGTTGTATCTTCTGAAGACGGTCCTGATCATCGGTTTTATTTCTTTATCGCGCGCGGTCTTTGCGCGCTTAAGGCTTGATCAGATGCTCGGGTTCTGCTGGAAATATCTGGCGCCTCTTGCGTTTTTGCAGGTGTTGCTTAATCTGACGTTGAAAGGATTTCTGGTGAGATGAGTCCCGTTAGGCCTTTCTTCATGTGGTGTGCGCAAGCCTCTCCTTTAAGGGTCAGGCCTTGCGATGGGTGTTTTTCCGCAAGGCTGCCGGGTGAGAGCGATCAAAGGAGGCTTTTTTTGGAAAAATTCATTGAGGCCGGAGGTCTAGCGGGATGAAAAAGACAAGAGTCGGCAAGATGGCCGCTTGTGTCCTGAGGCACGTTTTTAAAAAACCGGCCACGACGCGTTACCCGTTCGTTAAATCTTCCAGCCCCAAGGCCTTTCGGGGCAAAATCGTTTTTTATCCCGAAAAGTGCGTCGGCTGCAAGATGTGCATGCGCGACTGCCCCTCCGGCGCCATCGAGATCGCCCAAACGGGTGAAAAGCAGTTTGAAGCTACGTTTGATCTCAGCAAGTGTATTTATTGCGCCCAATGCGTTGATTCTTGTTTGAAAAAAGCGCTGGAGTTCAGCGGCGAGTTTGAACTGGCCCGGCTGGACCGGCGCCAATGCATCGTGACCTTCCGTGCCCCCCATCAAAAAACACCTTAAAGAGAAGCTGCGCGGCGCGCAGCGCATTGCCGTTCTCGGCATCGGTTCGGAACTGAGCGGCGATGATGCCGTCGGCGTGCTCGTTGCCAAGGAGCTTCGCCGAAAACCGCGGCCGAAGCGGCGCGGCATTATCTTGAGGTCTTTCGCGGGAGGGGCGGCGCCTGAGAATTTGACGGGCCAGATCCGGAGGTTCAAACCGACGCATCTGATCATGATCGACGCGGCGGACCTGGGGATGGCGGCGGGCAGCATGGCGCTCCTGGACATCGAAAAGATCGAGGGCGTCTCGTTCAGTACGCACAGGCTTCCTACCCGCATCCTTGCGGATTATCTGGTCCGCTGTATCGGCTGTCAGATCATCGTGATCGGCATCCAGCCCAAGGAAGTAGGGTTCGGCAAGAAACTCTCCCGTCCAGCCTGCCGGTGCGTCAAAACCCTATCAGAAACAATTCACGGGATTTTTTTGCCGAATGCCTGAAAGTTCATTATAATGGGGACGATGGGGGAAACTATGAATATCAGGGGTGTTGATGTCCGGGTGGCATCGGTCCTTCCGCGGGCCGATATCGCGGTTGTCGGCGGCCAATCCGCCGTGCGTTATCCGAGATCAAAGAATATCGTCGTCTGGCCGCTGGATGAAGGCGGAACGGCGAGTCCTTCCGTATTGAGAGCGGCCTATGCCCGTGTTCTTAAAAAAGCCCTGCCCGCCGCAAAGGCCGGCACGCTTGCCTTGACGTTTTTCGATGCCGGGATCGACATATCCGCCGCTGCCAGGATCGCCGCGCAGGAAATTTTTCGTGTCGCCCGCCTGGCGCCGCCGTCCTTTTTGCCTCGGGCGATCGTCGTCGTGCCGCACCGCGTCCGGAGCGCCGCAGCTGTCAGAAAGGTGATGGAGGGGTATCTCGGCCATATCGGCAAGACCCTTGCCTGGGGGCCGTTTGTGACGGTAGACACGATCATTGAGACCGGAGGCGGGATCGTTCTTATCCGCCGTTCAAACCCGCCTTTCGGATGGGCGATCCCGGGCGGCTTTCTTGATTATGGCGAGACATTGGAAGAGGCGGCCGAACGCGAAGCCAGGGAGGAAACGGGCCTGCGCGTCCGCGACCTGCGGCAAATGCATACCTATTCGGCGCCCGACAGGGACGAGCGCTTCCAGACCATTACCACCGTTTTTGTGGCGCGCGCGCAGGGCCGGCCCAAGGCCGCTTCCGATGCCAAAGAGGCCAAGGTTTTCCGTCGGGACGAATGGAAAAAGCTGGCCTTGGCTTTTGATCACCGGAAAGTTTTAGGGGATTATGCGAGGTTTAAGAAAAAATAGGCAGATTCAAGGCATCAAAGATCTTCCGATGCTGTTCTAAAATTCGTCCTTCCAGATATCCTTCTTTTCTCCCTGTATCTTTTGTTCCTGGAGTTCCTGTTCCGCCGATATTTTTTCGTCGGTTTCTTTTTCTTTATAGATCGAGTAGGCGAGGATGAAAGCGACCAGCCCCAGGATGAGCCAGATGCCGTAATTGGCGATTTCTTCTAAAATCCGGTCGATCAGTTTCATTTGTTTCTTTCTCTCGGCCACGGCCATGGTCTTGGCTTCGATCGAGGCCCGGAATTTCGCTTCATAGTCAGGGATGGTGATATCCGGCGGACGGATGTCTGCGAAGTTTTTCATTTGTGGCATGGAGGTCGCGGGCGCCGGCAGGTTCATGTCCGCCGTCGAAACGACCGCAGGGACGTCGGTCGGCGGCGTCATCTCTGTGCCGGCCGGCAGTTGCGGCGTCTGCCACGGGGTCTTTGCCGCGGTTGTCTTTGAAGAGCCCGGCATGGAAGCCGTAGAAGGAAGAGAGGACTGGGATTGCGGGAATTCATTGCGGTTGTCCTGCTGGATCATGGTGTCTGTGGACAGGCTGCCGAATTTTTCGGCCTGGGCAAAGGGGGCACCCCATGACCAGAGCATGAACACCAGAACCGCAAGTCTTTCGTATCGTTTCATGAAGCTCCCGGATACATTTATTTTAACATAGATTCGTCAGCGTGCCAACTCCCGCACGTGGGCGATCAGTTCCAGGAATCCCTGCCGGTCTTTTGTTTCATTGACGCGCTGGCGGACGGAGCGCACGAAACGACGCCCCTTGAGGTACCATCCGACGAACTTGCGCATCAGGGCGACGGCATTTTTTTCGCCGTGTTCGGTGACCATCATCTCCAGGTGTTGCTGCATGACGCTTAAGATTTCTTCGGTTTCCGGCGGCGGCGCGATGCGGCCGCTCGAGAAATATCCTTCGATCTGCCGGAAGATCCATGGGTTACCCAGACAGCCGCGCGCCACAAGGATACCGTCGCAGCCTGTTTCATCGAACATCTTTTTGGCGTGCAGGGCCGACCAGATGTCGCCGCTGGCAATGACGGGAATATCGACGCTCTTCTTGACGGCCGCGATGGCGGCGTAATCCACCTGTCCCTTATAGAACTGCTGGCGGTCCCGTCCATGGATAAAGATGGCGCGGATACCCGCGTCTTGGGCGGCGCGCGCGACGTCGGCCGCATTGCGGCTGTCGGCATTCCACCCGCTGCGGATCTTGACCGTGACGGGTTTTTTCCAGTTCTTGGCCATGGCGGAGAGGATGGTTTTCAGCCTGGGGACGTCTTTCAGGAGCGCCGCGCCTTCGTTACGGCGGCAGACTTTGCGCACCGGGCAGGCCGCGTTGAAGTCCAGAAGGTCGAAATGATAGGATGAGATGACGTCCATGGCCGGCAGGATATGGGAGACTTCTGCGCCCAAAAGCTGGATGCCGATGGGGGTGTCCATGGGGTCGGTCTCCAGCATCTTTTTTGTTTTTTTGTTCTTATGGGAGATGGCCCTGGCGTTGATCATTTCGACGAAGGTGAAGGAGGCGCCGAATTGGCGGCATAGCAGGCGAAAGGAAGAATCGCTGATGCCGGCCAAGGGCGCCAGGAGCACGTTGGACCGCAGTGTCAGGTCACCGATCTTGAGCATGGGGGTATTGTATATAAAAACCCCTCAATAGTCTATAGTCAATTGTCTGCAGATAAAACCTAAAAAAAGGTTGTTTTGACCGTCGTCTATGGACCTGTGGACCGCGGACGGCTCTTCATTGACAAATGACAGGGGCTATGGTAAAGTAGAACAATTATGAAAAAGCGTGTTTTTTTAATATTATTTTCGATCTTCTTATTCTCCCAAAGTGCTTACGGCTATTGGATTTGGACGCCTGAATCAAAGAAATGGACCAATCCCAAGTATGCCCCTAAAGAGAGCCCGCAGGAACAGTTGAAGTTCGCGTTGGGATATTTTGAGATCAAGGATTACCAGACGGCTTATAACGAGTTTAAAAAGCTCGTGAAGTACTACCCTGACGCCCTGGAGGCCCCGGAGGCGCAGTTCTATATGGGGCGCTGCCTGGAAGAGACGGAAAAATACTACGAGGCCTTTCAGGCGTATCAGAAGGTCATCGACAAATATCCTTTTACCGAGAGGACGGAAGATATCCTTCAGCAGGAGTATATCGTCGCCCAAAAACTCCTGGATTACCGTAAAAACGTCGTGGGGATCAATTTTACGGGCGAGACGGCCGCTCTTGAAGTGTTCCGCAAGATCATTGAAAACGCGCCCTATGGGAAATACGCTGCGGCCAGCCAATACAAGATCGGCTTGACGTTGAAGGCCAAGGGCGATTTTACCGAAGCGACCGCAGAATTCCAAAAGGTCCTGGATAATTATCCTACCAGCGAGTGGGCGGAACCTGCGAAGTTCCAGATCGCCGTCTGTGCAGGCCGTTCTTCCCTGGATGCTTCCTACGATCAGACCATGACCCAGGAGGCTGTCGACAGGTTCAAGACGTTCCTGGCGACGCACCCGGATGCCGAACTCTCGGAACAGGCGGAACTTCGCATCGACGAACTGCGGGACAAGGAGGCTGAGTCTAACTTTGAGATCGGCCGGTTTTACGAGAAGCAAAAAGCCTTCGATAGCGCCAAGATCTATTACCAGTTTGTCATTAAAAATTACCCCCGTTCGATCTGGGCCCAGAAATCTCTGGAACGGATCAAAACCCTGGAGAATAAAGACAAATGAGACGCTTCCTTCCGGCTTTATGCGGCCTGGCGCTGATGTGGTCTTTGTGCGGCTGTGGTTATACCACCCGCGGCTATGTGACGCAGGCGGGTTATAAGACGATTTATGTCGAGCCGTTCACCAATAGCATCGATACGACCTCTGAATATGCCGAAGGGTCGCGTTTCCGCACCTATTTTCCTCTCCTGGAGAATACCATTACCAACGCTGTCGTCGACCGGTTCAATTTTGACGGTTCCTTGAAGACGTCCCGGCAGGAAGATGCGGACCTGGTCCTTTCAGGAAGTCTTGTCAATTACCGCCGGGACAGCCTGCGGACGTCGTCGGACGACAATCCTGAAGAATACCGCGTTACGCTTTTCGTCAATATCAAGCTGGTTGAAGGCAAGACCGGAAAGGTCCTCTGGCAGAAGAATGACTTTGCCGGCGACGCGACATATTTCGTATCCGGAGGCCTGGCACGGACCGAATCTCAGGCCGTGCAGGAGGCCGCGCTGGATCTCGCCCGCAGGATCATGGAGACAACCGTTGAGGTATGGTAGCGCCATCCGCCCATCTCTTTGTCGGCTCCGACGAGCTGCGCAAGCACGAAAAGCTTGAGCTCATCGCCCGAGAGCTTTTTCCTCCCGAACTTCGCGATCTGAACCTGACATTACTCTACGGCGACGATCGCCGGATTTCCCCGAAAGACCTCACGGAGTTGTTTTGTCTTTTACCGACGGAAGGCGCCCAGGCGCATCTTCTGGTGATGCGCATGGCGCACAAGCTGGGAAAACAGCTGCGGGCCGCCCTGATCGACAATCTGGCCGCCGCGTCCCGAAGGACGGCGGTGGTTGTGGATATCCCCGAGTCGGAGGGCCAGGAAGATTTCATAAAGGCCCTGACAACGGCAGGCGCCAGGATCATGCGTTTCAAAGAGGATGTGCCGCGGAACGTCTTTGACCTGGGCCGCGCCATTGTGGAACGCAGGCCCGAAGAAGCGCTTAACATCCTGGGGCAATTATTGCGTTCCCGCGAGCGCGCAGAGAGGGTCCTGGGCGGGTTGGTTTGGCAGTGGGAAAAGTTTTTTTCGCAAAAAAGGATCGGTTCTCAAGGATATGCGCGCGGCATCAAGCTGATGCTTGATGCGGACCGGAAGCTCAAGTCTTCCGTATCCGCAGCCGCACGCGATCATGTGATCCTGGAGACTCTTGTGGTTAGGCTTTCTTGCTTAGAGAAAGGGTGAGAGAGGATTTGCGTCTGGACACGGTGTTTTTGTGCAGGATGCCCTTGCCGACAGCCCGGTCCAGCTTTGAAAAAACGATCTTGATCTGGGATTTGGCTTCGTCAATCTTCCCCTGAGATATGAGGGAACGGAATTTTTTAAGCTCTTTTTTGAGCTCGGACCTCTTTTCCGCGTTCGCCTGGGCCCTTTTTTTATCGACCCGCAGCCTTTTTTGTGCGCATTTTCTTTGTGGCATAGCTTTTAACTCCTTTCTTAGGAGTGGAATTATAGCATAGTTGGTCAGCTTGTCAATAGAATAGGCACAAAGGATCGGAGCCTCAACGTTTCAAGGTTTCCGTAAATTTTTTTTATGTGAGACCTTGAGACATTGAGACGTTGAGACTTAACATGACCGAACATAGGGCCATATTCAAATCCGCCGCCGCCATCAGCACGATGACGGTCTTTTCCAGGATCACGGGATTGTTAAGGGAAGTTTTGATCGCCGGCATTTTTGGAACAGGGCCGGCGGCCCAGGCTTTTTTTGTCGCATTCCGCATCCCGAATATGTTTCGGGATATCCTCGCGGAGGGCGCCGGCAATGCCGCTTTTGTTCCTGTCTTCTGCGAATACCTTCTTGAAAAGAGCCGTCAAAAATTCCAAAACCTGGTGAATGGCCTGTTCGCATTTGTTGTGACGGTCTCTGCGGCCGTCACCGTCACGGGGGTTGTCTTCGCTGTTCCTCTGGTCCATTTGATAGCGCCGGGTTTTGCGGCTGACCCGGAAAAGCTGCGTCTAACCATCCAACTGACTCAAATCGTTTTCCCTTATCTGGTCCTCATCACCGTTTCGGCGTATCTCATGTCTGTCGCCAATGCCATGAAGTCTTTTGCCGTTCCGGCGGCTTCATCGGTTGTCTTTAATGGTGTCATGATCGCCTGCCTGGCCGTCCTTGTCCGTCTCGACACCCCTTCCCGGATTTATGTTCTCGCCTGGGCGGTCCTTTTGGCGGGTATTGCGCAGGTGGCCTTTCAGGTGCCGTCATTGTTGAAGCACGGAATCCGGCTTCGCCCGGAGGCCGGCCGGCGGCATTTCTGGAAAGAAGAGGGGGTCGCCAAAGTGGGGCGGTTGATCGTGCCGCGGATCGCCGGCACCAGTATTTATCAGTTGAACATTTTCGTGGATACGGTATTTGCTTCTTTGTCCGCCTACGCAGGCGAAGGGGCGATCGCGGCCATTTATTACGCGAACAGAATTATCCAGCTCCCTTTTGCTATCTTCGGTATTTCCTTTTCCAATGCGGCGCTCCCCCGGATGTCTTCGGCCGCGGCGCAGAAAGATATCTCAGGCCTTAATAAGACGCTGGATGTTTGCCTGAGGGGTATTCTGGTAACGATACTGCCTGTGATGCTGGGGATCCTGGTTTTTTGCGGCCCGATCGTCGAAGCGGTCTACCGGAGAGGTAATTTCGGGGTGTATTCCGTTTCTGTGACGGCCACGGCCCTGTTTTTTTATAGCCTGGGCCTGTTGTCATACGGGGGCGTGCGGTTTTTGTCGCACTCGTTTTACGCTATGCAGGACACGATGACGCCGGTCAAAACGTCGAGCGCCGCCCTTGCCGCCAATATCATCTTTAATGCGTTTTTCATTTTTATTTTAGGCTTAAAGATCGCAGGGCTGGCGTTGGCGAGCAGCCTGGCGGCTTCATTGAATTTCTGCCTTCTTTACCGCGAGATCAGCCGCCGCACCGGTTACCGGATCCGTCCTCTCCTGGAGGGGTTTGCGGTCAAGGTCCTGGCGGCATCCGCCGGCTGCACGGCCGTTTCTTTCCTTGTCTGGCAGGTTGTTTTTTCCTCCCGCGCCACGCTCCTGAATTTATGCGCATCGGCCGTCGTGGCCGCCGGCGCTTATGCGGGGCTTTTATGGGGCCTGGGCGTTCCCGAATTCCAAAAACTTATCGCATGGTTGATAAAAAGAAAATAAGAAATTTCCCGGATGCCCCGGGCGTCTATCTGATGAAAGACGCCGAGGGCGAGATTATCTACGTCGGCAAGGCCCTTTCCCTTAAGAAGAGGGTGGCGTCTTATTTTTTCCGTCCCGGCCTGTCCGTCAAGGCCGGCGTCATGATGTCCTATGCCGCAGAGATCGTTTTTCAGGAGACGCCGACGGAGCGCGAGGCGCTTCTTCTGGAGGCGGACCTGATCAAGAAACACCAGCCGCGTTTCAATATCAGCCTCAAGGACGACAAGAGCTATCCTTATGTGATCGTGACGCGGGAGGAGTTTCCCCGCGTCTTGATCGGCCGCCGCCGGAAGCGTTCGGAGAGCGACGCGGATTTTTTCGGGCCTTATACCAGCGCGCGGCTCCTGCGGGAAGCGCTCAAGATCCTGCGCCGGAGTTTTCCGTTCTGCACCTGCCGCCGGTTCCCTCAAAGGGCCTGTCTTAATGTTGACCTGGGCCTGTGCCCGGGGCCGTGCCGGGGCAAGGTCGGCCGCCGGCGTTATCTCTTCATCATCCGCGCCCTGGAAGATTTCCTGACGCAGAAAGACACGGAGCTCATCGAGGGCCTATCGGTGCGCATGCAGAAGCTTGTCGCGCAAGAACGCTTTGAAGAAGCGGCCAGGCTGCGCGACCAGCTGGAAGCTTTGAGTATCCTGGTTTCTGTCAGGAAGGGGCCCGGGGCGGCCGCCGGAGAAGCTGCGGATGATTGGAAAAAGATCGGCCTTGCCGGCAAACCGCGGCGCATCGAAGCTTTTGATATTTCCAATATGGCAGGCCGGGAGGCGGTGGGGTCTATGGTGTCTTTTGTCGACGGCGTTCCGGACAAGGGTCATTACAGGCGTTTTCGCATCAAGGCCGTCGGCGGGATCGACGATTATGCCATGATCCGCGAGGTCGTCGGCCGCCGTTACCGGCGGCTTGCGCGGGAGCGCGCGTCTTTCCCCGACCTGGTCGTTATTGACGGCGGCGCCGGCCATCTGAATGCCGCCAGGGCCGTTTTGAGGCAGGCCGGCGTACGGCTCCCCATGATAGCTATCGCCAAAGAAGAGGAATTGATTTATACTAAAAAAGGCAGGATGCCCGTAGCCCTGGAGCGTTCCAGCCCCGTCTTGCGGCAGATCCAGGCGGTGCGCAACGAAGCGCATCGGTTCGCCAAAAAATACCACATTCTGTTGAGAAAAAAGAAGATGATGGAATGATAGCGACCGAACAGCCAATGACAAAATCCGAATGACGAATCAATAACCAGGGCGCCAATGACAAAGTTTAGGCTTTGAAGCATTGGAGATTGATCGGCCGTTGGAAATTCGATATTGGAGTTTTAAGAATGCGTCATAGATTAACTCCTTTTCAAAAAGCCGTCTACGCGGCAACGATGGAGATCCCGTTGGGCGAGACCAGGTCTTACGCCTGGGTCGCGCGGCGCATCGGCCGGCCCCGAAGCTATCGCGCTGTCGGCAATGCCTTAAACAAAAATCCTTACGCTCCTTTTGTGCCGTGCCACCGCGTGATCGCCTCCGACGGGACTCCGGGGGGATTCAACGGCGGCCTCGCCAAAAAACTAAGGCTTCTTGATCAAGAAAGAAAATTCGGCAGGGCCGGGAACTAGATAGGCGCGGGCGGCCGGCAGTCCGTGGAGCCCCGCGGCTTTTCCCTGTTGGAGAAAGCCGCCGCTTTCAAGCGGCGGTCATCGAGATGCGGGACATTCCGGGTGCGGGGTAAAAGAAGAAGACAAAAAAGAGGCGGGAAGAATAAAACATTTCTACGCAACTCAGGGATCGCCTCTCATTTTAAATACAAGATTTTAGGACTTTTTTGTTTTTTACTGGCTGCTGTTTACCGGCTACTTTAAGGAGAGCTTATGAAAATCAGGGATGTCTTGCGTGTGGTATGCGACCGGGATGCGTCGGATGTGTTTTTGAAGGTGGATAATGTGCCTTATATGCGCGTTTACGGAGAGCTGGTGCCCATGATGGATTTTTCTGTCCTGGGGGTCTCCGATCTTCAGAGGATTGTCTCTGAAATCGCCAATGAAGCTCAAAGGAAGATGCTTCAGACCGCCCTCGATACGGATTATGCCATGGATATCGACAGCCTTGACCCTTGCCTGACAGGAACGGAAAAGTCCGTTGCTTTGGGGCTGGCCCGTTTCCGCGTCAGTATCTTTATGCAGCGGGGTGTGCCGTCGATCGTCATGCGCCGGATCAAAAAAGCGGCGGCGGATTTTCCGTCGCTCAACCTGCCGCAGCAAGTGATGGAATCTTTGTGCCAGGAGAAGAGGGGCCTTGTCCTCCTGACGGGCCCTGCCGGCCACGGAAAATCCACGACCATCGCCAGCATGATCGAATACATGAATACCTCGCAGGCGCGTCATATCCTGACTGTCGAGGACCCGATCGAGTTTACCTTCACGGACAAAAAGAGCGTGATCAACCAGCGCGAGCTGGGCCTGGATGTTTCTTCCTACCCCGTGGCCCTGCGGCAGGTGACGCTGCAGAGCCCGGATGTCATCTTTATCGGCACGATCCGCGACCTGGAAACCATGTCGGCGGCTCTGAATGCCGCCGAGATGGGGATCCTCGTGCTGAGCACGGTCCATACCGTCAACGCGGCGCAGACCGCCCAGCGGATCCTGAACTTTTTCCCTCCCCATCAGCACGCGGAGATCCGCATGCAATTGTCTTTTCTCCTCAAGGGGGTCGTGTCCCTGCGTTTGGTGCCGCGCGTCGACGGTTCCGGCCGCATCCCGGCGTGTGAGACCATGGTCCTGACACCGACGATCAGCCGCCTCTTGCGGGAAGGGGCTTTTACCGATATCACGCGCTTCCTGGAAGAAGGCGCCTTGTTCGGCATGCAGAGCTTTAAACAGAGCCTCGCCAAGCTCGTCAAAGAAAACAAGATTACGCCCGAGGAGGCCTATAAATATGCCGATAGCCGCGAAGACCTGGACCTGGAAATTAAAGGCATTAAGAGGTTGATGTAGCGGGGGTTATGGGATACAATATACACTCATTTGGTTGATAAATTGTCGGTTTCCGGCAAGGGGCACGGTGGCGCCTGCCGGTGAGGCAGGCAAACGGGTTTCGTTGTCTAAAGACGTTGCCGGCCATTTTCAAGGTAAATCCATGCGAGAAGAAATTGCCCAAAAGATAAGCGATGTCCAGGAGATGCTCCAGCGGCTCCGGGGGTATCTTTGACATCGACGACAAAGACCGTCAGATAGCCGAACTGCAGGCACGGATGACGGATGGGAATTTTTGGCAGAACCCTTCGTCGGCAAACCAGATCGTCCGGGACCTTAAGGCCCTCAAGAATATTTCGGAATCCTGGCACAGGCACGACCACCGCGCAG
>JAQUOM010000033.1 GCA_028717105.1 Candidatus Omnitrophota bacterium
TTGTCCGGGGGCCGGTCCGCAAGATCATCGGAGAGCGCGAGGAAGATATCAGGTTAAGCAAGGAATTGGCGCTGTTGCGGTTCGATGCGCCTGTTGAGGCGGACCTCGAGGACTTAAAGTTAAAGGGACCGGATATCGAAAAGCTCTGGGAGATCTATTCCAGGCTTGAATTCCGCGGCATGCTCAAGGAGTTGTCTCAGGAGCGTTTCTCGGGGGCTAAACAGCTGGCGATTCCCAAGAGAGACGACATGGGCCCCGAAGAGATCGCCGGCCGGATTGCGAAGACGGGCCTCCTGGCTTTTGCCGTCAATGAAGCGGACCCGAAGAACGATGTTCTGAACGTCAATGTCGCCTGTGACGAGAAAACCGTCTATGGCGTGAACGGCCCGCAGGCCGTCGGCGCGCTCCTGAGGCGTGACGGCTGCGTCATGATTTCGCATGACGTCAAGTCCGGGCGTCATCTGTTGCGGGACTTTGGGATTGAAATAAAGGGAACGTTCTTTGACACGATGATTGCCGCCTATCTCCTTGATTCTTCCAGGAGGGCGGGAGAATTGGACAATTTGATCTGGGATCATCTGCAGGAAAAGACCATGAGCCGCCAGGATTATTTGGGCCGCGAGTCGCATTTTCTTGTCCGGCTCAAGAACGTTCTCTCGGCCGCCTTGAAGGAGAAGAAGCTGGATGCCCTTTTCTGCGATGTGGAGATGCCTTTGGTGGACGTCCTTTTTGAGATGGAGTCTGCCGGTATCCAGGTCGATACGGCGTTTTTGGCGGATCTCTCGGCCCAGTTGGAAAAAAAACTGGCCCGGATCGTCAAACGTATTTTTGAACTGGCCGGGTGCGACTTCAACATCAATTCGCCCAAACAGCTCTCGGAAGTCCTTTTCCATAAGCTCAAACTGCCGGTCGTCAAAAAGACCAAGACCGGCCTGTCGACGGATGAAGAAGTCCTTCATAAACTTTCGACGGATTTCGAATTGCCGCGTCTCCTTTTGGAATACCGACAGATGGCCAAGCTCAAGACGACATACATCGACGCGTTGCCGGGTCTGATCGACGAGCGGACCGGAAAGATCCACAGTTCGTTCAATCAGACCGGGACCGAAACGGGGCGCTTGAGTTCAAGCGATCCGAACCTGCAGAACATCCCCATTAAAACCGAGATGGGGCGCCGGGTCCGGCAGGCCTTCGTGCCTTCAAAAGGTTTTGATGTCCTCTTGTCGGCGGACTATTCGCAGGTCGAACTGCGCATCCTGGCGCATCTCTCCGAGGACCCGGTATTGATGGAAGCCTTCCGCGAAGGACGCGACATCCATCGCTATACCGCTTCATTGATTTTCGGCGTCAAGGAGGAAGACGTTACCCCGGAGATGCGGGAAAATGCCAAACGCGTGAATTTCGGTATTGTCTACGGCATGAGTTCTTACGGCTTGTCCAAGGACCTGGGGATCGACGGCCATACCGCCGAGGCGTTTATTTCGGAATATTTTTTGCGTTATCCGCGGGTCAAGGCGTATCTTGACGGCCAGATCGATTTTGTCCGCAAGAACGGTTATGTCATGACGCTTTTGGGCCGGAGGCGTTATATTCCCGAGATCCATAATCCGAATGCCGCTTTGAGGCAGTTTGCCGAGCGTCAGGCGGTCAATGCGCCCATCCAGGGATCGGCGGCCGACTTGATCAAACTGGCCATGGTGGATCTGCACAAGCGCCTCCGGGAGGGCCGCTTTCAGTCGCGCCTGGTTCTGCAGGTCCACGACGAATTGGTCCTTGAGGTGGTGCGCGCAGAGCTGAAAGAAGCGGCCGGACAAGTACGTCGCAGCATGGAAAATATCCTGGCGCTGAAAGTTCCCCTGAAGGTGTCGATGAAGACGGGGAAAAATTGGCTCGAGATGGAAGAACAAACGGCGGCATAGATCAGGTTTTTTGTATGGTATCAGGAAAACCTGATCTACAAGCCGGCCTGCCTCACCGGTGAGGCAGGAGTCTGACCATTGACATTTACCTTTCGCGGACGCCTGAGGAAAATATACGAGCTACAATTTACGCTCATTCATTTTATTGATGCGCCTAAATTGTCCGCTCATTGAAGGAGGGGTAAGATGAAGATTGCTTTGTGTACGAGCGAAGCTGTGCCGTTTGCCAAAACGGGGGGATTGGCGGATGTGTGCGGAGCTCTGCCGCAGGAGCTTGAGGCCCTGGGGCATGAGGTCGTCTTGATCCTTCCGAAATATCAGTCGGTCAGGACAACGAGTTTTCTTTTCAAGCCTCTCGACGATGATTATGATATGACGCTTTATGGGGAGAATGTCCGTGTTTTTCTCGTCAAGCACGACATGTTCCTGAGGGCCGGGCTTTACGGCGACTCTTTCGGCGATTACCCCGACAACCTCAGACGGTTTTCTTATTTTTGCGGTAAGTCCCTGGAGCTTTTGGACAAGATCGCCTTTACCCCCGACGTCATCCATTGTCACGATTGGCAGACGTCGTTATTGCCTTTATACGTCAAGGAACGCGCCCGGACCTCTCTGCCCCGGGCAGCGAAGCCTCCGGCGACCGTCCTGACGATCCATAACATGGCTTATCAGGGAATCTTTCCAAAAGATAAACTGCCGGAAACGGGCCTGGGGTGGGAATATTTCACGATGTCCGGCCTGGAATATTACGACAAGATCAATCTTTTAAAAGGGGGCATCCTTCACGCAGACGCCCTCAATACCGTCAGCCTGACCTATAGCAAAGAGGTCCAGACCGAGGAATTCGGTTGCGGATTAGAAGGCGTGTTGGCGCAAAGAAAAGACGTTTTTTGCGGCATCGTTAACGGTGTCGATTATAAAACATGGAACCCTCAAGGGGACAAGCTGATCTTCAAGAACTATACGATCAAGACCCCTCAGGATAAAAAGATCAACAAGCTCAAGCTTCAGGCTGCTTGTAACCTGCCGCAGGACGAAGATGTCCTGCTTTTGGGGTTTGTCGGCAGGCTGGTCGAACAGAAGGGTGTCGAGCTTATCCTGAACATGATCCCCGAATGCGTTCGGGCGGGCATGCAGGTCGTTGTGCTGGGGGTGGGGGACCCCAAATACGAAGCCGGGCTTTTTTCCCTCGTTCAGCAGTATGCCCATAATGTGTTTTTCAGTTCGCGTTTTGACGATCGCCTGGCCCATCAGATCTATGCCGGCAGCGATGTATTTCTTATGCCGTCGCAGTTTGAGCCTTGCGGGATCGGGCAGATGATCAGTTTTAAATACGGGACGATCCCCGTCGTCTACAAGACGGGAGGGCTGGCCGATACGGTGAAGGATGTTTCGGCAGATCCGGACAAAGGTTCCGGTTTTGTTTTTTCTTCGTTCCATGCCAAAGCTTTGTTCGCGTCTGTCCTGGCGGCCAAGAAGCTTTTTGCGAAGAAGGCCGCGTGGCAAGACCTCATGAAACGGGTGATGCGCCTCAATTTTTCCTGGAAGGAATCCGCCAGGAAATATGCGGCTTTATATGAGAAAGCGCAGCGCCTTTCGCAAAAGGCGCGGATATGACAAAGATCGGTCTGACGGGAGGGCTGGGGACAGGTAAGACCACGGTCCTCAAAATGTTCAGGGCGCTCGGCGCCAAGACATGGGACGCCGACGATGCCGTACGTCGGGAGCTCAACGGCGACCTTGCTCTGCGGCGCAGGATCAGGGCGGCGCTGGGGGGTTCTTTTTTCACGGCGGGCCGTATCGACCGTCGCCGGCTGGCCAGGGAGGTTTTTGCTTCTCCCCGGAAACTGGCAAAACTGAATGCCCTCGTTCATCCGGCCGTCAAGAAAAGGCTTTTGGAATTTTTCCGCAGGAACAAAAAGAGCAGGGTCCTGGTCGCCGAGGTTCCGCTTCTTTTTGAAACGGATTTTTACCGGCTTTTTGACGTCCGCGTATGCGTTACGGCGCGCCGCGGCATGCGGAGCCGGCGGCTCATGGCCTCTCGGCGCTATACCCCGCAGGACATCGCGCAGCGGGAGCGTCATCAGCTGTCTTTATCACGCAAGATCGCGCGATGCGATATGACTATAGATAATAACGGGACCCGAAGCGAGACGTACAGGCAAGTGAAAAAAATCATGGAGGAAGAAAAGTGGAAAAACTAGAAATCGCAAAACTCAAAGAGATGAAGATCGCGGACCTCGCGAAATTCGCAAAAACCCTGAATGTCAACGGCATCAGCGGTTCAAAAAAACAGGATTTGATCTTTAAGATCCTGCAGGCCCAGGCGGAGCGTGAGGGTCTCATGTTCGGAGAGGGGGTTTTGGAGATCCTTCCCGAAGGCTTCGGTTTCCTGCGGTCGGCGAATTACAATTATCTGCCGTGCCCGGACGATATCTATGTGTCGCCGTCGCAGATCAGGAAGTTCGACCTGCATACGGGCGATACGATCTCCGGCCAGATCCGGCCCCCGAAGGAGGGAGAAAAATATTTCGCGCTCCTGAAGGTCGAGGCGGTCAATTTCGAGAACCCGGACGAAGTCAAAGACAAGATCCTTTTCGATAACTTGACGCCCGTTTATCCCCATGAGCGTTTTGTCCTGGAACACATGGCAGAAGACCCTTCGACGCGCATCATGGATTTGTTGACGCCCATCGGCAAAGGGCAGCGCGGATTGATCGTGGCCCAGCCGTATAGCGGCAAGACGGTCCTTCTGCAGAAGATCGCCAACGCGATCACCAAAAACAATCCCGAGACCGTGCTCATCGTCCTTTTGATCGACGAGCGGCCCGAAGAGGTCACGGATATGCAGCGTCTGGTCAAAGGAGAGGTCATCAGCTCGACCTTCGACGAACCCGCGGAACGCCACGTGCAGGTGGCCGAGATCGTCCTTGAGAAGGCCAAGCGGCTTGTGGAACACAAGAAAGACGTGGTCGTCCTCCTGGATTCGATCACCCGCCTGGCGCGCGCGTACAACACGGTCGTGCCGCATTCCGGCAAGATCCTCACCGGCGGTATGGATTCCCACGCCCTGCATAAACCCAAGCGCTTCTTCGGCGCGGCACGCGCCTTGGAAGAGGGGGGCAGCCTGACGATCATCGCGACAGCCCTTGTGGATACCGGCAGCCGCATGGATGAGGTCATTTTCGAAGAGTTCAAAGGGACGGGTAATATGGAATTGCAGCTGGACCGCAATCTCTTCCAACGCAGGATATATCCTGCCATCGACATCAAGCGTTCCAATACGCGCCGTGAAGAGCTCCTGATCGATCCCAAGCACCTGCAGAAGATATGGATCCTGCGCAAGGTCTTGAACGAGCTTAACTCGGCGGAAGCCATGGAGCTTCTTATTGACAAGCTCTCTAAAACCAAGAATAATAATGACTTTTTGGACAGCATGAACCAGAAGTGAGGAAAGATAGGACTATTCAACGCGAATTTTCGCGAATCCTGCCTTCGTCAGGGAACGCAAATGGTCGCGAATGACAGGTCGCTGTATTCGCGTTAAAAGGTTGGTCGTATTTTTAAAAAGGAGAAACAACATGAAAGACAAGATCCATCCGCAATACAAAGAAACAACGATCATCTGCGCCTGCGGCGAGGTGATCCATACGCGTTCGACAAAACAGAATATCCGCGTCGATATCTGTTCGGCCTGTCATCCGTTTTTCACCGGCAAACAGAAGTTCGTCGATACGGCCGGCCGCGTTGAGAAGTTCATGAAGAAGTACAAAAAGAACGCCTGAATTTTTTCGCCGGCGTCGTTAGGTTGCGCCTGTGACGAACGGCGTTATCGGACGGTCCTCCGGGCATCGTCACCGGCGCCGGGCAACGGTTTTATGCTGAATGAATAAAAAACTCGAAGAGTTAAAAAAACGCAAGGAAGAGCTCGAACAGCTTCTGGCGGATCCGTCTGTCGTCGGCGATACGGCCTTGTGCACGAAATACGCCCGGGAACTTTCGGATATTTCCCCGGCCGTACGCAAGTACGAGGAGCTGCGTGATGCCGATAAGCAGGCCAAAGAACTGCGCCATATCCTTCAGGATAAGA
Source organism: Candidatus Omnitrophota bacterium (assembly GCA_028717105.1). Taxonomy (GTDB): domain Bacteria; phylum Omnitrophota; class Gorgyraeia; order Velamenicoccales; family Velamenicoccaceae; genus Velamenicoccus. The sequence goes on from JAQUOM010000033.1 coordinate 6,010, forward strand.
CGCATGGAAAGGATTTTCTGGAGCTGGCGACGCTTGAGATCGAAGAGCTTGAAAAGAAGAGCCGCCGGCTGGAGACCGAGATCGAAGAATTGACCCGGCCGCCGGACCCGGATTTGAACCGGAACTGCATGGTGGAAGTCCGCGCCGGGACAGGCGGACAGGAAGCGTCTCTTTTTGCCGCCGATCTTTACCGGATGTACACGAAATATGCCGCCGCCAAAAGCTGGACGGTGGAGCTCTTGTCGATGAGCCCGACGGATCTCGGCGGCATCAAGGAAGTGGTTTTCTCGGTGCAGGGGCCGGAGGCATACAAGCGTCTGAAATTCGAGAGCGGCGTCCATCGCGTCCAGCGCGTCCCGACGACCGAAGCTTCGGGACGGATCCATACGTCGGCGGCGACTGTCGCCGTTCTTTTCGAACCTGAAGAGACGGAGTTGGAGATCGACGCCAAAGATTTGAAGGTCGACGTTTACCGCGCCGGCGGCCACGGCGGCCAGCACGTCAATACGACCGATTCGGCTGTCCGTATCACGCACTTGCCGACGGGCCTGGTCGTGACCTGTCAGGACGAGAGGTCCCAGATCAAAAACCGTGCCAAGGCCATGCGCGTTTTGCGGACGCGTCTTTTGGATGAGATGAGCTCGAGGAAACATGCCGCGCGGTCCGAGATCAGGAAATCGCAGGTGGGGTCGGGTGACCGCAGCGAGAAGATCCGCACCTATAATTTTCCCGACAGGCGTGTCACGGACCACAGGATCGGCTTTACGTCCCACAGGTTAGAGGCGATCCTCGAAGGTTCTTTGGACGAATTGACCGACGCGCTCATCAAGGCTGATACCGAGGGGACAGGACCCCGTTAGGCCTTGCGGGGATCAGTGGTGTGTTATGCAAAGCTCTGTTATTGTGAAGAAAACTATCATGACGGAAGTTTCGTATTTTCGAGAGGTCTGACGGGATGAACGAAATAGAAAGTATTCTCTGTAAGGTTCTGGATTGCAGCCGTCCCGAATTATATCTGGACCGTTCCCGCCGCGCCCTGCGTTTTCGTGAGAGCAGGCGCCTAGATGATATCCTGCGCCGGCGGATGGAAGGCGAGCCTTTGCAGTACCTTCTGGGGGACGTTGATTTTATGGGGCTCAAGCTTCGTGTCAAGCCCGGCGTGCTTGTGCCCAGGCCGGAGACGGAAGTCCTGGTGGAAGAAGCGGTCCGAAGGCTCAAAGAGGCAGACGCTTGTTGCCGGAATATATTAGAGATCGGAACGGGCAGCGGCAATATCGCCATCGCTCTGGCATCGTTCCTGCCGGCGGGCTGCCTCGGGCATATTGTGGCGGTCGATGTGTCGCCGACCTGCCTGTCGGTAGCGCGTTCCAATGCCAGGCGGTGCGGCGTGTCCGGAAAGATCACCTTTTTAATGTCTGATCTCTTTTCTTCCCTGAAGAAAGAGCGGTTTGACGTCTTTATTTCCAACCCTCCGTATATTTCCCGTCGCGAGGCCGGCCGCCTGCCGCGCGACGTGCAGAGAGAGCCGGCGCAAGCCCTTCTGGCGGGTCAGGACGGGTTATTTTTTTACCGCAGGATCGAACAAGGCGCCCGGACGTTTTTAAAGGCCGGCGGACAGGTTTTCCTGGAGATAGGGGAGACGCAGGCAGGGGCGTTGCGGAAAATTTTTCAGAGACGCGCGGGTTGGTCTGCGGTAGAATTTATCAAGGATCTTGCAGGCCGGGATCGCGTCGCGGTCATCGGTAAATTGAGGCGTAAAGGCATTTGAGTCTTTGGGTAACGTCGTTACGGTTGCGCCTGTGACGAACGGCGTTATCGGACGGTTCTCCGGGCATCGTCACCGGGGCAGGGCAACGCGGGAAAAATTTCCAAGGTATAAACGATGGACAAACTGATTGTTGAGGGCGGAGTTCCTCTGCGGGGTGCGGTGGAGGTGTCGGGGTCCAAGAACTCGCTTCTGCCGATCCTGGCGGCGACCCTCCTGACAAGAGAGCGGTGCGTCCTTAAGAACGCGCCGGACCTGCGCGATACGGTCTCGATGCTCAAGCTTCTCAGGTATCTCGGCGTCGCCTACGAATTCAAGGACCATACGATCAGCTTGAGGCCTAACGGGCTGGAACGTTACGAGGCGCCGTATAAACTGGTGGCAACGATGCGCGCCTCCTTTTGTGTTTTGGGGCCGTTGCTGGCGCGCTACAGGAAGGCCCGTGTTTCTCTGCCCGGAGGCTGTATTATCGGCGTGCGGCCCGTAGACCTGCATTTGAAAGGGTTGTCCAAGCTTGGTGCGGGCATCCAGATCAAGGAAGGTTATGTGATCGCCGAGGCCAGGCGCCTGAGGGGGGCTCATATTTATTTAGGCGGGTCATTCGGTTCTTCCGTCCTCGCTACGGGAAATGTCATGATGGCTGCCACGCTTGCATCCGGGACGACGGTGATCGAAAACGCGGCGTGCGAACCCGAGGTCGTTGATTTGGCCCGTTTTCTGATGAAAATGGGCGCGAAGATCAAGGGCGAGGGGTCGCCTTATCTGGAGATTACCGGCGTCAAAGAGCTTCACGGCGCCGAATACGAAGTGATTCCCGATAGGATCGAAGCGGCGACGCTGATCATGGCCGCCGGAGTGACGCGCGGTGAAGTCCTCGTCAAAAAGGCCAGGGCCGAACACATGATGGCCGTTTTAGAAAAGCTCCAGGATGCGGGGATGAATTTCAAGATCATGCGCGACGCCGTGCTTGTTAAAAAGACATCGCGGCGCTTTAAGCCGACGGACGTCGTGACCCTGCCGTATCCCGGTTTTCCGACGGATGTGCAGGCGCAGTTCATGACCCTGATGAGCGTCAGCGACGGCATCAGCGTCATTACTGAAAAGATTTATCCTGACCGTTTCATGCACGTCGCGGAATTGAACCGCATGGGCGCGCAGGTCAAGAGAGAGGGGCCGTATGCCGTGGTGCACGGTATCCGGTGTTTAAGCGGCGCGCCGGTGATGGCTTCCGATCTGAGGGCTTCGGCGGCCCTGGTCTTGGCGGGGCTTGTCGCCCGCGGCAAGACCGAAGTTTCCAGGATCTATCATTTGGACCGCGGCTATGAGCGGCTTGAGGAAAAGTTAAAAGCCTTAGGAGCAAAGATAGAACGCGTGAAAGAATGATTCGTGTAAATGTCTAATTTCGAAATTCTAATGACGAATCAAATTCCAATGCCTCAAAGAACCAAGGACCTTTTTGATATTTTTCGACATTAAGACATTCGAACTTTATTAGGCATTCGGGCTTGGGAATTCGTCATTAAACTGAAGAAGGGCTTGTATGATATTGATGATCGACAATTATGATTCCTTTACCTATAATCTCGTCCAGTATCTTGGAGAGATGGGCCAGGAGCTGAAAGTTTTTCGTAATGACAAAATTACGGTCTCGCGCATCCGCAGCCTCAAGCCGGATTTCATCGTCATCTCGCCCGGCCCGGGGCGGCCGGAGGATGCCGGGATATCCATTGATGTCATTCGCGCTTTCGGAGGCAAGGTCCCCATTCTGGGTGTCTGCCTGGGGCATCAGGCGATCGGTTATTGTTTCGGCGCCAAAGTCGTCCGGGCCGGGAAGCTCATGCATGGTAAAACTTCCCTCGTCTATCATAAAGGAATGGGGATATTCCGGGGTTTGCCAAATCCCCTGGAAGCCACGCGTTATCATTCCCTGCTCGTGGAGACCAGGGGTTTTCCTAAAGACCTTATTGTGACCGCCCGGACCAGAGACAAGGAGATCATGGGGCTCCAGCACAGGCACGATCCCATCTTCGGCGTGCAGTTTCATCCGGAATCCGTGATGACAAAATCCGGTAAACACCTTTTGAAAAATTTTCTTGAGTTATGATACAGGATGCCGTCAAAAAAGTTTCGTCCGGCGTTTCTTTGAGCGCGCAAGAAATGGAAGCCGCCATGTCCCAGATCGCCGAAGGCCATGTCTCGGAAGCGGACATGGTCCTTTTTTTGGACCGTTTGGCCAAAAAGGGCGAGACGGCCGATGAGTTCACCGGCGCCGTGCGCGCGATGCGGCGTTTCGTCAGGCCCTTGAACGTGCAGGCGGAGATGATCTTCGACGCCTGCGGCACGGGAGGGGATGTCAAAGGGACGTTTAACGTCTCGACGGTCGCGGCGTTTGTCATCGCGGGCGCGGGCGTTACGGTCGCCAAGCACGGTAATCGTTCAGTCTCAAGCAAGTGCGGCAGCGCCGACCTGATGGAAGAACTGGGGGTCAATATCAATGCGCCCGTGGAAACGATCGAGAAGTGTTTGAAGGAGATCGGCCTGGCGTTTCTTTTCGCGCCTCTCCTGCATCCCGCCATGGCCCACGTTCAGCCGGCCCGCCGCAAGCTTCAGACGCGCACGATCTTCAATGTCCTGGGCCCGTTGATCAATCCGGCTTTTCCGACGCATCAGCTCGTGGGTGTTTATGATAAAAAACTCCTGCCGGTGCTCGGCCTTGTTTTCAAGAATTTAGGGATCAAACACGCTCTCGTCGCCTGGGGAGAAGGCGGTTATGATGAGCTGATCACGTGGGGCGCGACATATGCGTGCGAGGTTGCCGTCACCGGCGCAGAAACGCACGTGAAAGAATATGTCATCGACAGCCGCAAGCTCGACGTGCCGAAAGCCGACCCGAGGGACGTCCTCGGCGCGGACACCGCCACGAACAAGCAGATCGCCTTGAATATCCTCAAAGGGATGGAAGGGCCGGAAAGAGACATCGTGGTCTTGAACGCCGGTTGCGGCCTGTATGTCGCCGGCAAGGCCAATACCATCAAAGACGGCATGCGCCTGGCTGAGGAGTCTGTCGATTCGGGCGCCGCCATCAAGAAGCTCAACAAGCTCATCGAATATACGAATTTATGAACATCCTCGACGAGATTGTTTTTCATACGCGTCAAGCCCTGGATCGCCGTAAACAGGAGATACCCCAGGCAGAGCTTCTCAAGCGCCTCCAGGGTCCGCAGGAGGCCCCGCGGTTCAAGGCCGCCCTAGCAGCTTCCGGGGGCGCGCATCTTATCGCAGAGATCAAAAAGTCTTCTCCGTCCTCCGGCGTCATCCGTCCCGACTTCGATCCTGTTTCCATCGCCTTGGCATACGCCCGCGCGGGTGTCAGCGCCTTATCTATTCTGACGGAAGAGAAGTATTTCGGCGGCAAGCTCTCGTATCTTGACGAGGTCAGGAGGGCTGTTTCCTTGCCGGTCCTGCGCAAGGATTTTATCGTTGACGAATACCAGGTCTATGAGTCCAAAGTTCACGGAGCGGACGCGATCCTTTTGATCGCGTCTCTTTTAGACCGGCCGGCCCTGCGCCGTTTCGCCCAGCTGGCTTCCGACTGTTCTCTCGACGTGCTTCTGGAGATCCACGAGGAAGGCGATATCGAGAAGGCCGCCGAGGCGCCGCAGGCGGTCATCGGCGTCAATACGCGCGATCTTAAGGATTTTTCTACCGATTTCGGCGTCCTGACGCGTCTGGCCGGTAAACTTCCTAAAGATAGACTGGTCATTTGCGAAAGCGGCGTCAAGGACAAGGGGGACCTGGCGTTGATCAAAGAGACCGGCGTGCAGGGCGTCCTCGTGGGCACGAGCCTCATGCGCGCCAAAGACCCCGGCGCGCTCGCCGCGGCATTCGTCCAATTCCTGCGTTCATGAAGACGAAAGTCAAGATTTGCGGGATCACGAACTTGCGCGATGCCCGGGCCGCTGCGGCCGCAGGCGCGGATCTTCTTGGATTTGTTTTTTATAAGAAAAGCCCTCGTTACATTGCGCCTTCGAAGGCCCGTCGCCTGATCGCCTGTTTGCCCCGGACGGTCCGCAAGGTCGGAGTTTTTGTCAATGAAGGCAAAGAGTGCGTGAAAGCGGTGGCGGCGTCCTGCGGTTTGGACATGGTGCAGTTTCACGGCACAGAGACACCGGCCTACGTGAATTCTTTTAAAGGATACGGCGCCATCAAGGCGGTCCGCGTCCGGGATCGCCGTTCTCTCGATGGGTTAGGCCGGTATCGGGCGGATTTTTTTCTTCTGGATACTTTCCATCGGTGCCGCTTCGGCGGCACGGGCAAGAGGTTTGCCTGGAAGGTTCTGGCATCCCTGGAAAAAAAGAAAGCGAAAATCATTGTTTCCGGCGGCCTGACGCCGGAGAACGTCGGTGAGCTTCTCCGGGTCTTTAAGCCCTATGCGGTGGACGTCTCCAGCGGCGTGGAGAAGGCGCCCGGCAGGAAGGACCACGGGCTCGTTAAAAGATTCATAGATGCCGTGAAGGGCTTTGAGGGGAGATAAGGTTGCGATGAATGACCAAATTCCAATGACCAAACAGAAGTTTTTGTTTGATGATTGGACATTGGGATTTATTTGGTTATTGTTTCTTGGTTATTGGTGATTGAGTAAAAGGAGCTCTTATGACAATAAAGCAGTGGATCGAGTTATGCCATGCGACAGCCAAGGAAAAGGGGTGGTGGGATTTTGAGCGATCCGACGGCGAGCTCATCGCATTGATGCATTCGGAACTTTCCGAGGCGCTGGAGGCCTTGCGCAATGATTTAGACAAGGATGCGGTTGCCGAAGAGATGGCAGATTGTTGTATCCGTATCTTTGATTATTGCGGCGCGCGCGGCCTGGACCTGGAAGAAGCGCTCAAGAAGAAAGCCGAGAAAAACAAGAGCCGGCCGTATCGGCATGGAAAAAAGTTCTGAAATAAGGATATATTTGCCCCTTGCTCAAACGCTTGAAGATTTCTGCCAAGACGGGTCGGCAGAAATCTTCTTCGCGAGCTTCGGGGTTAATTTTGCAGGGGAAGAAACCTGCTATAGGCAAAATTAAGGGTACATCATGTTTAATCTTCCCGATATGGCCAAGCTGGCGCAGGCAGCCAAAGAAGTGCAGGACAAGCAGCAGAGGACCGAGGAACGCAAGATGGAGCTCCTTTCCAGGATCGAGCAGAAGCTTGACAAGATCCTTGAGGAGCTAAAAAAGGGCAGATAAAGGCGCTTTGGTTCAAATATGCCCTCTTTTACGAGGGTATATTTTTGTCCTATTTTGTTCCATAAATGGAAAATAAAGCTTGATTTAATTGGGCACATATGTTACATTTATGGAACATCAGGAATTTGTGTCATGCAGCAACATTCGCCTCTTTACGTCCTGGAATTCAGCGGTTCTTCTCTGCAATGCTGTCGCAGCGAGATGCGGCGTCGTTCAAGGCGCCTGACCCATTGCTTTAGCGTCGAAGACCAGGAAGGTATTCTGAATAATCCGCGCATCCTCGCGCGGCATTTCCGCAAACACGGTTTTAGACCAAAAGATCCCATCGTCGTCATTCCCCGTCATCTTGCCAGCGTCCAGACGTTGCGTCTGCCTTCCCAGGATAAAGAGGAACTCGAGGATATGGTCCGGCTTCACGTTTCAAGGAACAGCGGCCCGGCAGGCGACGAAGTCGTTTATGATTATCAGTTTGCCGGACTTGATGCTCAAGGTTACGCCCTGGTCCATGTCTATAGCCTGCCCAAAAGCCGGCTGGACCATTATTTGGGTGTCTTGAAAAAACTGGACTTAAATCCGTCTCTTGTGACGTTTAATGTCGAGGGAATGGGTCGATGGCTTTTGCTGCAAAAGGCCAGCCGCGATGCCAAAGGCAGGTCCTTGTGTCTGTTGTGCGCAGGGGCCGACGGTTTTGATTTCAACGTCTTTTGCGACGGCCGCATTTATTTCAGCCGTTCTTTTTCGTTCTCTCCCATCATGGGCCAGGAGCGCGCGTCACTGCTGTTGCGCGAGATCAAGATGAGTCTGGAGCTCTGCCGCAGGCTGGGCGGCGTGGAGTTCATCTTCGACAAAAAAATCTATGTGGCAGGAGGATTTTCGCCGGTGGAACTCGAAGCGCTCCAAAAACACAGTTTCTTCGACGCCGTGGTCATTGAAGACGAGATAAAGACCGGGCATTCTCTCCTGGGGTCTCTATCTGCGCAGGAACGCCTGTCGTTCGCGCCCGGTCTCGGCCTGGCCATGAACCCCCAGAGTGGCTGTATGGACATGAGGCCGTCTGAATGTAAGGCAGAGGCCAGGGGCCGGGCTGTCGGCCGATTGTGGCATCATGGCGCGTTTCTTTTTTGCGGGTTTACTTTTGTGCTGTGGTTTCTGTATGCCGCACAGGTCGTCCGTGACGCCGACGCGCTCATGAGGTTAAGGCGCGAGGTGTCGGCAGAGACGAATATCATGAAAATCGGCGATGCCGTGGCCCGCGGGGTGTGGATTGAGAACCACTTTGTCGCGACAGGCACC
>JAQUOM010000034.1 GCA_028717105.1 Candidatus Omnitrophota bacterium
ATGATCGTGTTATTGAAGCTTGCCTGGATATGGGCCACGCCTGCCGTCGAAGTCAGAACTTTTTTTCCTTTTTTCTTTCCTCTTTGTACCATTGATGCTCCTTAATTCCACCTCTGGTGGAATGAGGCCTTCCGCTTTCTCGGAATTGCGAAGGCCTCCCCCTTGCGGGGTTAATCCCCAAGCGTATCTTGAAAATTTAAGGTTGCCCGCCGAGCCCTGGCCCGGCCTCTCGGCCAGGGCCGAGGCGAGACTGGTTGAAACCTAAATTTTAAAGATAGTTACGCAAGGGATAAAGTTAATTTCTTATTTCCCTGCCGCCGGCGCCGGTTTTTTCGCAGGTGCCTCGGCCGCCGCCCTGATGATACCCACATTCTTGCGCGGACCTTTTCTGGTCCGGGCATTCGTCTTGGTCCTCTGGCCGCGCACAGGCAAAGACTTTTTGTGCCGGAATCCCCGATAGGAACCGATATCCATCAAGCGCTTGATATTCTGTGCAAGCTCCCTGCGCAAGTCGCCTTCCACACGATAGCCTTTCTGAAGGACGGCCGTAATACGGGAAACCTCTTCTTCGCTCAGATCCTTGCCTCTCTTGGCCGGATCGATCCCTGCCTCTTTAAGGACATCCTTGGAATTGGATTCTCCGATCCCGTAAAGATACCTTAACGAGACATCAATCCTTTTTTCCTTGGGAAGATCTACACCTAAGATTCTTGGCATAATTTAACTCCTGGCTCCCAAGCCCTCAGCTCCTCGTGCTTTTAGGAGCAATGAGCCCTGAGCTGTTTTCAACCCTGCTTCTGTTTATGCTTGGGATTGCTGCAAATCACCCGCAAAATCCCGTGTCTTTTGATGATCTTGCAATTATTACAGATTTTCCTGACAGAAGATTTTACTTTCACCGTTAAACTCCTTCGCTTGGCCTGACGGCGCCGCTGTCTTACGCCGCCTGTATCGCGCCAACGATTATTTACATCTGAATGTGATGCGGCCGCGTGTCAAATCGTAAGGCGACAATTCAAGCCTGACTTTATCCCCCGGCAAAATCCGGATAAAATTCATGCGGATCTTACCGGAAACATGGGCCAGGATCTTGTGCCCATTCTCCAGCTCAACGCGGAACATCGCATTAGGCAATGACTCGGTAATGACCCCCTCAACTTCAATCGCTTCTTCTTTGGCCATAAGCTTTCCTGAATCAGGACTTCCGCTTATTCGGTATGGCGGAAGCTTACCCTTCCCGAGTTAGCCCCTCCGTTATACGGATACGGAGGTCTACTCCTCCCGGGTTAAAACAACGGGCCCTTCTTTCGTCAACGCTACCGTATGTTCAAAATGCGCTGAGGGCTCCTTGTCTTTCGTAACGGCTGTCCAACCGTCCTGGAGCACCTTGACTTCCCAGGTCCCCGCATTGATCATGGGCTCAATGGCAAAAACCATTCCCGCCTGAAGGACCGGGCTGTCTTCTTTGGTCACGTAATTGGGGATCTGCGGTTCTTCATGCAGTTCCCGGCCGATGCCGTGTCCCACAAAATCACGAACAACAGAAAAACCCCGCGCCTCAACATAGGCCTGAACAGACCTGGAAATATCCAGCAGTCGGTTCCCGACACGAAAAACCTTGATGGCTTCCTCGAGTGCCGCCTTGGCCGTCTCGATAAGCTTGCGGCGTTTCGTGTCAATCCGTCCGACGGGAAAAGTCTCGGCCATGTCCAAAAAATAACCGCTGTTTTCGATGCCGATATCAATGCTGACGATATCCCCTTCCCGCAGACGCCGCGGACCAGGAATGCCGTGCACGACTTCTTCGTTGACAGAGACACAAATATGCGCCGGATACCCGCGGTATCCCTGAAAGGCGGACCTGACTCCAAAAGAACGGATTAAACCTTCTGTCTTGCAATCCAGCTCCGCGGTTGTCAATCCCGGAGAAACCATGCCGGACAATTCCGCCATGATCTTCGCCAGGACCCGGCCGCCCTTGCGCATCTTGTCAATATCATGACAAGTCTTGATAGGGATCATTTTAAAGAGCTGATAATTTTCTGGATCACAGAAAAAACATCTTTGGAATCCAGGTCGCCCGAAACATTCTCAAGTTTTCCCTGAACCCGGTAATAACCCAGGACGCCTTCCGATTCCTGCAAATAAACATGCAATCGGTTTTTCACCGTCGCCTCATTGTCATCCGGACGCTGGTAAAGCCCTACCTGGCATTGATCGCAAATCATATCCTTTTTGGGCGGCATATTCTTTAAGTGATAATTCGTTCCGCACTTCGGGCAAACACGTCTTCCGGTCAATCGCTGGACCACGACATCTTCCGATGTCTCAAGGTAGATCGCCCTGTCGATCCCGCCCGGCAGGATATTGTCCAAAGACCTGGCTTGTCCTTCCGTCCTCGGAAAACCATCCAGGATAAATCCATTTTTGACATCCGAAGAAGACAGCCTGCTTTTCACCATTTCCGTCACGAGCGTATCCGGAACAAGCTTTCCGGATTCCATATAAGCCTTGGCTTTCTTTCCGAGCTCGGTATTATTCTTAACTTCACTGCGCAGGATGTCGCCCGTAGATATATGCGGCAGTCCAAATGCTTCAATCATTAATTTCGCCTGGGTCCCTTTGCCGGCCCCCGGCGGCCCAAATAGGATCAACCTCATCTTATCGGCGTCCTCTCAGCTTGGTCGATTTCAAAAATCCTTCGTAGTTCCTCGTCAACAGGTGCGACTCGATCTGCTTGACCGTATCCAAAACAACGCCGACCGTAATCAATAATCCCGTACCGCCGAAGAAAGAAGCCACGAGGTAAGGGATCTTCAGCCACGCCATGAGCATATCCGGGAAGATGGCGATAAAAGCCATAAAAACAGCGCCGGGCAGCGTGATACGCGTCATGACGAAATCCAGATATTCGCCCGTGGGACGCCCCGGCCTGATTCCCGGAACAAACCCGCCATACTTCTTCATGTTCTCTGCGATGTCCGTAGGATTGAACACGATGGCGGTATAAAAATAACAGAAGAAAATGATAAAAAGAGCGTAAACGATCGTATAAAGCGCATGGCCGCGGATCAAATTGTTAGCAAAAGCCTGAAACCCGGCATGCGGAATGAACGAAGAGATTGTCGCGGGAAACAGGATAATTGACTGTGCAAAAATAATGGCGATGATCCCCGACTGGTCGATCTTCAGAGGAATATACGTGCTCTGTCCGCCATATACTTTCCGCCCCACAACGCGCCGGGCGTACTGGACGGGAATCTTGCGCACAGCCTGAATGACCATGGTTACCGCGAAAATCACGGCAACGAGTAAAAACAGCATGATCACGAAAACATAAGGTTCCAGCGTTCTCTTGGCAGGCGAATAGGGAGAAAACAGGACCCACAGCTGATACAGCGCAGAAGGAATCCTGGAAATGATGCCTGCCGTGATGACAAGGGATATCCCGTTACCGATCCCCCTTTCTTGGATCTGCTCGCCCAGCCACATGATAAAGATCGTCCCGGTCGTCAATGTCAGGATGGTCAAAATCCGAAATCCCCATCCGGGAATCATGACGATCTCCAAGCCTTCAGATCTCCCCAGGCCTTCAACCCAGACAGCGATGAAATACGACTGGATCACAGCCAGAACAACCGTGCCGTAACGCGTATACTGGGTGATTTTCTGATGGCCGGACTTCCCTTCCTTGGCCAGTTTCTCCAAAGCCGGAACAACCGCCGTCAAAAGCTGCATGATGATCGAACAGGAGATATAGGGCATGATCCCCAAAGCAAAGATCGTCATGCGGCTCATGGCGCCGCCGGAAAACATGTTCATGATGCCAAAGAGCGCCCCGCCTTCCGTCGACATAATGCGCCGGAACAACTCGGCCAAGGCAGAACCGTTAATACCGGGAGTCGGAATATAGCAGCCCACGCGATAAACGGCCAGAAGGGCCAGGGCCACCAGGATCCGCTTCTTAAGCTCTGGTATCTTAAAAGAATTTAATAAAGCAGAAATCATTAGGACTTCTTGAGAATTTCTACCGTACCCGATGCGGCCTGGATTTTCTTAACGGCTGATTCCGTGGCGCGATGGACCTTCAGATGCAACGTCTTGTCGAGCTTGCCATCACCCAGAAGCTTGACCAAACCTTCCTTGTTCTTGATCAAGCCTTCATCGAAAAGATTGTCCGGAGAAACTGTCGCGCCCTTGGAAAACTTCTCCAGGGAGCCGACATTCACGATCTGGTAAGGATTGCAAGAGCGGCTGGTAAACCCTCTTTTGGGCAAGCGCCTGAAGAGCATCGTCTGGCCGCCTTCATATCCCGGCCTGAAATGTCTGCCCGCCCTGGAGCCCTGCCCCTTATTGCCGCGGCCGCTGGTCTTGCCGCGGCCTGAACCGACGCCGCGCCCGACAGCCCGAATCTTCTTATTGGCGCCTCGCGGCGCGTGCACATCAGTTATTCGCATGCTCTTGGCCTTCTGTTTCGCCGATATGTTGTTTCCTTAAACTGAAAATATCCAGATCCCGATTGATCGCCTTTAAGCCTTCTATGGTCGCCATAATGACATTGAGGGGATTGTTGCTGGTCAGACACTTCGTAAGAATGTCCTTGATGCCGGCGGCTTCGCAAACGGCGCGCACCGGGCCCGAAGCGATGATGCCCGTGCCTTCGACCGCAGGCTTCAGGATCACGCGCGCCGACCCAAAACGCCCTACGACATCATGGGGGATCGTCGTTCCCTGCAAAGGAACATGCATCATGCATTTTTTAGCCTGAGCAATGCCTTTACGGATGGCGTCCGAAACTTCATTCGCCTTGCCCAAGGAAACTCCGACCTTGCCTTTCGTATTCCCTACGACGACCAACGCGCTGAAGGACAGCTTCTTGCCGCCCTTGGTTACTTTCGCGACGCGGCTGATCCTGACGACCTTTTCTATGGCTTCCTTGCTCTCTGTCACAGAAATGGGTTCAACCATCTTAAAACTCCAATCCACCTTTTCGCGCGGCATCGGCAAACGCCTTGATGCGGCCATGATAATCACAACCGCCTCTGTCAAATACTACGCGCGTAATGTTCTTTTGTTTTGCGTCCCGCGCCACAATCTCTCCAAGCGCCGCAGCCGCCTTGACATTGCCCCCATAAGGCATCTTGCCCCTGAAATCCTTCGTTGCCGTCGAAGCACTCAACAACGTCGTCCCTTTGGTATCATCAACGATCTGGATAAAAAGATTCTGCAGACTACGCCGCACGCTTAAACGCGGGCGCTCCGGCGTCCCGGCCACCTTTTCCCTGATCCTTAAATGACGTCTTTCTCTGGCTGTTCTATTGATCTTCATAGGTTTTTTAATCTGTGTATCTCAAGCGCTCAGTTGTGTTATCAGAGGTCCCGTTTTCTGTTCACTTTTAAGTTGCCTTACTTCGTTACCGCCTTGCCGACCTTCCTGCGGATACGCTCATCTTTATAGCGGATCCCTTTGCCCTTATATGGCTCCGGAGGGCAGACGCGTCGGATTTCAGCCGATACCTGGCCCACCTGGGCCTTATCGACCCCCGTAATAACAATCTCGACCTGCTTGGAAGCGTCGATCTTGATCCCTTCGGGGATCGGATAATCCACGGGATGAGTAAACCCGACATTAAGCCTCAGATTCTTTCCCTGAATCTGGGCCTTGTAGCCGACTCCCTCGATCACGAGGGTCTTTGAAAAACCGGATACAACCCCAACGATCATATTCTTGGCCAAGGCGCGCGTCGTCCCGAAAAGGGCGCGCACAGGCTTGGTGTCCTTCAACGCATTAAAGAACAGCTTGTTATCTTTCTGTTCGCAAGCAATATCTTCGGAAAGCCTGAATTCCAGCTTTCCCTTGGGGCCCTCAACCTTCAGATATCCTTCCTGAAGGTTTATCTTTACGCCCGGCAAAATATCAACTGGTCTCTTTCCTATTTTAGACATATCTCCTCACCACACGTAGCAAAGTACTTCGCCGCCCACGCCCGCTTCCCTGGCCTGGACATTCGTCATTAACCCCTTGGACGTCGTCATAATAGCCGTCCCTTTGCCGCGCAAAACCCTGGGGATATGCTTGATATCCGCGTAAACGCGCAACCCCGGACGAGACACCCTCTTGAGATTAATGATCACCGATTTTTTATGGACATATCTCAAATAGATCCTCAAGACGCCTTGTCTGCTGTCTTTGATGACCCTGAAATTCTCGATGAATCCTTCATTTTTGAGGATACCGGCGATCCCTTCCAGCAGCTTGGAATACGGAACATCCGTCTTTTCCTGACGGGCACGAGCGGCATTCCTGATCAACGTCAACATATTGGCAATTGGATCTGTGAAACCCATCAAAAACCTCCTACCAGCTGGCCTTCCGCACGCCGGGAATCTCCCCCTTGGATGCTAGTTCCCTGAAACAGATGCGGCAGAGCTGGAATCTCCTGTAATAGCCGCCGCTGCGCCCGCAAAGGCGGCAGCGATTGGACTTACGCGTCGAGAATTTCGGCGTTCTCTTCCAGCGATTGATTTGCGATTTCTTAGCCACAGTTTTTCCTTCCCTGGAACCCCATGGGTTTGCCCGTGAGGTGACGTCCCTCTGCGCCCTGGCAAAGGGATTGAAAAATTTTAGGAGCTCTTGTCTGTCTTGCTGAACGGCATCCCCATCAACCTCAAAAATTCATATGATTCTTTTTCAGAAGAAGAAGCGATGACAAGCGTAATATCCATCCCCTGTACGCGGCTGACCTTGTCCACATCAATCTCGGGAAAAATCGCCTGTTCGGTGATCCCGATCGTAAAATTCCCGCTGATATCAAACGATTTCGGATTGAGGCCTCTGAAATCCCTGATCCGGGGAAGAGCCACGCTGATCAGGCGGTCAAGAAACTCATACATCTTCTGCCGTCTCAATGTAACCCTGCAGCCGATCGCCTGACCCTGCTTGATCTTAAAATTCGCGATCGCCTTTTTTGAACGGGTCATAACAGCCTTCTGGCCCGTGATCATCCCCAGCTCTTCGACGGATTTCTCCAGCATCTTGATATCCTGGATCGCTTCCCCCACTCCCATGTTGACAACGATCTTTTTGAGGCGCGGAGCCTGCAAAGCGTTCTTATAATTCATCAGTCGAACCATCTCGGGAACGACTTCCTTGCGATATTTCTCTAACAAACGCGGTGTAGGTGCTTTATTGTCTGTCACTGTTTTCTCTGCCATTTTTTTAATCTGTGCGATCTGGGTTTAATCTGTGTGATCGTTCTTCAAAAAGCCTCGTTGCATTTCTTGCAGATACGCGCTTTGGTCTTGTCTTTCAAAATAGAAAAGCCGACCCGTGCAGGCACTTGGCAATTCTTGCAAACAACCATTAAATTCGAGACATAAACCGGACGTTCCACCTGAACGATCCCGGCTTCCTGCTGGTCCTGGCGCGTCTTCCTCTGGTGTTTTTTGACAAAGTTGATGCCTTCCACAAGGACCTTGCCCGCTTCGGGAAGCACCCGCAGGACTTTCCCCTTTTTTCCCTTATCCTTCCCCGTTATAACGGCGACGGTATCGCCTTTTCTGATCTTTTGCATAATGTTCTTCTTTTTATTGTACGGATATACGTTAGATAACTTCCGGAGCTAATGAAACGATTTTCATGAAATTTTTTTCGCGCAGTTCTCGCGCCACGGGCCCGAAAACACGTGTCCCTCTGGGATTCAGGTCCTTGTCGATCATGACCACGGCATTGGAATCAAACTTGAGATACGACCCGTCAGCCCTGCGCAAAGGCGCCTTCATGCGCACGATGACCGCCCTGGCCACTTCCCCCTTTTTGATCGTCGCCTCCGCTGAAGCCGATTTGATATTGACCGTGATGATATCGCCGATCGTCGCATCCAACTTGCCCTTGCGCCCCACAACGCCGATGCAGGAAGCGACTTTTGCGCCCGTATTATCCGCTACCGTCAAAAGCGTCCGTTTGTAAATCATAGGATTTCTCCTACCATGGCGGCCCTGGCAAGGATCTCAACCACCCTCCAGCGTTTATCTTTAGACAAAGGACGGGTCTCGCAGATGCGGACCTTGTCTCCGATGTGCGCCTCATTCTTCTCGTCATGGGCTTTGAATTTTTCCTTCGCCTTGATCGTCTTGCCATAACGGGGATGCCGGACAAACGTCTCGACTTCGACGACGACGGTCTTCTGCATCTTATCGCTCTTAACGATCCCGATAAATTCTTTCCTCGTTTTTTCTATCTTTCTCTCGCTCATATTCCATTCCTTATTTGGCGTCTCAAATCTTCTGACCCGCTAACAAATGCAGCCCTTATTCCTTGCTCTTCTCCGGCTGCCTTAACAACGTCTCAATGCGCGCGATGGACCTGCGCAGTTCCTTGAATCGGTGCGGTTTTTCAACTTGACCGATCGTCTTGCTATAATGCAACCGGCCCAGTTCTTCTTGCAACGCGGCCTTCTTCACCGATAAATCTTCCTTGCTCAAGTTTCTCAATTCGGCTATCTTCATTGCATCCTCTTATATCGTATGAGTTCGCGAAATGAATTTGGTGCGCACCGGCAGCTTGAAAGCCGCCAGACGCAACGCCGTACGCGCCAGGCCTTCCGGGACACCGCCCAGTTCTAACAAAATAGCACCGCGTTTCACCATGGCTACCCAATGAGACAAATCCCCCTTGCCTTTTCCCATGCGGGTTTCTGCGGGTTTTTTTGTCACGGACTTATGAGGGAAAATCCTGATCCAAACCTTTCCGCTTCCTCTCAATTGCCTGGCCAAAAGGACGCGTATGGCCTCGATCTGGTTATTTTTAATCGAACCGTTCTGAAGGGTCTTTAAACCAAACTCGCCAAAACTCAGCTCAAAGCCTTTCATGGCAATTCCGCGATTTTTTCCCCGCTGGAATTTTCTGTATTTGACCCTTCTCGGCATTAAGGCCATCTCTTTGCTCCTCTTAAAATACAACCACTCATGTTTCCTGCGCTTCTGAAACCCGCGCGATTACAGTTTATCGCGATTCTTTCTCCTGGGCCTGCTGAAGCTCTTCCTGCTTCTTGCGGTCTTCTTTAAGCTTTTCTAAAAGGGCGTCTCCCTTATGAACCCAAACTTTGACGCCGATCAGGCCATAGCGCGTATGGGCTTCCGTAAAGCCATAATCAATGTCCGCACGGAATGTCTGCAAAGGAATACTGCCCCACTTATAAACCTGGGTCCTGGCGATCTCAGCGCCTCCAAGACGGCCGGCGACGCAGACCTTGATCCCTTTGGCCCCGGAATTGACCGCCTGGTCGATCGACCTCTTGATGGCACGGCGAAACGCCACGCGTTTTTCAAGCTGAAAAGCGATATTCTCCGCGATCAGCTGGGAGTCAATGGCCGGACTCTTGACTTCTTCGATGTCCACAACCACTTCTTTATCTTTTACAATGTCCCTTAGTTCATTCGTTAATTTCTCGATATCTGCTCCGTGACGGCCGATGATCACTCCGGGCCTGGCGGAATGGATGCGGATCTTGACCTTGCCGGCCACGCGGTCGATGGAAACCTTGGACACGGCGGCGGCTTTAAGCAGGCGCTTGATATGCTTGCGGATCTTAAAATCTTCTTCAAGATAAAGCCCGAAATCCGCATGACGCGCAAACCATCGAGACGTCGAGTCTTTAATAAAACCCAGCCTTACTGATATCGGATTAACCTTTTGCCCCACACAACCTCCTCATCCCGCCTCCGGCGGGCTGACTCCGCAGCCTGCATCAGTTCATTTTGCGAACGCCTCCGGCGTTGTGAACAAAATGAACAAGTGTTTAGGCAAGGCGTCTTTTTACTAACCTATTTTTTCTTCTTGGCCCCGGCGACCCGGCTCTTCTTCTCCGGTTTTTTCGGCGCCGCAGGCGCTACCTTGGGCGGCGCAGCCACAACCTCGCGGCCCAGATCAAGCTCAACGGTAATATGGCTTGTCTTCTTTAAAATCTCTCCGGCGCGGCCGAACGTGGCGGCGCGGAAACGTTTCCAGCGCGGCCCCTCATCCGCCGTGATCTTGGAAATCACCAGCTCCTGCGCATCCAAGCCTTTGCTCTTGGCATTGGCGATCGCGGAGCGTAAAACTTTTGAAATATAATACGTGGGCCTCTTATTGATAAATCTAAGAAAATGCACGGCCTCCGCGGCATTCATCCCGCGGACCAAATCAAGGACCTGCCTGATTTTCCTGGCTGACCCTCTGATATATCTGACTTCGGCTCTAGCGATCATTATTTTTGCCTTTTTAGATATTTTCCCTGCAAAATTAATCCCTGCCCACCTCCCAGGTGGGCGAGCCTGCGCACGTCCAGGCAAGGACTCATTATTATGTCAATTCTACGGCTTTTTTGGCTTTGACGCCGCCGTGTTTTCTAAACGTCCTGGTCGGCGCGAACTCTCCAAGCTTATGGCCTACCATATTTTCCGTCACAAAGACAGGGACGTGTTTGCGGCCGTCGTGGACAGCAATCGTCAGCCCCACGAAATCCGGCGTGATCGTTGAACTTCTGGACCATGTCTTGATGGGCTGGCGAGAACCGCTCCTGCGAGCAGCCTCCACCTTTTTGACGAGTTTCTCTTCGACGAAAGGTCCTTTTTTGAGCGATCGCGGCATTAGGCGTTCCTTCTCTTAACGATATATTTATTGGAATATCTTTTACCTTTTCTTGTCTTTAAGCCTTTGCACTTTTGCCCCCAGGGGGAAACGGGGTGTGGATTTCCCTGGCCGGCTTTGCCCTCGCCGCCGCCGTGCGGATGGTCAATCGGGTTCATGGCGGAACCTCGGACCGTCGGCCGGATGCCCAGCCAGCGCTTCCGGCCGGCCTTCCCGTGCATCTCGGCTTCGTGTTCAACATTGCCGACCTGTCCGATCGTTGCCAAGCAATCCAAACGGATAAGCCGCACTTCTCCCGACGGAAGCTTCACATGGGCATGATCGCCCTCTTTGGCCGTGATCTGCGCCGCATTGCCGGCGCTCCTGGCCACCTGGCCGCCCTTGCCGCGTGTCAATTCGATATTATGGATGAATGTTCCCAGCGGGATATATCTCAGCGGCATGGTGTTGCCCGTCTTGACTTCAAGCTCGGCATTCAAGGAGCTCACGATCTCATCACCGACCTGCAGGCCCAATGGGGCCAAAACATATCTCTTCTGCCCATCGGGATATTGGACAAGAGCGACCCGGCACGTCCTGTTAGGATCATACTCAAGGGCTGCAACTTTCCCTGCCACATCGAATTTATCCCTTTTGAAATCGACGATCCTGTAAAGCCTCTTGTGCCCGCCGCCGATGTGGCGCGTCGTAATCCGGCCCGCGTTGTTACGGCCGCCCGACTTGTGGATCGACTCAACCAGAGACTTCTCGGGGCGCTTCTTGGCAATACCATCAAAAACCGGCAGATTTGCCCAACGCACTCCGGGGGTTGTCGGCTTGAATTTCCTTAAAGCCATCACGATAACCTTTCTCTTCTTTTTTTCGAAAACTATTTACTGTCGATCTTCTGGTTCTCTTCGAGCCGGACAAACGCTTTTTTCCAATCCGGCTGCTTTCCCAGCTGTGTCCGGATGCGTTTCATCTTCCCGAGGACGATCATCGTATTGACGTCGCGCACCTTGACCTTGTATATCTTTTCCACCGCGCGCTTGATATCGACTTTCGACGCGTTTGAGGCGACGTAAAACTGATAACATCCGTCGGGCTCGAGACGAGAGCCCTTTTCGGAATGAATTAAAGTTTTAATAATATCATATGGGTTATGCATTTTTCAAGCGTTTTGTTATATTTTTTAATGAATCCCGCGACATTATGATCTTGTTTGTGTTCATCACATCGTAGGCGTTCAGCGACGACGCATCCAAAAGGCGCAGCCCGGGAATATTTCTGGCCGAACGCTTGATGTTTTCCGTGACCGATTCCAGGACACACAGGACGCTGCCCGTCGAAACCTTCAGGGCATCCAGGAACTTGGCAAATTCTTTCGTCTTTGGGGCAAGGACGTGGATTTTTTCAACGAGGACCATGTCGCCCGCGGCAATCTTGGCATTGAGGCTCGACCTCAGGGCCTCATTCCTGATCTGCTGGGGAAGGCTGTAGCTAAAATCCCTCGGGTGCGGTCCGAAGACGACGCCGCCGTGGCGCCACAAAGGCGATCGCGTCGATCCATGACGGGCGCGGCCGGTCCCCTTCTGCCGCCAGGGTTTCTTGCCGCCGCCAGAAATCTCGCCGCGCGTCTTGGTCTGCGCCAGCCCCAGGCGCCGGTTCGCACGATAACCTACGATGGCCTGATAGAGGGTTTTTTTCTTCACCGATCCGTCAAAAACATGCGGATCCAGCTCGACCTCTTCGACGACCTTGTTGCCCATATCCATCACAGACATGACAATACGATTCTTCTTTTCCATAGCCCTTTACGCTTTCTTCTGCTTCTTGATAGCCTTCCTGATCTCAAGAAGGCTCTCCTTATGACCCGGCACGGCACCCAGAACAACAAGGATGTTGTTGGCCAGGTCTACTTTAACCACTTTAAGATTCTGAACTGTGATTTTATCATGGCCCATGTGTCCGGCCATGGTTTTGCCTTTGAATACCCGGGACGGATCGGAACTGGCGCCGATCGAACCGACGCGGCGATGGGACATGGAACCGTGCGTCTGCGGCGTCCCCATCCAGTGCCAGCGTTTCATGCCGCCCTGGAAACCTTTCCCGATGGAAACCCCGGAGACGTCGACAAAATCGCCTTCCTGAAAGATATCCACCTTGATCTCATCGCCGACTTTATAATTTTCTTTCGCAAGGACGCGCAATTCGCGCACGTAACGCTTGACGGGAAGATTGAGCTTCTTGAATTCCCCTATCTGGGGTTTTTTGACTTTGGACTCTTTGGTATCCCCAAAGCCCACTTTTATATTCTTCTCATTCAAGCCCAGGATGACGCAAGGACCCGCCTCGATGACGGTCACAGGCTTGACCTTGCCGTCCTCGCCGAAAACCTGCGTCATGCCGATCTTCTTGCCCAGTATTTTACTCGTGTTGTTCAATACACCCATAATTCACCGCTCTTCTCCAGAAACCTACCCGTCTTATGGCAGGCGTTAACGGATTTCCACGTCCACACCGGCGGGGAGATTTAATTTCCTCAACGCATCGATCGTCTTGGCTGTCGGCTCATGCAACTCCAGGAGCCTCTTGTGGGTCGCCAGGATAAACTGTTCCCGGGACTTTTTGTCAATGACGGCCGAACGATTGACGGTATAGATCTCCTTCTTGGTCGGCAAGGGAATAGGGCCGGCAACTTTCGCCCCGCTCCTTTTGGCCGTCTCGACAATTTCTTTCGTCGATTGATCCAAGAGGCGGTGATCGTACGCTTTAAGTCGTATTCGGATTTTCTGTGACATTTGATTTTGCCTATTTTAGGTTATTACACTCCAAAGTCAACTCCGCAGCCTGCGAAGCCCCCGTCGTTTTGCTTCGATTTGCGAAGCAAAACGAAACAGCGAGGGCAAGCGTCAGACAAGGAGCCTCCCTCTTACTCGATGATCTCGGAAACGACACCCGCGCCGACGGTATGGCCGCCTTCACGGATAGCGAAACGCAGTTCTTTTTCCATCGCGATAGGCATGATCAATTCCGCTTCAACCGTGATGTTGTCTCCCGGCATGATCATTTCGGTGCCTGCGGGCAGATTAATCGTTCCTGTCACGTCCGTCGTACGGAAATAAAACTGCGGACGGTAACCGGTAAAGAACGGGGTATGACGCCCGCCTTCTTCTTTGGTCAGAATGTAAACCTGCGCCTTAAACTTCTTGTGAGGCGTAATGGAACCCGGGGCTGCCAGGACCATACCGCGCTCAAGCGAATCC
>JAQUOM010000035.1 GCA_028717105.1 Candidatus Omnitrophota bacterium
GCTCGCCCAAGAGAAACAAAACGGCTTTTGCTATATCTTGGGGGCCGCCGAAACGGCCCAAAGGGACAGCACGTCGAAACTTTTCTTTAAGCTCCTCTTTGAGAACCTTCAGCATATCCGTTTCAATGAAACCGGGCGCCACGCAATTGACACGAATATTGTAAGGCGCGACTTCAGCCGCCAAGGCCTTCGTGAGACCAATGACACCGGCCTTGGCCGCCGAGTAATTCACCTGTCGGGCGATACCCGAGATACCGCTGATAGATGAGATATTGACGATATGGCCGTTTTTTTGCTTCAAAAACGTAACAATGCAAGAACGCGCCATATTGAAATACCCTGTAAGATTTGTATCAATGACCTCCTGCCACTCTCCTTTTTCCATCGTCATAAAAGCTTTATCGCGCGTGATGCCGGCGTTGTTGACAAGAAAATCCAGGCCCCCGAAATAAGCTTTAACCTGTTCGACAAATTCACGGCAGGCATCGTAATCCCTCACATCGCTTTTAAAACTCAAGGCTTCAGAACCGCTGCCCGCAATCTCTTTGAGCAAAGACGTGGCCTCGGGATCGCTTTTTGCATAAGTAAAAGCCACTTTGGCACCCGCCCCGGCAAGCTCTTTAACAATGGCCCGCCCGATCCCCCTGCTGCCGCCCGTTACAATGCCGACTTTATCTTTAAAATTTTGTTTCTGCGTTTTCTGTGAATTCATAACCATAATACGTTTTCCAATTATTTGAATTTGGAAAGAACGACACAGTTATTGACTCCGCTGGGCCCAAAACAACTCAAAAGCACATGACGGACCCTGGCTTTCCGGGCGCCCTCGGTGACGTAATCCAAGTCACAGCACGTTTCTTTATTTTCGTAATTGATCGTCGGAGGAATAAACTCTTTTTCCAGGCTCGCCAGGCCCGCGGCCAGCTGCATGGCGCCGGAAGCGCTAAAGGTCTCTCCCACCATGGACTTGACGGAACTGACAGGAATGCGGTAGGCGTCCTTCCCGAAAACTTCCTTGATCGCCTGAGTCTCGATACAATCCGCCTCCGGCGTGGAATTCGCGTTTGCGCTAATATGGCCGATGTCTTTAGGCTCGAGGCCTGCTTCCTGCAGAGCTTTTTCCATCGCCTCCTTCAGCCCCGTCCCCAGCTTATGATACTTGTTGAGCCGAAAAGGTAAAAAACTGTAACCGATAGACGCGATCTCGCCATAGATGTGCGCGCCGCGCGCCCTGGCGGCCTTTTCATCTTCGATCAAGACCATGGCCGCCCCTTCGCCAAAAACAATACCATTGCGCCTGGCATCAAAAGGACAATTGATTTCAGGGCCCCCTTCCTTGCTGCCGGACAAAAAGCGCAACTTGTAGAAACCGAGATACGTCTGCAGGCATAACTCCTCAGCGCCGCCGACAAGAACCGCATCCGCCCTGCCCATATCGATAAAATCACAGGCATATTTCAAGGCATCCAGCGCCGACGTAAAACCGGTCGATATGGTTGTATTGAACCCTTTGATCTTAAAACGGATCGATATCTGACTGGCAGGGGAATTGATGACGGTATTGGGAAAAAGCGCCGGATTGACGTACCGCGGCCCTTCTTTGAGCGCGGTCTTATCAAATTCACTGATGCTCCAGACACTGCCCAGGGTCGTCCCTAAAACAACGCCGACACGGTCGGTATTCTCTTCAGTGACCCGAAAACCCGAGTCATCCAAAGCCAGCTTAGCCGCCACATTGACAAGTTTCGTGGC
Source organism: Candidatus Omnitrophota bacterium (assembly GCA_028717105.1). Lineage (GTDB taxonomy): Bacteria > Omnitrophota > Gorgyraeia > Velamenicoccales > Velamenicoccaceae > Velamenicoccus. The sequence continues at coordinate 1,753 of JAQUOM010000035.1, forward strand.
GCGATCAAGAAGACGCAACCCCTTCTCCCCTAAATAAATTTTTGCGTCAAAATCCTTGATTTCCCCGGCAAGCTTAGACCTCATAAAATCGGTATCAAAGAGCGAAACGGGCTTGATGCCGCTTTCTCCTTTTTGAAGGGCGCTCCAAAAAACATCTTTCCCTATGCCATTCGAAGCGACAACGCCTATACCTGTGATAACGATCTTTTTATTCATAGAAAAACCCTGCCGGCGTCATTGTATTTCTGATCCACCCGCCACAAACCGTTGGCGGGTTTATTTCGGCCACATTACTTACGTTCACCTGCCGCGCTGCGGCGATTCCCTGCCTGCCGGCAGACGTAAGTTAGGGCCTCAATAAAAAACCCCTTTCTTCAAAGGGGTTTTTCTTGCCGCTCTATTTTTTATGCTTCCCTCTTTAAGTCTTATCCACTCATCAAGGGCCGCTTTTCTAAATCTCCATCCATGGCCGATCTTGAATGCCGGCAGCCTCCCTTCACGCGCAAGCTTATGCACCGTAAAGATATGCAAGTGAAGGTAGTCAGCGACTTCTTTGGCTTCAAGAATTTCCCTGTCAGCCATGATCCTCCAAAAATTGAGAGAACACAATGAAACACAACGGATTACAATATAAAATACAGGAAAAAGATAGAAAAGTCAACAGGTGTTGAAAAATAACGACAAAAATAAAACCTAACAGACGGGACGGATAGGTCCAAAAAAAGCCCCATCCGCATGCCTGCTTACGGACGGGGCTCATTCTCAAAAAAACAACACGTTCAGGCTTCTTCGGCCTCCTGTTCGCCGGATTCCGAAACCGTATCCTCTTCAATCGTCGCGAGAACAGCGCCCACTTCTATCATATCGCCCTCATGGGCCGCGATCCCCATTAAAGTCCCCGAACACGGGGCCGGCACGTTAAATGTGGCCTTATCGGTCGACACCTCAACCAATTCAGCGCCCTCCACAACAGCCGCTCCTTCTTCCGCATACCAATACGATACAGTTGCCTTAGTAATCCCTTCACCTAAGTTCGGTAAAAAAACTTTCACCATTTGAGCCCCTTTTCGCAGATATCCTGATTTTGAACGACCTCAAATTGAAATACCTCTTTCAAATGTTCCAGGATCATATCGCAAATCGTTTCGGATGAAACCTCGTCTTTGAAAAAATCATTGATCGACCCTACCTGAACATCTAATCCGCATGGCTTGATCAGGGAAAAAGCCTCACGATCTACGCTGATATTTAACGACAACCCGTGGTAAGCCACCCATTTTCTGACGGCAATACCGATAAAAGCGATCTTGTAAGGACCGACCCACACTCCTCTCAACCCCTTCCTGCGGATGGCGTTCAGCCCGAAATGCTCTCTCAAAGGCACGATCACCACTTCTTCGAGCATCCTCATATAACGATGCAGGTCCTGCCCGAATTCCCTAAGGTCGAAAACAGGATAAAACACCGTCTGGCCCGGGCCGTGATAAGTGACATCGCCTCCCCGGTCGGTTTCGCAAAGCGCAATGCCGCGTCGGGCGATCTCTTCAGGTGAAACAAGGATATGGCGCCGGCCGCCTTTTCGGCTATACGTAATCACCGCCGGATGCTGACAAACCAAAAGCGTATGGCCGCAAACGCCCCTGCTAATGTCCTCGGCCACCTGCTTCTGAAGGGCCAGCGCCTCGGCATACGGAACCATACCGAGCTTCCATATTCGTAATGAATAAGCCATGTCAAAGGGATCGCGCGATCTCAGCGATAATCTCGCTCAAGCTGGGATGCGCGAAAATTGTTCTTCTTAAATCAGAAACACGAACTTTATTCTTAATAATCACGGAAAAAAGATTCACCAGTTCGCAGGCCTCCTGACCAACGATGCCCGCCCCCAGGATCAGCTCTTTACGGGCATCAATGATCACTTTGACGAACCCCTGGGTATCTCCCAGGATATGGGCCATCCCCACAGAAAGATAGTGGACGGTCCTGGCCTCATAGTCGACACCGAATGCCCTGGCCTCCTGTTCGCTCAATCCGACATGAGCCACTTCAGGCGTCGTAAAAACACCGGCGGGAACAACACGATAATCCCGGCTCACGGGCCTGCGGAACATATTATCGACGGCAAGTTCCCCCTCGTAAGACGCAACGTGCGCCAAGAGATATCCTCCGAGGGAATCTCCTGCGGCATAGACACGGTTCAGATCCGTCGCGAGTTTCCTGTCTGCCCAGATCGCGCCTTTCTCCGTTTTAATCTCGCAAGAAGGTGCACAAAGGCCTTCCCATCGGCTCTTGCGGCCGACGGCAACAAGGACTTTCTCAAAATCCCCGGGCCTTGCCCCATCCAGGGCCGTTTTCAGCATGACCTTGATACCTTGCTTCTGAAAAGCCTGCAGGATTTTCTTCCCCAGGTCCGCATCCATATTCGGCAGGAGACGGTCTTCGAGTTCCACGATGGTTACCTCAACGCCCATGCGCCGAAAAATGGAGGCGAATTCACAACCGATGAAACCGCCGCCGGCAATCAATAAAGTCCGAGGCAAAACCTGCCATTGCAAGACGTCATCGCTGGAAACAATCCTATCGTGATCAAAAGAATAACCGGGGAGATCCCGCGGGGAAGAACCGGTGGACAAAAGGACGAATTTCGACGCTACCTCTGCCTTGTTATCGACGGAAATACGGCCGGGCCCAAGAAGGATGCCATGCCCCTGCAGGACGTCGATCTTATGCGTTTTTAAGAGGTATTGCATCCCTCCGGAAAGGCGCGCCACGACTTCAAGCTTCTTCTTTTGGATTTCAGGAAGCGTAAGGCCTTTTTTTGATTCTGCGACGAAAATTTTAGTAGGGATACATCCGCGATTCAGGCAGGTGCCTCCGATCTCCTTCTCCTCGATCAGGCAGACAGATTTACCGAGTCTGGCCGCGGCGATCGCAGCATTAAAACCCGCCCATCCTGCGCCTATAATAGAGAGATCGTAAGCCATCTTTGAATATCACAAAAAGAGATCCTAGATCTTTAACAAACCGATGGAATCTTTAATAGACTGCGCAGACCCCTTGAGGGACTGAAGCTCTGCATCGTTCAAATCCACGGTCAAAATCCTCTCGACACCCTCCGGACCGATCAACGCAGGAACACCGATCGCCACATCACGCAGCCCATACTCGCCCTCGAGGCAGACACTGACGGGAATTTCTTTTGCGCTTCCCGAAACAATGGTCCGGACGATCTCGAAGATCGCCGCTGACGGCGCAAAATAAGCGCTGCCGCTGCCATAGAGCGAAACAATTTCAGCGCCGCGTTTTCTTGTGCGCTCCACAAGGTCGTCGATCTCCCCGGAGTCCAATAGTTCCGTCAGGGGTTTCCCGCGGACAGAGGCGAGCCTCGGCAAAGGCAGCATGGTCTCCCCGTGGCTGCCGATGACCAACGCCTGCACATGCTCAATGCCGACAAATAATTTTTGAGCGATCAGATTGGCGAAGCGGGAAGAATCCAAGTTCGCCCCCATTCCAAAAACCCTCTGGCGGGAAAAACCCGTCAGATGATAGGCCAGGTAGGTCATCACGTCTAGCGGATTACTGACGACGATGACGATCGCGCTGCCGGCATGCTCAACAATCCCCTGGCAGACAGACTTCATGATCTGCGTATTTTTTGAAAGAAGGTCTTCGCGGGTCATGCCGGGCTTGCGAGGCAGGCCGGCGGTCACGACAACGATATCGGCTTCCGCCAGGGCCTTCATATCACCGGCGCTCTCGATACGCACATCAGATCCCAGCGCATAACGGCCGTCTTCCATGTCAAAAGCCTTGGCGCGAGCCAACACTTCGACGACATCCACCAAAACAACTTGGGCGAGACCACTCTCGGCGATACGCATCGCCGCCGTCCCGCCCACAAACCCAGCGCCAATAATTGCGACCTTCTTCATAATAATCTGCTCAGTTCTCAGCCTTTCATTCTCTGTATGATGGCATCGGCCATCCCGCTGGTCGATGCGGCCGAAGGATCATTTCTGTCTTTTTTAAGATCATACGTAACAAAACGGCCTTCTTTGACGACGTCTTTAACGGCCTTCTCCAGTTTTTCGGCGGCCTGCTTCTCTCCCAAATAATGCAGCATCATGACGCCCGAAAGGATCGTCGCTGTCGGGTTGACCTTATTGAGACCGGTATACTTGGGCGCCGAACCGTGAACAGGCTCGAAGAGCGCGATACCGTCCCCCAGATTGGCGCCCGGAGCCACGCCCAGGCCGCCGACAAGTCCGGCGCACAGATCGGAAATAATATCGCCATAGAGGTTCGGCAGGACCAGGACGTCAAAATTTTGCGGACGGCTGACCAGCTGCATGCTTAAATTATCGACGATGGCGTCGTTGAATTCGATCTTTCCGGCATACTCCCGAGCTACTTCTCTGGCGATACTGAGAAAAAGCCCGTCGGTATGTTTCATGATATTGGCCTTGTGGACGGCCGTGACCTTCTTGCGGCCGTTCTTCAAAGCGTAGTCAAAAGCGAACTTAACGATCCGGCGGGCGCCGAAAACCGATATCGGCTTGATCGAAATCCCTGAATCGCTGCGGATCTTCTTGGAGCTCAAACCATTGATCATCTCGATAATCCTGGAGGCATCAGCGCTCCCCTCCTGAAATTCAATCCCCATATAAAGGTCTTCAGTGTTCTCGCGCACGATGACAAGATCCACGTTCTTAAAAGCCGCTGATACACCCTCCATGCTCTTGGCAGGGCGCAAACAGGCATAAAGGTCCAGGGTGTGGCGCAATTGCACGTTAACAGAACGAAAACCGGTCCCCACAGGCGTCACGATCGGCCCTTTGATCGCGACCTTGTTCTTTCTGATAGAAGCGATCACATCATCCGGCAAGGGCGTCCCAAACTTGCGGATCGCCTCTTCTCCGGCAATAAACTCTTCCCACCGGATAGAAACTCCTGTCGCATCGATGCAGCGCTTCGCTGCCAGGCTGACTTCAGGGCCGATTCCGTCCCCGGGGATAAGAGTTATGGTATATTTCATCGCGGTATGAAAACGTTGTCTTTTGAACTCCTTGAGTTTTTTGAGTCAAACTCTACAAACTCAAGATTTTTTTACAGCTTGATGCCGCCGTATTTTTTGAAATGTTCGACGAGACCGCCATCAGCCAGAAGTTTACGCATAACGGGCGGAAGAGGATTGATCTTTGCTTTGGTTTTCTTGGTCAAATTGCGCAACTCGCCCTTTTCTAAGTCAATTTCGATCTGATCGCTCTCGGCGATGTCATCCGTATCGGCCTCGATCAAAGGCAGGCCGATATTGATCGCATTGCGGTAAAAGATCCGGGCAAAACTCTTGGCCACAACGCCGACGATCCCGGCCTCTTTGATGACCAAAGGCGCCTGTTCGCGGGACGACCCCATACCGAAATTCTTTCCCGCGACGAGAAAAGACTCCCCGGGTTTCAAACGCGAATAAAATGCCGGATCGATATCCTCCATGATATGCTTGGCCAATTCCTTCATATCGCTGATGGAGAATTTATAACGGCCGGATATTATATAATCCCTATTGACGTCGTCGCCGATCTTATAGGAAAACCCCTTAAGGATCATAAGTTCTTGAATTCATCCACATTCTTGGCCTTGGACACGGCCGTCTCGTATGTGATCACGCCCTCTTTATAGAATTCCTTGAGGGACTTGTCCATCGTCCTCATGCCGAATTGATGCCCGGTCTGGATCAACGTCGGGATCTGCTCGATCTCCTGCTCGCGGATCAAATTCCGGATGGCAGGCGTGCCGATCATGATCTCCGTCGCCACAATACGCCCCACGCCGCTGGCGCGAGGCAAAAGCAGCTGGGAAACGACGCCCTGCAGGCAGTCGGCCAGCTGCAGCTTCACCTGTTGCTGCTGGTGCGGCGGAAACACATCGATAATACGCTCAACGGTCTGCGGCGCATCCGGCGTATGCAATGTTGCCAGGACCAAATGACCCGTTTCCGCAGCGGTCAAGGCGGTCGAAATCGTTTCTAAGTCCCTCATCTCGCCGACAAAAATAATATCGGGGTCCTGGCGCAGCGCGTGGCGTAACGCCTCGGCGAAAGACTTCGTATCCGCAAAAACCTCTCTCTGCTTGATGACGCTCTTTTTATTATAATGCAGGAATTCAATCGGATCTTCGATGGAAATGATCATCTCCTGGCGCTCGGAATTGATGAGGTCGATCATGGCCGCCATGGTCGTCGTCTTGCCGACACCCGTCGGACCAGTCACCAGGACCAAGCCGTTGGGTTTGCGCGCCAGTTCCGCGACGACCGCGGGCAGCCCCAAATCCTGCAGGCGCGGAATCTCCAAGGGGATGCGCCGAAAAGCACCCTCTACAGAACCTCTCTGGATATGGATGTTTACCCTGAATCTATCCATGCCCGCCATGGCCACGGAGAGATCCAATTCCCAATTTCTCTCAAACATCTCTTTCTGCTCGTTGGTAAGGATGGCGTAAATCATCTTTTTCGTATCTTCCCGCGTCAGCTTGGGAAAATCCGTCAATGTTAAACGGCCATCAATCCTCAAGATAGGAGCAGAGTTTTCCGTCAAGTGCAGGTCCGACGCCTTCTTTTCAATCGTCAGCAACAACAGATCTCTGAGTTCCATTGAGCACCTTGATGTTATGCTTCAGCGAAATCCCGCGCGATATTTCAAAAAGCGGGATAACAGAAAAATTCTTTTATAAATGTTTCCTCGGATCCGCGATGCGCCCCTCCAACGCCGAGGCTGCAACAGTTGCTGGAGACGCCAGGTAGATATAAGATTCCGGATTGCCCATACGGCCCTTAAAATTCCGGTTGGCGCTGGACACAACGACTTCGCCGGACGACGGCACGCCATTGTGCGTTCCCACGCAGGGGCCGCACCCCGGGGTCACAACGCTGGCGCCCGCCTCGACCAACACAGTAATGAGCCCCTTCTCAACAGCCTTAAGATAAATATCTTTCGATGCCGCAGCGACGATAAAACGGACGTCCTTGTGGACCTTATGGCCTTTTAAGATCTTCGCGGCGATCTCCAGGTCTTCCAGCCGTCCATTCGTGCACGTCCCCAGATATGCCTCATCGATATGCGTCCCCTCGAGCTCTTCGATCTCGGCGTTGTTGTCGACCGTATGGGGCTTGGCAAGCTGCGGCCCGATCCTGGAAGCATCGTATTCCTTGACCAGGTCGTAGACGGCATCCTTGTCCGCGCATTGCGGATTTGGCTTTCTCATTGTATTACGCCCGGCAAGCCAAGCAAATGTTTTTTTGTCCGCCGGGATCACGCTGAACTTCGCACCCATCTCGACGCCCATATTGCAAATGGTAAAACGGGCATCCATACTCAAGGCTTCGATGCAGGGCCCGTAGAACTCTACAGATTTGTATGTGGCGCCGTCGGCCTTTAAATCGCCGATAATATGAAGGATCAGGTCTTTGGAATAAACGCCGCGAGGAAGATTTCCTGCGACAACGATCTTGATTGACGACGGAACCTTAAACCAGTTTTTCCCGCAAGCCAGGCTGATAGACAAATCCGTCGAACCCACGCCGGTGGACAAAGCGCCTAAGGCACCGTAAGTGCAGGTATGGGAATCCGCGCCCAAAACAAGGTCTCCGGGGAGAACGTGCCCTTTCTCCGGAATGACCTGGTGACAGACGCCGCAACCGATATCATACAATAAAAGTCCTTTGTCCCTGGAGAAATCTCGCAGTTTTTTGTGGACGGCCGAGACGCCCATGTTCGGCGAAGGCGCGCTGTGATCGATGACGATCGCAAATTTATTCCGGTCAAAGGCCTCTTTGACCCCCAGGGCCTTGAAACGGTCAACGATAATGCCGCTCGTTCCGTCCTGTCCGAAACAAAAATCAATATCGCAGACGGCAAAATCACCGGCCTTTAGGTCCTGGCCTGCATGATGGCTTAAGATTTTCTCCGCTATTGTCTTGCCCATCATTCACCCTCAGAAAATTTTTCAGCGAATGATCCCAAGCTGCCATCAACATAACTCTTATGCAGCGAGGGATCTTTTATAGCTGATTCACCCACTCCTCGATTCTGTCCAATCCGGCCTTGATCTTTTCCATGCTGGTGGCAAAACTGATACGAACATAGTCGTCGCACCCGAACGGCCCTCCAGGGATCAAGGCAACGTGCTTCTCCTCCAAAAGCCTCTTGGCAAAGGTAAATGAATCTATGCCTGTCTTCTTGATATCGACAAAGATATAAAATGCCCCTTCGGGCCTGATATATCCGAGATATTGTTTCATCCGGTCCAGCCTTGACACGATGGCATCCCTTCGCTGTTGGAACTTTTCGGCAATCTCAGCAAAAAAGGCGCGATCGAGCGAGAACGCGGCCAGGGCCGCCTTTTGGACGAAAGACGTGGGGTTCGAGGTCGAATGGTCCTGCAGGTTTGACACCGCCTGCGCAATCTCGCTTTCAGCCGCCAGATACCCCAGGCGCCAGCCTGTCATCGCATAAGATTTTGAAAATCCGTTAACAGTCACGGTCAAACTCTTCATATCTTCCGACAAAGAGGCGATCGAAACATGCCGGATACCGTCAAAAATAATCTTTTCATAAATCTCATCGCTGATGCAGAAGATGTGGTTCCGGACGCAAAATTCTGCGATGGTCTCAAGCTCTTTTTGATGGTAAACGACACCGCACGGATTCGAGGGGCTGTTTAAGATCAAGACTTTTGTTTTTGCTGAAGCATGCGCCTGGAGGCTCTGCGCGGTAACTTTGAAATTTTCTTTTAGCGTTGTGCGGACAAAGACGGACCTGCCCCCCGCAAGTTTGACCATCTCGGGATAGCTCACCCAGTAAGGGACAGGAATCAGGACTTCATCGCCCTCGTCAACCAAAACCTGCAGTATGTTATAAAGGGAGTGCTTTGCGCCGCAGGAGACGATGATGTTTTTGGCCGTGTAATCCAGGCCGTTGTCTTCCTTGAGTTTCTTGACGATGGCATCTTTAAGTTCAGGGATGCCCGAGGTGGGGGTGTATCGGGTGAAGCCGGACTGGATCGCGGCAATAGCGGCGGCCTTGATGGCTTCCGGCGTATCAAAATCAGGTTCGCCGGCCCCGAAGGCAACGACATCCTTGCCCTCTTTGACCATGCGTTTAGCTGTGGCCGTGATCTGAAGGGTAGCGGACGGGCTGACCTTTTGGGCTCTACTGGATAAGATCATTATGAATTACACAGATTACCGATGAAGATTACACGGATGTCTTGCTATGCCCTAATCAGTGTCATCCCGTATGCCATCTGTGTAATCAGGATTTACAGAGAATCTCTTTCTGATTTAAAAATTTTCCCCAAGCCACCGAGGGGTTTCTTGAGGGGCCGCTTGATCTCTTTTTTATGCTTTTCTTTATCGGGAGGCGCAGGCTCCACACGCGCCTCTGTCTCCACCGGCTTTTCCGTCTTGGAGGCACCGGCGGCAGGCTTCTGGGCAGCTTCCTTTGTCCCCTCGGACTTGTGTTTCAGGGTTTTCTGGACGTCTTTAAGCATGGTCAATTCCAAAACCACCAGCTCCGCATTATCGCCCCGGCGCCTTTTGTAAGGGATGATGCGCGTATATCCCCCTTTTCTATCACGGAACATCGGGCCGATATCGGAAAAAAGCCTCTTGACCAAGGCGTGATCGCACAAAATACGAAAAGCCAGACGGCGGGCGGCAAGGGAATCAGCCTGCTTACCCCACGCGACCAGCCGGTCAACATGCCCTTTGACAATCTTGGCTTTCAGCTTGGTCGTGATGATCCTCTGGTTTCTGACCACCGCCTGAGCCAATGATTTGATCGTCGCCTTGTAATAGGAACTGAAACGCGAGAGGTTCTGTGTTTTAATCCTGTGTCTCATCTTTTTTCTCCGATCACACCGATTTAATCTGTGTAATCATATTTTAAATCTGCGTAATCGTTTTTTATTTTTCTTTCTTTAATTTTTTGTCGTCGATCTGCAAACCCAGGTTCAATCCCATCCCCATTATGAGCTCCTTGACCTCGGTTAAGGACTTCTTGCCGAAATTTCTTAAACCCAACAGCTCACTTTCGGATTTTCTGACCAGGTCGGCGATGATCTTGATATCAGCTTCGCGCAGACAGTTGGAACTGCGCACGGACAATTCAAGCTCTGAAATCGGCAGACGCAGTTTTTCATAAAGCTGAGTCTCTTCCGGCGTCATGGCTTCTTCCTCTTCCAGTTCTTCAGGGATCTGGCCGAGGTTAAGGAAAACGTCCAGGTGGCCGCGCATGATATTGGCGCCATAAAGCATCGCATCTTTCGGATCGATACTGCCGTTGGTGAAAACCTCGATCACCAGGCGGTCGTAATCGGTTTTCTGGCCGACGCGCGTGTTCTCGACGTGGTACGATACTTTCTTGATCGGAGAAAACGCCGAATCCACGGGAATAGCCCCGATGACCTGTTCTTCTTTTTTGTTCACTTCCGCCGCGACATAGCCCCGGCCGCGGCCTACTTCGATCTCAACGTTGAATTTAACATCCTTGGTCAACGTGGCAATATGGAGATCCGGATTTAAAACCTCGACGGTCCCATCCGTAATGATATCTCTTCCCGTTACTTCTCCCGCCTTGTCTTTTTTGATGTAGATGGACTTCGGAGCGCGGGAATGAGAACTCAAGATGAGGTTCTTGATGTTCAGGATAATATCCGTCACATCTTCCTGAATGCCTTCATTCGCGCTGAATTCGTGAAGAACACCTTCGATCTTGACGGCCGTGACGGCGCTTCCCTCTATCGAAGACAATAAGACGCGCCTCAGGGAATTTCCCAGCGTTACGCCGAAACCGCGCTCAAAAGGTTCGGCAATAAACCTGGCGTACGTCCCTGTATGCGTCGCCTCATCTATTTCCAGAAACTTAGGTAACTGAAAATCTTTCCACTTAATCCCCATCTTGCCTCCTCATTTCTTCCGTCGGAGTGTTAAGCGTTAAGGCGCAGGGCCATCCGCCGCCCCTGACACCCTGATCCGCCGACACACATAAAATTTATTTTGAATACAACTCAACAATGAGCTGTTCCTGAATGGGCATCTGGATATCGTCCCTGTCAGGCAGGCGCACGACCGTGCCGCGAAGAACGTCAAAATCAGCCTGGAGCCAGGGAGCTATGCCACGATCTTTGGAAAGCTCGATATTGGTCCGCACAGCCTTCTTGACGCCTTCTTTGCCCTTGACTTCAATGATATCCCCTGCGCGCACGGAAAAAGACGGGATATCAACCCTTCTTCCGTTGACATACACCGACCCGTGACGAACAATCTGACGGGCCTGCGTGTGCGATGTTGCAAACATCAGCCGGAACATCACATTGTCCAAGCGTCTTTCCAGGAGCTGCAAAAGGACCTTGCCGGTAACTCCCTTGCTTTTCGAAGCGATAGCAAAATATCTGCGAAACTGCCTCTCTAACACCCCATAGATCCTCTTGACTTTCTGCTTCTCTCTGAGCTGCAAGCCATAGTTGGACAGCTTGGTGCCCCGCCCCTGGCCGTGCTGTCCCGGAGGAAATGCACGACGAGCCACGGCGCATTTTTCCGTATAACAGCGCGTGCCCTTCAGGAACAATTTCATCATTTCCCTGCGGCAGAGGCGACAACTTGGACCCGTATATTTTGCCATTGATTTTCCCTCGTTTCTGTCTTACTGAAAATCACCCCGAGCCGCCACATTTACCCCTTATCGCGGCTTGGAGTCCTTCATCGTCTTTAAACCCTGCGTCTTTTCGGCGCCCGGCACCCATTATGCGGCACAGGCGTCACATCCTTGATCATCCTTACCATTAATCCTGCGGCTGCGATGGCCCTGATCGCGGATTCGCGGCCGGAGCCCGGTCCGTTGACATACACATCCACTTCCACCAGGCCGGCATCTTTGGCTTTTTTCGCCGCATCGCCCGCCGCAACCTGAGCGGCAAACGGCGTAGACTTCTTCGACCCCTTAAACCCCACAACGCCCGGCGTTGACCAGGAAATAACAT
>JAQUOM010000036.1 GCA_028717105.1 Candidatus Omnitrophota bacterium
GGACAGCCCGATAGAGCTTCTCGGCGGCCCACGCCCCCTGCCACTTCTCTTCTATAGTTTTGAAGTTATAGTCCATGGTTCATTTGCATTAATTTTCTGACCTTACTGAGGTTGATTTCATCGGATCGGGGCGTTTCCTTCGGAGTCTCCAGGATAAACGCCGCCTCTCTCAGTTTTGGATGATTGACAATGTGCCTCATGGCCCTCAGGCCGATCAACCCCTTACCGATATGCTGATGCCTGTCATTATGGGATCCCAGGGGTGTCAGGGAATCATTAAGGTGGACCACCTTGACGGCGCCCGGGCACGTCTTGCGTTCGATCTCTGCCAGCAGGATATCAAAAATCTCGGGTCTTCGCACATCAAAGCCCGCTTCGAAGACGTGAGCCGTATCAAGACAGACACCCAGCCGATGCCGGTCTTTGACGCCCTCGAAAATCTTACGATGATGGTCGAATGTCGCGCCAAGCCACGATCCCGACCCGGCCGTATTTTCCAAAAGCAGCTGTACGCCAAGGCCTTTTGTCCCTGCGAGGATCTCGTTGACCGCGGCAATAAATGCTTTCAGCCCCTGCGGAAGCGTGCTGTTTTTATAACTCCCCATATGTGTCACCACATATTCGGCGCCCAAAAGCGCAGCTTCGCGCATATCTTCCATATAAGTCGCAATGGATTTCTTATAAAGAACGTCGTAACTTGTTGCCAGGTTAATAAGATAAGGCACATGAATCGCTACGATGCCGATGCCTTCTTCTCTACGCCGCTTCCTGAATTCTACCGCGTCCCGGGCATCGATTTCCAATTGTCTCCATTGCCTTGGGTTTCTTGAAAAGATCTGCATGGCGCTGCAGCCAAGGCTTGCGGCCCGGTCAACGGACTCATAAATCTTTCCGCTTATGGAAACGTGGACACCCAGAAACATGGAAATTTTCTAAAGAGCCTTCGAAACGAATAGGGTGATATTAACATAAAACATTGGAGGCTTCAAGAAACTTTCCAGGCGGCCGGCACCCCCTCCGACAGGACGAAAAGGACCGAAAGTGTTGACAATCCCGGCGGTCTATACTATGATTATTAAGCTATTTTGACCTGGGGTTTCCATTGGGGCTGTAGCTCAGCTGGGAGAGTGCCTGACTGGCAGTCAGGAGGTCACGGGTTCGATCCCCGTCAGCTCCACCACTTTTTTGCGACAGAATAAAAAAGTGGTGCCTGCCTGCCGACAGGCAGGGATGCCGGAACGACCGTTGCGAGGCGACAAGCCGAGCAGGAAGCGACGGCGCCACCACCTTAATGTTTCCCCGACAAGGGAAAAAGACGCGGCAGAGCGTCCCGCGAGCACAAGAATCTCATCCTCTACCCCTCCTTACTCATGAAGCCTAAACAAGGCATCGTCCTCTTCGGCCTGATCGAGATCGGCATCGGCACAGCCACTCTGGCCCTCATCCTTCAAAGCCTCCTGACAGGCACCCTCCCCAAACCGCCCAACGTACTGACATTCGTCATCATCAGCAGCCTGATTTCTATCCTCTTGGGCGCGGGCCTCCTGTTAAAATGGCCCTACTCAAGGAAACTTCTGATCTTTTTTGCGGGATGGGTCATCTTAAGCAAAATTCTGATCTTCAGCGGGATCATCGTCCTCTGCTGCGATCTGGAAACCACCATCGCCCCCGACGTCAAAAATCTTATTTCCGTCTTCTATCACGTCTTGATCATCCTCTATTTCCACAGCCGGCCCGTCAAAGCGGAGCTTGAACGATGAGCACCTTTTTGTCCCATGCCAGCGAAATCCTCCGGAGCCATTGGCGCAGGCGGATGGATTTCTCTTTGTCCTGTTTTAAAAAAATCCCTGCGGGAGGGATAAAAAAAACAGCGCTCCTCGCGTGCGTTTTTTCTTCCTCTCTCTTCTGGGCATCTGCTTCGTCGCCGCAAACCGCATCGCAGAAAACATTCCTGGTCCTTACGATCGACAATAAAATCATCGGCCCCGTCGTTGCCGCATATGTCGATCGGGGGATCGAAACGGCTGAAGACGGCGGTTATCAGGGGTGCATCATCCTTTTGGATACTCCCGGCGGCCTCCTCGAGTCTACCCGGACAATCGTCAAAAAGATCATCAACGCCTCTGTCCCGGTCATCACCTATATCGCACCCAGCGGTTCCCGTGCGGGGTCCGCCGGAGTCTTTATCACGCTGGCCTCCCATGTGGCTGCCATGGCCCCTTCCACTCATATCGGAGCTGCGCACCCGGTAACGATCGACGGGGACAAAGGCGAAGAACGCTCGCTAAAGAAAGCGATCGAAGACCTTACCGACACCCTGCGGTCTCAAAAAAAGCAGGCGGCCCCGGCGAAGGCTCCCTCTCCTCAAAATCAGGAAACCCCTCCTGAAGAAACAGGCGGCATCATGGAAAACAAAATCCTCAATGATACGCTCGCCTGGATAGAAACCATTGCCAAGAACAAAAACCGTAACGCCGAATGGGCCAGGCTCGCGGTCCTCAAAAGCGTGTCCGCCACGGAAAAAGAAGCTTCGGAAAAACACATCATCGACCTGGTTGCGACGGATATCGATGATCTCTTAAAACAGCTCCATGGCCGCGCCGTCACATTAACCGAAAACCGCACGATCGTCCTGGAAACTCATAACGCCCTGCTGCGGCGCGCCGACCTCACCATGAGAGAGAATATCCTCAATACGCTGATCAACCCCAATATTGCCTACATCCTCATGATGATCGGCCTCCTCGGCCTGTTTATCGAAATCACCCATCCCGGCGTCATCTTTCCCGGGGTGGCTGGCGTGATCTGCCTCGTCTTGGCGTTTTATGCCTTTGCCATCCTGCCGGTAAATTTCGCGGGATTCCTCCTGATCGGCCTGGCAATGATCCTGTTGATAGGAGAAGTCCTGACACCGGCCACCTTCGGCCTCTTGACGTTGGCGGGCATTGTCGCCATGCTTTTAGGCTCTCTTATGCTCGTTGACGCGTCGTTCAGCGGCCTGGGTGTTTCACTCCACGTCATCCTGCCGCTCATCCTGGCCGTGGCCTCCATCGCCATGGTTTTACTCACCAATGTCGTCCGGGCCCATCGCAGAAAGGTCATGACCGGCCCTGAAAGCCTTGCCGGCAGCGAAGGCGAAGCGAAAACAGACATCACTCCGGGCGGCGAAGGCCAGGTTTTTCTGAACGGCGAGATATGGAGCGCCGTCAACAAAGGAAAGGCGCCAATCGCCAAGGACGAAAAAATAAAAGTGGTAGGAATTGACAAAGTCAAACTGCTTGTGACAAAATAAGAACCTTGATCGGCCCGCCACAAAGCGCCGGCGGGTTAATTCGGGCGCATGACTTATGGATGACTTCGGATCAGCCCCATAAGCCATGCCCTCATTAAAATTGACAAAGTCAAACGGCCTGTGACAAAATCGGATCGGATATTTCTCTTTATTGATTGCCAGCCGTCGGGTATAATCCCGTCATCAATACCTGAAAGCTAAAAAGGGGGTCTTATGAGTTTTCCAGTGATCGTCGGCATTGTCCTTGTCGTCTACCTTCTGAACTCCATCAAGGTGCTCAACGAATATGAACGGGCGGTCATCTTCCGCCTGGGCCGCATCTTATCCAAACCCAAAGGGCCGGGGGTCATCCTTGTTTTCTTCCCCATTGACCGCCTGGAACGCGTCAGCCTGCGCACCGTCACGCTGGATGTGCCGCCGCAGGACATCATCACCAAAGACAACGTCTCGGTCAAGGTCAACGCCGTTGTCTACTATAGAGTCATGAACCCGACCCTCGCCATCATTGAAGTCGAGGATTATCATTTTGCCACCTCTCAGATGTCCCAAACATCCCTGCGAAGCACGGTAGGACAGGTAAATTTGGATGAGCTCCTTTCAGAAAGGGAGAAGATCAATTCAGAATTGCAGTTGATCATCGACAAGGCAACGGACCCCTTGGGCGTCAAGGTCTCCCATGTAGAAATCAAGCACGTCGACCTGCCGCAGGAAATGCAGCGCGCCATGGCCAAACAGGCGGAAGCCGAAAGAGAACGCCGCGCCAAAGTCATCTCGGCCGAAGGCGAATACCAGGCCTCCGAAAAACTCGCGCAGGCAGCCCAGGTCCTCCAGCGACAACCCATGAGCTTACAAATGCGTTATCTCCAGACGCTCATGGATATCTCGACGGAAAAATCCTCCATCATCGTCTTCCCCTTGCCGATGGAAATGCTCGGATGGTTCAAGACGCAAGGAGAAAAATAATAAGAAAATTGAAAATCGATTGCCGAAGTGGCGGAATGGCATACGCGGTGGTCTCAAAAACCATTAGGCTCACGCCTGTGAGGGTTCGACTCCCTCCTTCGGCATAATTTAAAAACCGGACACCTCACGTCCGGAACAAAAATTAAAAACCCCTGACGGTTAAATGTCAGGGGTTTTTTCTCAACCCTTCTGCCTGATTATTATTTCGGCTGGTCCTGTTCCTCTTGAAGGCCGCGGAGAGCGCGTTCCGGCCTGCAGGCGAAATATTTCTTGTCCGGCGTAGAAGCGCAAACCCCGGCCTCCTCTTCTCCTCTCGGCCCGCGGCATTGACACGCATCGCCTTCGGCCTTACCCGAACAGGCGTCAATCGCCTCTTGAGGCGGAGCCTTCATTTCGCGGCCGCCGGAAGGCCCATCTGCCTCACGCGGCGGAGAGAATAAAGACTCATCATTTTGAGATGCCGTCTGGGATTCTTCACCAAAAGCACTCATCGCCAAAAATAGCGAAAAAAACAAAATCAAACACATCGCCGTCTTTTTGCCCCAGACATGCCCCGGCTTCCTCATCAGGACCATCCTTTCTCTTGCCCTGCGGTGCCTGTTCAACGGAAATACGGCCGCCCTGTTGACGCCCCATCTCTATCTCCCGGGAGGCAGGTCTTCAGAAGGCGGCCCGTACCCATCCATGGGGCCTCGGCCTCCCTGTGGACAACCGGCTGAACGCATCTCATCAAGAAGCGCTATAAATTTCTCCTGCTGGGCCGGGTCAAGGATATTCATAATCCTCTCATCGCCTTCGCTCTTGATCTTATCGATCGTATAACGGACATCCTCTCCCAGCCTGTCGATCTCCTGGCGCGACCTCTCCAAGATCTTTTCGACTTCGGCTTCCTGTTCCTTGTCGAGATCCAGCCGGTCCGCCAGCATTTCGACGGGGCTTGCGCCGCCGAATCTGCCTCCCGGGCCCCGGCCCATAAAATGCTCGGCCCTCATGGCGAAATTCGGTCCGCCCGGCGGTCCAAACTCCGGACAAGCCGCTTTTTTGACGATCCCGGCACCGACCAGGACACCGGCCAAGACACACAACACAGCAAAGACAGCCACATACACTGCATTCCTGTTCATGGGCCTCTCCTTTCTTGAAAAACTAATTTTTTGCTCCTAGAATCAACCCCAAGGCCATAGCCGTTGTCGTTTTGGTCCCGCTGAAGATATGTTCTTCCAATGAATACCGGCCCGTCTGCCGGGGGCCCAGGATCAAAAAAATCGCGGATAGCGCGATAGCGACGGCCGGGAGAAAAATGAGCCTGCGCGCGAAATATCCCATACCGACCAGAGAAAAATCCTCTCGCCCGCTCTTCTGGCACAAGATCTGCATCAGCAGGCGCCTCGCCAGCTCTCCCTCAGGCAAAGCCTTACGCTCTTTTTTCAACAAAAGCTCCCTGACACAGGAGAATGCCCGTAATTCTTTTTTACAGGAAAAACACCCGGCCACATGCGCTTCAACGAAAGCCGCATCCCTATCCCCGGCTTCCCTGTCGATGTAGCGGGACAACAGTTTTCTGACTCTTACGCATGCGTTCATATCACATCTCCTCCAAGCCTTATCAGTTCCTTCCTCAGCATCTGCCTGGCGCGATAGATCCTCGATTCCACGGTCCCGATACGGCAACCCAGAACTTTCGATATCTCGTTATAGCTTAACCCCTCGATATCCTTCAGGACCACCGCAGCCCTGTATGCCAACGGGACTTTGTTCAGGGCTTTCTGGATCAGCGCTTCCTTCTCTTTTATCAGGAGCGCGGAAAGGACATCCTCGCGGCCGCCGGAGGCGTCGGCGCTCTGCCCTAAAACTTCTTCTTCCGTAACAACGTTCTTCCTTTTACGCAGGAAATCATAGGCCGTGTTCATCACAATACGGTAGAGCCACGTCGAAAACCGGGAGCGCCGCTCGAAACCCCTGAGGCCGCGGTAGGCTTTCAAAAATGCCTCCTGGGCGATATCTTCGCTCTCCCTGTCTTTTCCGATTAAGGAAAAAACGATATTCAGGACCCTGTTCTGGTATTTCCTGACGATCGCCTCAAACGCCTTCTCTTCCCCGCCAAGAAACCGTTCTATGTAAAAGGCATCTTCTTTCATCGATTCTCCGGATATTAGACGTAAGGGAAGCGGATTTTATTCCAGGAATTTTCAGGCGCGCGGCGGACAAACAAAAAAGCCTGATAAAACATCAGGCTTTTTGGGAACGCTTACGCCTATCGACCGGGCGGTCATTTCTTCTTACAGGTACACTTATCTAGTTCCTTGCCGCACCCTTCGCATTTGCCGTTGACGATCTTTCCGCCGCACTTGCATGGGGTACAACCGCAGACTTTACACATACGTCACCTCCGGTTACGTGTGCCCCTCCATCTTTTTTATTATACCATGGCTAGATGACTTCCAAAAGCATCCGGCCCGAACTCACCTTGTCGCCTTTTCTCACCTTGCGGCGCAGGCGGCTTTCTTTCTCGTTGTTAACGAAAATCCGGCCCTGGCGGATAAGGTCTCTGGCCTCGGCGCCGCTGGCCGCGATGCCGGAAGCCTTCAAAAGGTTGTCCAGTTCGATATAATCGCCTCGGAGAGCGAATTCCATCAAGGTTCACAAACCGGCAAGGACTTTCAATGCGTGAAGGTACTTTTGAGAGGTCTTTTCAATGACGTCGGCGGAAACGGCCGGGGCCGGAGGCGTCTTGTCCCATGCAAGCGTTTCGAGATAATCCCTCACGAACTGCTTATCGAAGCTGGGCTGGGGCCGACCCGGCGCATAGCCTTCCTTCGGCCAGAAACGTGAAGAGTCAGGCGTCAGGACCTCGTCGATCAGGATCAGCTTCTTATCGGAAAAACCGAATTCAAATTTCGTATCGGCAATGATGATGCCTTTCGTTTCGGCGTAACGGGCAGCCTTCTCATACAAAGCGACGGCTTTGGCCCGTATCTCGGCGAACACGCCCTTACCGACCAAGGCGCAAGCCTTTGCCTCATCGATATTCATATCGTGCCCGACATCCGCCTTCGTAGACGGCGTGAAGATAACGCCGGGCAGCCGTTCGGACTCCTTCAGTCCTGCCGGAAGCTTGATGCCGCAGACCGATTGGGTTTTTTGATACTCCTTCCAACCGGAGCCGGAGAGATATCCCCTCACGATACATTCGATCGGCAAGGAATCGGCTTTTTTGACAAGCATGGAACGCCCCTGCAGCGTATCTTTATATTTCTGCAGGGCCGCCGGATATTGCGCCACGTCCGACGTCAAAAGATGGTTCTCGCAGACATCTTTGAGGTAATCAAACCAGAAAAGCGAAATCTGGGTCAGGACACGTCCTTTCTGCGGGATGCCGCACCCCAAAACGACGTCGAAACAGGAAATACGGTCCGTTGCGACGATCAGGAGCCTGTCTTCCAGATCATAGACATCCCTCACCTTGCCCCTGCGCAGGAGCTTTAAATCAGGAAAATCGGTTTTGAGCAAGATTTGATGTTGCATTGGATTTAAACTGATGACGGGCGGCCTGGTGACCTGATTATTCCTGCAGCCGTTTGTTCTGCGCTTCCCACTCCGCCCAGATCTCCCTGGGGAGCCTGTCGCCGAATATCTTTAAAAACTCTTTCTGGGATTCCATCTCCCGGATCCACTCAAAACGATCGATCTCAAAAAGCCTGGCCATATTCTCTCTCGGAAGATTAAGCCCCGTCATGTCCAGATCCTGGGGGCGGGGAATGCGCCCGATAGGCGTCTCAACCGCCTCGACCCTGTCATTGCAACGGTCAAGGACCCACTCAAGGATACGCAGGTTCTCGCTGTATCCTGGCCAGAGGAATTTTCCGTGTACGTCCATACGGAACCAGTTGACGTGGAAAATCTTCGGCTGTTTTTCCATCTTCTTTCCCATACGCAGCCAATGAGCGAAATAATCGCCCATATGATAACCGCAAAACGGCAGCATGGCCATCGGGTCTCGACGTACCTCGCCCACCTTGCCCATCTGAGCGGCTGTGCGTTCGGACGCCATGGTCGAGCCGATATAAACGCCGTGCTGCCAGCTGAACGCTTCGTAAACGAGAGGCGCCAGATGCGCGCGGCGGCCCCCGAAGACGATCGCCGAAATCGGAACGCCGTGATGATGTTCCAGGCGGAAAGAAATAGACGGACATTGTGCCGCCGGCGCTGTAAAACGGCTGTTGGGATGGGCGCCCTTGATCACCTTGCCGCTTTCATCCTTCATACCCGGCCGCCATGGTTGGCCGCGCCAATCCATGCCTTCGGCCGGCGCCGGCTCATCGCCGTCTTCCCACCACACCGTAAAATCTTTCTTTAAAAGAACATTGGTGAAAATCGTATTCTTCCGGATCGTCGCCATCGCATTCGGATTGGATTTTGAATTCGTTCCGGGAGTGACCCCGAAAAACCCGGCCTCAGGGTTGATCGCCCAGAGAGCACCGTCGGAATCAATCCTCATCCAGGCAATATCGTCACCCACCGTCCAGATCTTGTATCCCTTGCTCTTCAGGCCTTCCGGAGGAATCAGCATGGCGAGGTTCGTTTTGCCGCAGGCGCTGGGAAAGGCGGCGGCGATGTATTCGACGTGGCCGTTAGGCTCCTCGATCCCCATGATGAGCATATGTTCCGCCATCCAGCCTTCCTGACGGCCCATATGGCTGGCGATCCGCAAAGAAAGGCACTTTTTACCCAAAAGGACATTGCCGCCATATCCGGAACCCACGCTCCAGATCGCATTATCGTCCGGAAAATGCAGGATAAGCCGCTTTTGAATATCCAGGTCCGCCTTGGAATGCAGGCATTTGGTAAATTCACCGTCGGCGCCCAGTTGATCCAGGACCTTGGAGCCGATACGCGTCATGATCCGCATATTCAGGACAACATAAATACTGTCCGTCACCTCCACGCCGATCTTGCTGAAGGGCGAACCGACAGGCCCCATGGAAAAAGGGACGACATACATCGTGCGGCCCTTCATGGCGCCCCTGAAATAGCGGGAGGCCTTTTGATAGCCTTCCCGCGGAGACATCCAATTATTTGTGGGGCCGGCGTCTTCTTTCTTTTTTGTGCAGATAAACGTGAGGTGTTCCGTGCGGGCAACGTCATTCAGGGCCGTTCGGTGATACAGGCATCCGGGAAGTTTTTCCTGGTTTAACCGTATCACCTCGCCTGTCGCCACAGCTTCGTCTTCCAGGCGCCTCTTTTCTTGTTCAGAGCCGTCGATCCAAACGATCCGGTCCGGCTTGCACAAAACGGACATGTCTTTCACCCAGGCTTTGAGCCGGGCATGTTTTGTAGGAATAGGGACCTGGGAAGGAGGAGTAACCACGATAGGCCTCGATATCGCCGTGCCTTGGCGCTACGGCTGCGTCTGGGACATGGAAGCGAGAGAATTTTTCAGCGCCGCCCGCGTCTTGGGGCCGACTTTTCCGTCGACAACAAGACCGTTCTGACGCTGAAATTCCCGGATCGCCTCGCGGGTCCGAGGACCCACTTTGCCGTCAATAGAACCGGCATAAAGACCGAGATTTTTGAGCGCCGTCTGGATGGCCTTCTCATCCGGGTCGTCTCCGAAGACGGCCGCGGGAGGATCCTGGGGCACGGGGACAGGGACCTCAACGGCCATGTCCGTCGGCGCCTGCGGACCGTTGTCCACGATCTCAATCGCTTCATCCGCCGAAGCCGAACCGGATAGAATCGTATCCGCTTCGGTCAAGTTCAACATCTCTTCTCCAACAACGAATTTCTGTTTCTTATCCGCGCCTTTGCCGCATCCCGACACCGTCAGCATCGCGGCCGCAAGCGCCCCCACGACAACCCATAAGATGTTCATTCTCTAAGCAGACCTTTCTATGGAAGATATTTTAGAAGTTTTTCCTTTGTTTTTTTACCGGCAATACCGTCGGCTTTCAAGCCCATGTCCTTCCGAAACTGTTTGATCGCGGTCCTCGTCTTCGGCCCGATCTTCCCATCGACCGTACCTTCATAGTAACCGGCGTTCTTCAGGGCCTGCTGGATCTGCTTCTTGGTCACCGTGTCAACCGTAACGCCCGAAGATTCCTCGCGGATACCGAACGACTCATCCGCTGTTTCAGAAACGACGATCTGGCTTTCCAGCGACTGGACCTTGTTTTCCAAAACCTGCAGACGACTTTCTACCGACGATCCGGATGTCGACCGTGTTGTCGCACATCCCGCCGCCGCCAACATCAACGTCACTGCTGCAACTGCCCCCCATACCCTGCGCATAGACAACCTCCTGGCTTAATCTTCAGGCTTTATCGATAAAAAGACTTCTGGATGCCTTTTTAAAATATTTGAGCCAATATAGCATAATGGGGTCAAAAGTCAAATATCTTTTGCCTGATACGCCGTCCAGCGGGAAAAAAGAGGTTAAAAAAGGGGTTATCTCATCTGCCTGAGGAAACAACTCACGATGGCGGGATCGAACTGACGTCCGGATTCCATAAGAAATACATCGGAAATCTCTTTACGGCCGAAAGGTTTCGTCCGATACGGCCGGGGAGAAGTCATCGCTTCATACGCCTCGGCCACGGCAATCATGCGCGACGGCATGGGGATAATCTTCTCCTTGAGTCCCCGGGGATACCCTGTGCCGTCAAAACGCTCGTGATGAGCCAGGATATCCTCTTTGACGGGATCAAGAAACGCGATATCTTTCAGGATATCCGCACTTAAAAACGGATGTTTGCGTACAAGGGCGACTTCCTGGTCCGTTAAAGACGTTTTTCCGAGGATCTCCCGCGGCAGGCTCAAAAACCCTAGGTTGCACAACAGGGCCGCCCGCCTGGCGCGATGCGTTTCCGGCTCCGGCAAAGATAGCTCCACGCACAGACTTTCCACGTCTTTCACGAGACGGTCCGCGTAACCCGGGTCATAACCCAGAAAACCGTTCAGACGGAGGATCAACGGCCTTAAGGATTCCAGGACCGCCTCTTCGTTCCTTGCATTCACATACCGCAGTCTTTCCTTGATCCCTGCGACAGACTCCATCCCGGGAACTTCCGCCGGCTCAGAACGCACTTCTTGCTCGTGTCCCGGTTTCCGATATGTCGTGATACGGTTCCGGCCGCGGGCCTTGCTCTGATACATCGCCTGATCGGCCACTTCCAAAAGCTCTAAGGGGTCGAAAACGCCTGCCTCCGGATAAGACGCGATCCCCATGCTGGCCGTCACGGTCAGGCGGCGGCCCGTATCGCCCAAACGGGTCTTTTCCAGGGCCCGGGCGACCTTGTGCGCCACTGTCAGCGCCCCATAACTGTCCGTATCGGGACAAAAGACGACAAATTCCTCTCCGCCTGAACGCACCACGATATCCGTCGCGCGGACATTGGTCTTCAAAAGGTCTGCAAATCCCCTGAGGACAACATCTCCAAAAAGATGGCCATAGGCATCATTGACGGCCTTAAAGAAATCCAGGTCGATCATAATGAGGGAAAACGGACGAAAATAACGGCGCGCCCGACGCACTTCCTCCGTCAGCCTGTCGTGCAGATAGCGCTCGTTATAGACGCCTGTCCGGACGTCCTTGAGAGAGTTCTCCACCAGAGAAGCGTTCAGGGCCCTCAACGTCAAATTGGCATCCCGAAGCTTAACAGAAGCCATTTTGGTCTCGGTAATGTCGGATATAAAACAAAGCGTATGGGGCGAATGCGTCCCGAAAACAAGAGGAATGCTGGAAGCCAGGGCATAGAGGTACGTTCCGTTTTTTTTGACAAAGACGATCTCCCGGGACCTGCGGATCAGCTTGATCGACACCAGATGCCTGCGTTCTTCAGAAAGGATAAAATCGTAGAGGCTGCGGTCCGTCATTTCTTCCTCCGAATATCCCATAATATCCAGGAAGCTTTTATTGACGAACTGGATCGTATTGTCCGTGCGTAACTCCACGATGCCCTCGACGGCATGTCCCATGATCGTATGGATCTTCTTATAATAATACTCCAGCATCTCCTCGGATTTCTTGCGGCGGGTGATGTCCCGGAAGATCTCGATACGCCCCCCGGAGAGCTCTCCATGGGTGATCGGATAGCTCCAGTGTTCGACACAGGAAATGTCGTCCGCACCCGGCCTCTTCACCTGACACTCAAAACTTTCGATAACCCGGTGATCCTCGTAAGCCGCAATGGCGTTCGCCAGGAACACATCGTGTTCCTGGATGACTTCTTTAAGTTTTTCTTCAAAGACCCGGCGCACGTCTTCCCCGATGATCCCTGTCTTGTCCAGGCCGAAATACGTCATCACACTCGACGAGGCCCAACGGATGTGCAGCTCCTTGTCGAGGATCATGATGATATAATCCAGCGTATCGATGCCGTCTTCCAGCATCGATTCGTATTTCTTTTCCAGGCGCTGGATCTCCAGAAGCTTGGTCCTGTCCTTAAAGACCGCCTTGGCGCCGCAATAGCGGCCCTCGTTATCGCAGAAGGCGATGGAATTCATCTCTCCAACAACCTTCCCTCCCCATTTGGTCTTAAGAACAAAGTCCGGCATCCGCAGGCGGCCGGACTTCAGGAACTCCTTGGTCTTCTCGGTAAATGCCGCCAGGCTTTCTTTGGCGATAATGTCGTACATGTGGATCCGGAGCATGTCCTTCTTGGTATAACCCAGGGAATCAGCCAGCTGCCTGTTGACATAAATAAACTTGCCGTCCCGATCGACGATCCCCATCAAGTCGCTGGATTCATCCAAAAGCGCGCGGTATTTCTCGTCGATCAATTGATACAACAGCCTGGAGGCCAGGGGCAGGTCTTCGTCCCCGGGATTTAAGATTTTTTCCAGATAATCCATGACACGCCCTCTTTAAAACCAGGTGAAAAAAATAAAAAAGACCTCTAAAAAATTAGAGGTCTTTTTTGAGGATGCTTTTAGGAAAATTATGCGGCATATAGGACGTAACCATATACGCCTCTCTTTCCCCCCACATATCTACAATATCACCATACCACAAAACACCCCGGAATGCAAAAAAATCCCGCATGCAGGCGCGGACGTCCTTTTTCAAGTCAGAAAAAAGAACCCGTTGTCCTTGAGGAGTTTTTGGTTCGCCAGGATTTCGCGGGTGGGCCCGAAAGCGATGATGCGGCCGGCGCTCAAAAGGACCACACGGCGGGTCAGGGTCCGAATCATATCCAAGTCGTGAGAGGCGATCAGCTTCGTGACATGGACCGCCCCGAGGATCTCGATCAATTGGTGCCTGTGACGGGGGTCAAGGTTGCTGGTCGGCTCGTCTAAAACCAAGAGCCGCGGGTCCATGGCCAGGACCGTCGCGACGCAGACCCTTTTCTTCTCGCCAAAACTCAGATGATGCGACGGTTTTTCAACGCTAGGCCCCATGTCCACGGCGGCAAGCGTCTCCCGGACGCGCCGGCCGACCTCCACGGGGTCCAGGCCCATGTTCAAAGGGCCGAAGGCGACATCGTCGAAAACGGTCG
>JAQUOM010000037.1 GCA_028717105.1 Candidatus Omnitrophota bacterium
CGAAAACGGTTCATAAAAAGAACATGCCTTGCCGCGGCGGAGCTTGACAAAAGTACGGAACCCCTGGGTCGGCGTCAACTGATAAGCCTTATTGGCCGGCAGGAACTCCAGCATCGCTTCGTCCTTTGAACGGATGCCCGCCGAGGCGATGCACTGGCCGCGATTGACATAAAACACCCACATGGGAATGCCGTAAAGCCCTGCGATACCCGGGAAAAAACTCGACCAGGGCTTGGCGCGATTATAATCTTCGATGATAAAATCCCCTGTCTTCTGGAAACGGTAACTTACTGTCATCCTCTCAAGCTCCTTCTTCATCCTCTCCAAAATGCCAATAAACAACGGACTTGCCTTGATCCGGCTGAAACAAAAAGATTCCCTGCGAGGTTATTCGACGACTTCGAGGAATACCTTAACGACCTGGGCGTCAAACTGGGTCCCCATCCCCTCTTTGAGGATCTTGATCGCCTCGTCTTTCGAAATGGCTTTATGGTAGGGACGATCCGATGTCAGCGCTTCATAGACATCGCAAACGGCGATGATCCGCGCGCCGAGCGGGATCTCTTCCCCTTTTAACCCCCTCGGATAACCCCGGCCGTCAAAACGCTCGTGATGGCACAGGATGTAAGGAGCGATATCCCTGAGGAAACCGGCGACCGAAATGATGTCGGCGCCGATCACCGGATGTTTTTTGACGATCTCATATTCTTCAGGCGTGAGTTTTCCCGGTTTTAAGAGGACGGCGTCGGAAATCCCCAGCTTGCCGATATCATGCAGCATGGCGGCCCTGCGGACATTGTCCACTTCCTGTTCGTTCATGCCCATACGGCGGGCGATCTTCTCGGCATATTCAACCATCCTGTCGCAATGTTCCTTCGTCCTGCGGTCCCGCAATTCGATGCTCTTGGCCAGGGAATAAATGGCTTCCAGGATGCTGCGTTCGCTGCGGACGGCATAAAAAGACAACCTCTGCTTGACGGAATCGATGAAACGCTTCCGGTCCTCCTCGGGCATCTTGTCGAGCTTGTCTTCGCCGACGCCGATCTCGTGGCCGTAAAGAGCGACCCCGTCGCCCCCGCGTTCCTTGACGCGGTAAATGCATTCTTCGCCCGCGTCGATCAATTCTTCGACGGAAAACAAGGGGTCCTCAGGATAGCTGACGACACCCATGCTGCACTTAAGCTTAATGACGTTGTTGACGTCTCCAAAACTGCGTGTCCGGAAGAGCTCCAGGATCTTGTTGGTGACCGCCAGGCCGTCGATGCGGTTGGTATCCGGCAGGATGACGGCAAACTCCTCGCCGCCCCATCGGGCCACGACGTCGTTGGTCCGCAGTTCAGCCTTCAAAAAGCGGGCCACCTGTTTTAAAACCCGATCGCCATACTGATGGCCGTAGCTGTCGTTGATCGACTTGAAATAATCCAGGTCCATCATGACGATCGTCAACGGCTGCAGCGTCCTCTTGGCACGCTCGAACTCCGACGACAGGCGTTCCCGGAAATACCGGAAATTATAGATCTCCGTCAGCGGGTCTTTTAAGGCCAGGCTCTCGAGTTTGTCCTTGATCTCGTTCAACCGGCTTTCCGTTTCCACGCGGTCGGAAATGTCGACATCCATGCAATACACTTCGATGACCTTGTCGTTATAAAGGATCGGGAACATCGAAGAATAAACCGTGATCTCTTTATTGTTTTTCGTACGGGCTTTCCATTCCCGCGGCGGCACCGCACGGCCCGTCTGTTTCATCGTCTCGAAGGCCTCGCGGAATTCCATACGGTCCGATTCCCTGAGGATAAACTCCTCGACCTTCTTGCCCAGGACTTCATGCTTGGAGTATCCGTACAAAAGCTCGGAGGCGCGGTTCCATTCCAGGATCTTTCCGTCGAGAGAATACCCCTGGATCGCGATATTCGGCGTATTCTGGATCACCGCCTCGAAACGCAGGTACGCCGAACACATCTCTTCTTCCATCCACTTGCGCTCGCTGACGTCCATGACGATGTATTCGTAATATTTCGGCTCGCCCCTCTCGTTCTTGACGACCTTCGCCGAAACAACGGCCCAGACACCCTTGCCGTTCTTTTTCTTAAGCTGGATTTCCTTGATCAACGTGCCGCGGCTAAGCAGGAGGTCGCAGAACTTCCGGTATTCATCCTTGGAGATGTGGATGTCGGAGGCCTTGAGCGCAAAAAGCTCTTTTTCGGAATAATCGATCATCTTTAAAAAGCCGTCATTCGCCTCAATGAATTGGCCGCCGGGCGTCTCCTGGCAGAAACCGACCTCCAGATTCGTGATGGCCGCGGCCAAGTCTTCTTTTTCCCGATGGAGGATGCGGCGGATGCGCAGCAGATAAATGAAGAAAAAAACAAGGGCAAAACCGAAGGCGAACTGAAGGACCGCGACCAAAGGAACGGTCTGCGCGTGGATATTCCAGACAAAAGACCAGACAACCTCGTGGTCCTTGCGGTAATGAGGCAAAAAGAAAAAGCTCAACAAGACGACGGCGATAAAGAAGGCCGTCAGGACCCTCTTGAGCACATAGATAGCGTTTCTTTTATTGATCCGTAAACTCATCGCTTATGGTGATAGCAGGTAATCTTTCTTGATCCTCTGGAGAGAGCGAAAAATATTAGACTTGACTCCCGGCGCCGTCCTCTGAAGCTGGGCAACGATCTTCTTGACGACGGCCCGCTGTGTCCGCCCGGCGTTAGGACATTCACAGCGCACGACCGGAAAACCCATGAGACGCGTAAAACGGCTGATCTCCCGTTCTTCGATATAGGCCAGGGGCCGGATGATCCGAAGCTGTCCTCGGAACAGCTCCTGATTCGGCGCCATGGCGCTGATCTCGCCCTCGAAAAAAAGGTTCATCAGGATCGTCTCGACGATGTCGTCCTTGTGGTGGCCGAGAGCGATCTTGTTGCATCCGTGTTTTTTGGCTTCTTCAAAGAGCACCCGCCGGCGATTCCAGGCACACCAGAAACACGTGGGCGCTTGGCCGTCTTGCGGCACTACTGTTTTGCGCCGAATATAAAAAGGTATCCCTTGTTCTTCAAAAAACCGCTTCCACGCGCCCTGTCCGGGATCCGCGTACCCTAAATCGACATGGAGCGCCAGAAGATCATAACGGATCGGGACAAACGCCTTTCTGTCCCAGAGGATCTTGCAAAGTGCCAAGCTGTCCTTACCGCCGGAGACCCCCACCAGGACCTTATCGCCGTCCTCGATCATCCCGTAATCGGCGATCGCCCGGCCGACCTTCTTGGAAAGGAACTTCTGGCGCTCTTTCTTCCGGTGGACGTCTGTTTTCTTAAAAGCAGGCACGAGAAAAAATCTACCCCGTTAGAGACCGATCGACGGCGGCCGCCGTCTATAACCAAAACGCCGCCAACGCCGGCGCGTCTATCACAAGCCAATCCCGTTTGAAAAAAATAAGGCGCCCTCTCTAACGGGATCTATAACAAGTTGTTGGCTTTCAATTCTTTTTCCAGGAGCTCAACGGCTTCTTTAAGCTGAGGGAAAAGCTTCACGTTCATGGAAACGCCCTTGGCCGTCGGAACCTTTTCCTGGCCGCCCTGCTTCAAGGCCCAGATCCGCAGATCGATCAGGTCGTTACCCTGGTATTGCGTGATAGCGACGCGGATTTCCTGGAATTTGTTCTTTTCAAAT
The DNA here is from genome assembly GCA_028717105.1 of Candidatus Omnitrophota bacterium. GTDB lineage: Bacteria > Omnitrophota > Gorgyraeia > Velamenicoccales > Velamenicoccaceae > Velamenicoccus. Next base: position 3,670 of record JAQUOM010000037.1, read on the forward strand.
GTTTTGACGAGCTTCTCCATCGCCCCCTGCCTTTCCTTTACCCTTCACCGCGGGCTTCACCTTCTGCTCCAATGCCCCTGAGCGGACTCAACAGGAGTTCCCTGCGGCGCGTCTGCCTGGATCCTCTGGGCAAAAATCCGGCCTGTCTCTTCCACGCTGGCCCGGTTCTTTTCTGCCACATAGCTGTAGATGACGGAACGATCCTCGTTCTCTTCATTCATCAAACGGATGACGTCTTTATCCGAAAAGCCCGGATCCACAAGCTCGACCTTTCCGGCCCTGTTTTCCCCGAGCACGCCCCTCTGCTCCCAATGCACGAGCTCATCGCGGCGCACACGACGACGCTCAATGGCACGCAACACATGATCAGGATATCCCGCTTCCTCATCCGTCTGGGCCCACGCCTCTTTCTCGCCTAAAAAGAAAAAGCTGACCTTCGCTCCCGGCCGGCCTTCCGGTTGCGATGAAATCATATCTTCAATATTCTCAACATCTTGAGCCACATGTTGATAGATATCCACGCGCATTTTAACGTCAACCTGGATGGGTTTTTTCGTATCAAGGCTGACGCGCGCGCAACCCATCAAGACAAAAAAAGCCGCCGACCACAACAAGATAGATTTTATGTATTTTGTATCGCGCATCATGGTTTTTCGGATCCTTCCCTGTGCCAAAACAATTCCAGGCTGCGACGGCCTGCTTCTCCCTCTAAAACAACATCCATCCTTATGTCCTGACCCAAGTTGCGTAATTCGACTTTCCCTATATCATAATAGTAATTTTTTAAATTTTCAATCACAATATTTTGACGCCCCGGGTCCGAAACAGCCTGCCCTAAAAGGGACGGGTCCTTGATCCAGAGCCATCCACCGGAAATGGAATTCAATTCTCCCCGCAAAAGATGCAGGCGGCCGGCCTTCCAAATGACAACGGCCTCGCCGTTGAATACCCCGCTCGCATCTAACTTTTTGGCACTTCCCAAAAAAGCCATAACATCTTTTAATTGAACGTCCTTCAGGTGGACGACAAAAGAATAAATCCCGGGCTCCGACAAACCGCGCGGCGTCTCGATAAAACCCGTAGTCCGCATATGGCCGCCCAGAATTCCGGCTTCGGCGCGCTCAACAAGAACAACGTGTTTATTGATTAATACGAAGCTGACAATGTCTTTGACTTCTTTTTGTTGGTACGCCGCCGCATTAATATTCACCCGGACGCCTACATACGGCCAGGACGGATGTTTCTGCGCCTGCAGGTCCACGCCGCGAACGATGACCGGCCCGAATTGGACGAGTTCAAGACGGATATCCGCCTGGCGCACGGCCAGGAAAGGATCGCCGATAAGGCCCCACAAAGAGACGCGAACCACGGCAGCATCCCCCCGGAGCTCCCAGCCTGGAAGGGTGCCGCGGGCTTTTTGCACAATGGAAAAATCACGCAAGACGATCGAGGCGAGGCCAACGCTTACCTCCTGCGCCCTGAATTGCGCATCAGGCACCAACCGATGGATGCGGGCAGAGATCCACCGAGCGGCCAGGACGTCCTTAAAGAAAAACAAAAAGATAAAAACGACGGCGGGAAGAACGGCAAAAACAACCAGAACTTTTTTCGATTGCAGGGACGGCACTGTTTATCCGATCCCCTGGATGGCCGAAGGATCTAAAAGATAGAGCGTTTCAATCTCCGTTGTTATGTCCTCGTCGGCGGCTGCCAGGGCCTGTTCGTCAAACGCCTCCTCAACGAGCCAGGCCGCGTCGCGGACCACCGCCGCTTCCTGATAGGATTCAGGCATCCATCGCGAAAGCTGCAAGACGGGCGCGGTGCGCATGACAACGGCAAACAGGATGACCAGTAACGGAAGAACGGCCAGGGCAGGCTTCCAGAGAGGCGTCAGGATGAAACGGCGCGCCGCGCCCGGCAGGCGATGAGCGGAGCGCTCGTAGATCTTCGACCAAAGGTCTGCGTCGAACTTTTTCCAGAAAACCTCGCCTTCCTCGTGCGGACGGTAAAGCCCGGAGGCCTCAAGGCCCCGCCGGATATCACCCAGCTCCCGGCGGCAAACAGGGCAGCCGTCAAGATGGGACGCCAGGCGCTGCGCCTCGCGCTCAGGAAGCCTGCCTTCGGCAAAATCCAGGAGTTTTTTTCTGAAAAAATAGCACATACCCATAAGAACCTCTTTTCTGTATCAGCACTCCCGCATATACGGCCCTATGATCCTGCCGATATGACGGACGGCCCTGAAAATATGCACCTTGACCGTTGCCGGCCCGCATCCCAGGACCCGCGCCACTTCTTCGATCTTCAATCCCTGGAGGCGATGAAGGGAAAACGCTTCGCGCTGGCGGTCCGGCAAACCGGCAACCGCTTGACGCAAAATATTCTGCCACTCCTCTTCTTGCGCCAAACGGTCCGGCCGAAGGGTCGCATCCGCAACCTCCCGGACAGCCCTGTCGTCATCCTCCTCATCCAGAGAATACGAAAAAATCCGGCGAGACCGGACGCGCCGGCGCAACGTATCCCGCGAAAGATTGATCAATATCCTGTAAAACCATGTCTTGAATCCCGCCTCTCCCCGAAACCTCGCCAACCCCTCGTAGGCACGCAGGAAACCCTCCTGCAGGATATCCGCGGCGTCTTCCGCGTTACCGATAAGACTGCAAACAAAACCGTAGGCCTGCCGTTTATACATCTGGACCAGCTCGTCAAAAGCGGCCTTTTCGCCCCCTTGAAAACGGCGCACGCACTCCCGGCTTCGTTCAACATCAATAAGGGACATCATCTTCCGCAGTATCCTCTTGCGGCAGCCGGCCGGACGAAGCCTTCCCGCGGCAGTCGCGGCCCAGACGCTCTTTCAAACGGGGATGGTCCTGAAGAAACCGGCCAAAGGCTTCGGGATCATCCCGGCGCATCTCGTGCAGGCGCTCCAGCTTCTTCTTGAACGCCATGGCCTTCTCGTACTTTTCAGGGTCTGTTTGCTTCAGGCGGGCCAGACGCTCTTCCACATGGCCCCGGCGCTGATCTACGATCTCATTAAACTTATCAGGATCCTCTTTTTTAAGATGCTGCAGGCGCGCCAGTTTAATCTGACGGATCTTTGCAACGGCCTGCCGGTATTTCTCGGGGTCTGTTTCCTTAAGATATTGAAGCCTTTGGTGCAGGGCCTGACGGCGCTGCTGGACGGCCTGCCGGAATTTTTCAGGGTCTTGCTGCCGTAACCGGGCTGCCCGCTCGCGAACGTCCCTGACACGGCGCTGTTGCGACGACACCGTCGCCTCCGTCTCCCGGGCGAACGCCGGCCTCACGGAAAACAACCCGGCACACCCGGCTGCCAGCACCAGGATTCCAACGCATCCTGCGATCGATCGTCCGATATCTCTATTCATGGCATCCTCCCCTTTTGTTTCGCTGCTGATCCTTTAGACGAACAGCGGACCAAAAGGTTTACCCCCTGCATCCCTCTTCGCAAAGAAGCACTTCCTCGTCCTTTTGGGGCATATACGGATTCAACTGGTGCTCCTGAAACCGGTCGTAGAGACTTTTCGTCTGCTCCTCGTCGCCGTGCACGAGAAAAACCCGCTTGAAAGGGGAACATTCCTGGGCATAACGCAACAGATCATTGGCGTCGGCATGCCCGGAAAGCGCATTGATCACAACCACTTCGGCGTTCAACTCATATTCCAGGCCGTAGATCCTAACGATACGTTCGCGGTCCACGATCCTTTTGCCGAGGGTATTTTTGGCCATATATCCGACGACAAGGACCGTATTGCGCGACTCGGTGATATTGTTTTTGAGATGGTGCAGGACGCGGCCGGCTTCGCACATCCCGGAGCCGGCAAGGATGATCATGGGGCGCTTATCGTTGTTGAGCGACTTAGACTCCTCCTGGCCCTGGACATAACGCAGGGGAGCAAAATCAAAAGGACTATGGTCCCGGCGGATCATGTTCTTGACCTCGTGGTTCATGTAATGGACATTACGCCGGAAGACCTCCGTGATCTTGGCTGCCAGAGGCGAATCGACGTAGATCGGAATCTCGGGGATCGCCTTCTCCTTCAAAAGTTCGCTGATGTAATAAACGACCTCCTGGGTGCGTTCGAGCGCAAAGGCCGGGATGATGATCTTGCCGCGGCGCGCCACGGTCCTCGTGATCGCATCGCGCAATTTTTCCTTGGCTTCCGGGATCGGAGCGTGCATCCTGCCGCCATACGTGGATTCCAGGATCAGGGTGTCCAGATCACGGAAGACCGTCGGATCATTAAGCATCGGCAGGTCTTTACGGCCCAGGTCGACGGCATAACCGATGCGAATAGTCTTGTGCTGCATGTGCACTTCGATCAAAATAACGCTCGCACCCAGGATGTGCCCTGCATCAAAAAATGTCAAGGTAACGTCATGAGAGACCTTGAACCTCTGGCCGTAATGCAGGGGCCTGAATCTCCCGACGGCCCGCAGGGCCTCGCGTTCCGTATAAAGAGGCCCCCGGAACCGCGGGGCGTCCCGCCGGACCTGCCCCCGCATGTGATGGGCGATCTTCTTTAAATACCGGAAATCTTCTTCCTGAACCCTGGCCGAATCCGCCAGCATCTGTTTACAGAGGTCACGGGTCGCGGATGTCGTGTAGATCTTCGCATGCAGGCCGTATCTGAAAAGCGTCGGGATATTGCCGCAATGGTCGATGTGGGCATGGGAAAGCGCGACAGCACTGATCTTCGATGGATGGTAGGAAAACGTCGTATTGACCCTGTAGAACTCCTCGCGATGGCCGTAGAAAAGCCCGGCATCGATCAAGATCTGCGACTTCGGCGTTGTCAACAAATGGCTGGACCCTGTCACCGTCCTAACGCCGCCGAGAAACTGCAATTTCACCTGGCGCGAGGACGCCTGTTTGTGCTTTTTCATTATGCTATCCCCCCGATTCTACATCTTGTCCAACAGTTTAGACCGCCCTTCATCCAAAAGCATCTGAAGCATCAGGTCGGCGTCCTTCCAGGAAAAATCATAACGGAATTCGCCGCGGATATACCCTTTGCGGTCGATCAGATACAACGACGGCCAGGCGGACAAATGATACGCCACCCAGATCGACCCATCCGTGTCCATGACGACCGGAAAACCGATTTCACGCTCCCGGACCTTATTCAATACGGCGGCCTCAGAGATATCAAAACCCCATTCCGAGGCGCAGACGCCGATCACCTCTAATCCTCTGTTTTTATAACGTTCATACCACGCATTGATCCGGGGGATGACTTCCAGCGAGCGCTGGTCGGTCGTGTTCCAGAAAAAAATAAGGACGACCTGGCCCCGGAGGGATTTGAGGCTGATGCGGGAATTCGCTTCGACATTGAACCAGACAGGGCCGGAGATTTCCGGCGCGCGGCGCAAAGAATCCACAGGCGCCGCAAAAACCGGACGCCAAGGGGCCAATGCCGCAAGAAGAAAAAATAGAAAGGCGGTTTTACGAAAGGCCATCAAAGGGCGAATTTGGACTTCAGGCCGCCGGTGGAACTGATCTCGACGATCTCAAAAACCTTCGCCTTCAGGATGACGAATTTTTCCGGAAGCACGATATCCAGAGGCGAAGCCTTTTCACCGGTCCTGACATTATAGAGGATGCGCTCGACCGTAAAATTGGTCTTGATCTGCTGGAATTCCTCGGCCAGCCTGTCGAATTCCTCTCCCGAGCCGACGATAGTGACCGCCCCGTTGAGCTGATAGCCGGTCAGCGACCTCTCGTCCACAAAGGACAAAGAAACGCGGGGGTTAGTCTTCAGGTTGCTGTACGTCGTGCCCATGACGTAATCCACAAGATAGATGACATTATGTTCCACCTTGGCAATAAGCTTGGGCGCGACGTTAGGCATGCGCTCCTCATTGCAGGTAGCGACATCGACGAACTTCCCCTTGGACAAAAACGGCATATAATTCTGGAGAAAATTCTTTTTTTCTTCCGGCGTGATCGGTTCGTAAATCTTTTTACGGTGTTCCATATTTCCTCGATGTTGCAAGAAGCTGCCAAAAGCCACTAAGGAGAAACCCTCGGCAACATTCAGTAACGTTTGGCCGCCTTCCCGAGATAAGGGTGGAAGATTTTCCTCGACGGGCACACAGAGGCCAAAACGCACTCCGGGCACTTCGGGGATCTCGCGACGCACGTCCGGCGGCCGTGCAGGATCACGCGCAGGCTGAAATTTCCCCACTCCCTCCGGGGGAGCTGTTTCATCAGGTCGCGCTCGATCTTGACGGGATCCTCATGTTTCGTCAGCCGCAGACGCCCGCTGACACGTGCGACGTGCGTATCCACGGCGATCCCTTCGTTTTTGCCGAACGCGCTGAACAAAACGACATTGGCGGTCTTGCGCGCGACGCCGGGAAGCGTCAACAACTCCTCCATCGTCTGCGGGACCCTGCCTTCAAAATCCGCCGCGATCTTTTTTGCCGCGCCGATGACGTTACGGGCCTTGTGACGGTAAAAACCCGTGGAACGGACCTCCTGCTCGAATGTCTTCTGATCGGCCTGCGCGTAGTCCTGCACCGACCGATACTTCTTGAAGAGTGTCTCCGTGACGATGTTCACCCGGGTATCCGTACATTGCGCAGACAAGATCGTCGCAACCAAAAGCTCAAAAGGATTCTGCGATCGCAACGCGATACGCGGCCGGGGATCTGCGGCCTTAAGACGCTTGAGAATCTCCGCTGCCCTGTCCACAACCGCCTCCAAAAGGCCGCCTCAAAAACTTCCCCTTCAACTTGAGGCCGGGCCGTCTTTCTTTGCATCCTCTTGCGGCCCGTCGGGGAGATGACGATGCATCTTGAGGGCAACCTGCAAAACCTGCATCAATTGCTCAAAGGTATAATTTTTAGCGAAGAAACCGGAAACCCCGAGAGACCGGGCCGTGACGATCTTGCTTTCATCGCCGAACGCCGCGGTCAAAAGGATCACCGGCAGGTCCTTGTCCGTTTCGCGAATCTTCCTCAACGCTTCCAGGCCGTCCATGCCGGGCATGTTGATATCCATGAAGACGATGTCCGGCCGCCGCGATGCGATCCCATCCAGGGCCCCCCGGCCGTCTTCGGCCGTCGCCACCTCATACCCCCGGGAACGCAGCCAGTAAGCGATCGGCTCGACAAAATCTTTCTCGTCGTCGACTAGCAAGACGCATTTTTTAGGGTTTTCCTGCCCCATGGTCCTCTTCTTGTGTGAACACGACAGCCCTGGCGACCGCGCTCTTGTTGTGCCTTGTCGACATCAAACGCCCGCAGAACCACGTCTTGTTGGACACATCTTCCACGAACTGGGTCTCGATCAACGCGTCCGCTCCGGCCAGGCGCGCCCGTTTCTTAAGCTCTTCAACGAGCTCCTCGTTGGGGGTCTTGGGCTGGGCCATCACTTTCACGACCCCGATCTCCACGCAAGGCCGATCGATCTTCTGGCCGATCTCGTAAATCGGGATCTCGGCATCATCGGCCTTGGCCATAAAAACGCGGCCCGTCATATCATAATATTCCGAGCGCATGAGCATGCACTGGGCGCATCCGCTCAAAACAGCCAGCATAACGGACAACACCAGATATTTTCTCAACATAGGAATTCTCCTTTTTTAAATTCGCCTCTTCTATTATATCCGCTTGACGGAGAAAATTCTAAAGCTTTTTTGCCCGGTCCTTCCCGCAGGCCGTTATCAGGCCGCGGTTCAAGACAACTGTGAACAGATCTCATCTAAGACCAGCATGCCTTGAGGAGTGGCGCGGATAACGCCGGCGTATTCCTCCAGAAGGCCTTCCTGGATGAGTTGCTTGACAAGGGACCTCTCGTGTTCTTCCAGCGAGACGCCAAACCTGTCTTCCAAGCCTTTAAGCCATACCCCTTCACAGAGCCGCAGGCCGATCAAAAAAGCTTCGCGCAGACGCTCCCGGGGGGTCAGCATCTCTTCCCCCTCCCGGGCAAAACCTTTTTCGTTCATCAGGGATATATATTCGGAAACACCGGAGACGTTCCAAAATCTGTGTCCCATAATATGCGAATGGGCAGAAACGCCCAGGCCGATATAATCCCCGGCCCGCCAATAATGCGCATTGTGCTCGCAAAGATACCCTTCTCTGGCAAAATTACTCACCTCGTACTGGAGAAGGCCGCACGCCTTCAGGAATGCCACGACCATCCGGTAATCATCCGCCTGACGGTCAGGTTCAAGAGGCTGGACCTGCCGATGATAAAGTTCCGTACCTTCTTCGACGGACAAGGCATAAAGCGAAAGATGCTCGCTGCCCAGGGCCTCGATCTCTTTCAAGCCCTCTTTGAGTTCATCTTGCGTCTGGTGGGGAAGCGCGTAAATAAAATCCAGGTTGATATTTTTAAAACCCGCCTCGCGCAGGATGCGGTACCCCTCCATGGCCTCCGCCGCCGAATGCGGCCGCCCCAGCCAGCGGAGGTTTTCATCACGCAAAGACTGCACCCCCAGGCTCACGCGGTTCACGCCGGAGCGCCGCAGAAGCTTTGCTTTGTGCGCATCGAATGTCGCCGGATTAGCCTCGATGGTAAACTCACTGTCTTTACCTCTGGAAAAATTGTCGTTGACGATCTTCAGGAGCTTTTCCAGCTGGACGCCGGAAAGGTGGGTCGGCGTCCCTCCTCCGATATAGACGGTCGAACAGTCAGGCCTTCCGTAACGGGAGGCCTCGCGCCCCAACGCGTCGAGATACGCGTCAATAAGATCCTCCTGGCCGGCATATGAGGCAAACGAACAATAAAAGCATTTGGATTTACAGAAAGGGATATGAATATAGAGGGAAAGATCCATCGAGATTAGAGCTTATGGCTTATAACTTGAAACTTACCTGGAATAGCCGTATTTCACATAATCGATGCCAAACTCGTTGAGGTCATTTTTCATAAGCCCCTGGAACCCGAAAGGCGTTTCCTCAAAGAAGGCATCCACCATGTCTTTTTCTGAAACTTCGCCGCGGTTGTCCCTGCGGGCGAAATCTTCGGCCTTCTCGGAAACTTTTTTCTCAGCGATGCCGCGCATAAAAACAGGCATCTTGTCCAAAAGCAGCCGGAACTTTTCCTGCGTCGCTTGATCCCAGTTCATCTCTGTCATTCTTGTTTGTCCCGTTAGAAAACTTTGTTTTCTACGGGGTAATCAGCCCCATCTCCATCATCTGATCATAATACTGCGCCAGAGACCTGGCCGACGCGGCCAAGAGGATCCCCAGACAATAACTCAAAACAATGACAAGAATACTCCAGGCGATCTTGTGCATTCTCTTGATGTAAGGGCTCCACCACAAAAGCGGCAAGGCCAGGGGCCCCACGCAGAGAAAAGCGACGATCAACGTCGAAGTTTTAAAAAACCACTTCTTGTCCTGCATGGTCATATTATAACAAAAAAACCAAAGCGTTGAAGCTTTGGTTTAAAAGGTGCTGCGTCCTGACATCGCGTCGGGGCATTTTCCTTCGCCGGAAAAGAAAAACTTAAACTTTAACATTAAACGCTTTGTAAAATTACCTCCTCTTAAATCATATCGATAGCCACAGAAATTTTTTAAAGTTTCAATCTTGGCTTTTATCTTTTCCGCCCTTCTATAATAAAAAATCGAAATTATGGCTGCCCAAATTCCAGAAATCAAAGAAGATATTATAGGAATTGAGATCCACGCATTAGGCATTCCCATTCTCTCCAGGATAGGACGTCTCTTTTGTCGTATAATTATTGACGCGCAACTGC
>JAQUOM010000038.1 GCA_028717105.1 Candidatus Omnitrophota bacterium
AAGATATTGAAGGAGATCGTCAAGGGCAGGTTCGCCAAGGAGTGGATCGCCGAAAACGTTGCCGGACGCCCGAATTTTGACCGTCTGCTCAAAGAAGGCGACGAGCATCTGATCGAAAAAGTGGGCAAGCAGCTGCGCGACATGATGCCCTGGATGAAGAAATAAATAGCTTTGGAAAGCCCTTCGATAGAACTCAGGGTGATTTCAGCGTAAACGCCGGAGGCGCGCTGAAATCAATGCCCTGGATGAAAAATAAATAGTTTAACGAGTTAACGGGTTGGCGGGTTGTGAGTTGCGAACTCGTTGAACGCGTAACTCGTTTACCTGTCAACTGGTCATGGACAAACTGATAATTTTCGACACAACGTTACGCGACGGCGAACAGGCGCCCGGCGCGACGCTCAACGAACGCGAGAAGATCGAGATCGCGCGCCAGTTGGTCACGCTGGGTGTCGACGTCATCGAAGCGGGGTTCCCCATATCCTCGCCGGGAGATTTCCGCGCCGTGAAGCGCATCGCCTCGACGGTCAAAGGGGCCGTTGTCTGCGGCCTGGCCCGGGCGGTTGCGAAGGATATTGACGCGGCCTATCAGGCGACAAAACCGGCGCACGGCGGGGCCAGGATCCATGTGTTTCTGGCGACGTCGAAGATCCATATGCAGTATAAGCTTAAAAAAGCCGAAGACGAGATCCTGCGGCTGGCTGTCGAAAGCGTCAAGTATGCCAAGAAATATACCGGCGATATCGAATTCTCGCCCGAAGACGCGTCGCGCACGGACCCGGAATTCCTTTTTCGCGTCGTCGAAGAGGTCGTCAAGGCGGGCGCCGTCACGGTGAATATTCCGGACACGGTCGGTTATGCTTATCCGGCGGAATACGGGACTCTCATCCGTGCGATCCGCGAACATGTGCCGAACATCCATCGCGCGGTCATCTCCGTCCATTGCCATAACGACCTGGGGCTGGCTGTCGCTAATTCCCTGGAAGCGGTGAAGTCCGGCGCCCGCCAGGTGGAGTGCACGATCAACGGGATCGGCGAGCGCGCGGGTAACGCATCGATGGAAGAGATCGTCATGACGATTCGCACCCGCCGCGACAGCTTTCCTCACGTCACGGCCGCCATCAATACGCAGGAGATCTACAAGACGTCGCGGCTGGTGAGCAAACTCACCGGTTTTGTGGTCGCGCCTAATAAGGCGATCGTCGGTAACAATGCGTTCCGCCATGAATCCGGCATCCATCAGGACGGCGTCATGAAAAAGCGCCAGACATACGAGATTATCGCGCCCGAGGACGTCGGTTTTACCGGCACAAGCCTCGTCTTGGGCAAACATTCCGGCCGCCACGCGTTTGAAAAACGCCTGGCCGAGATGGGGATCAGGCTTTCTGAAAAAGAACTCATCCGGACTTTCGAGAAATTCAAGGAGCTGGCCGATAAAAAGAAAAATGTCTACGAGGAAGACCTGGTTTCTCTTATCGAGGATGAGATCAACAAGCCTTCGGAGGTCTGGCAGTTTGATTCTCTTTCCTACGCCAGCGGGACGCGCGTGACCCCCAGCGCGACGGTCCGCCTGAAAAAACAGGGCAAGAGTTCCGCTGTTACGTCGACCGGCGATGGGCCGGTGGACGCCTGCTATAAAGCGATCGAGAAGATCACGAAGGTCAAAACGCGCCTCCTGGATTACCGCATCGAGGCCGTGACCTCGGGAAAAGACGCCCTCGGGGATGTCAGCGTCAAGGTCCAGGCCGGCAAAAAAGTCGCCATGGGCCGCGGATCCTCGACGGACGTGATCGAAGCCTCTGCCAAAGCGTTCCTCAACGCTGTCAACAAGCTCGTCCGCCAAGAGAAAAAAGCGGCGCCTTTTCATCTTTAATGACACCCCACACTCCCAAAGAACTGTATGGTTTAATAGGCCGGCCTGTTAAACACAGTTATTCGGCTTTGATGCACAATGCGGCATTCAAGCATTACGGCATGGATGCCGTCTATGAGCTTTTTGAAGTCGCGCCGCAGGAACTGGAGACGTTTTTCAAGAAGACGGTTCTTGAAAAAAAGATCAAAGGGTTTAATGTCACGGTGCCCCACAAGGAAGCGGCCTTGAAGTATCTTTCCGGTACTGTCTCTGTGGGGGTAAAGATGATCGGCGCCGTCAATACGGTTTGCGTCCGGCAGGATGGACAGTTCGACGGCTTCAACACGGACGAAATGGGTTTCGTCAAAGATGTGGAATCGGAAGGGGTTGTTATTCACGGTAAAACAGCCGCTTTGATAGGTGCGGGAGGCGGCGCTCGGGCTGTTGCGTTCGGTTTGGCTGCGCAGCAAGCTCTTGAAATCCGCATTTTTGATATGGACCGGTCAAAAGCTGAAAAACTGGCTGCAGATATCGGCCAGTATTATTCCAATGCTTCTCCCGTTTCTTCTTTTGAGAAGCTGGATATTCCCGACGCAGACATTCTGGTCAACGCCACGCCCGTCGGCATGAAGCCTGAGGATTCCTTGCTCGTTAAACAGGAATGGCTCAAGGCCGGTCAGTTCGTTTATGACTTGATTTATAATCCTGCTGAGACTAAACTATTAGCGACGGCGAAGGCGGCCGGATGCCGGACGGCCAATGGGCTGGGCATGCTCTTGTATCAAGGGGCCCTGGCTTTCGAGCACTGGACAGGGAAGGCGGCGCCGATGGATGCGATGAGGAAGGCATTGTCAGAGAGGATCCATGCTTGAGTTGACGCAAGCGATCATTATTTTTCTTTTTGCCATCTGTATCGGAAGTTTTTTGAATGTCTGTATCTACCGCATGGGCCGGGAACAGTCCATAGTCATGCCGGCCTCGCATTGCCCTTCCTGCAAGCATCCTATCCGCTGGTACGACAACATTCCTCTTTTGAGCTATGTCTTTTTGCGCGGGCGCTGCCGCGATTGCCATGCGCCGATCTCCTGGCGCTATTTTGCCGTTGAATTACTGACAGGCGTCCTTTTTCTCCTTTTGTACGATCGTTTCGGTCTCAGCGCTCCCTTTTTTATTTTTGCCGTTCTTGTCTCGGGCCTTCTTGTCGCGACCTTCGTTGATTTCGACTTTCAGATCATTCCGGATGAGATCAGCGTCGGCGGCATCGTGGCGGGCTTTTTGGCCAGCGTCGCGTTCCCCGAGATCCAGGGTATGGCGACGCACCTGCTAGGTCTGCGGGAATCCCTTTTGGGGATTGTTGTGGGCGGCGGGACGCTGTGGATCCTGGGGCTGGCCGGAGATTTCATCTTCAAGAAAGAATCGATGGGCGGCGGCGATATCAAGCTCCTGGCCATGGTGGGATCGTTTTTGGGATGGAAAGCGGCCCTCCTGACGTTGCCTGTGGCGTCGCTTTGCGGCGCTGTCGTCGGCGTCGTCATCAAACTGCGCACCAAAGAGAGCGTGATCGCCTTTGGGCCTTATCTTTCCCTGGCCGCGATCATTAATATTTTCTGGATGGACCGTATCCTGGCATTTTTATTCGGCCTGTAGGCCGCTGGAGGGGGCAATCATGTTGAGATTTTTGACTGCGGGTGAGTCGCACGGCCGTTGCATGGTGGCGGTCCTGGAGGGCATGCCTGCAGGTTTAAAGCTGGATTTGAAAGAGATGAATATGGAATTGAAGCGCCGCCAGCTGGGGTACGGCCGCGGGGACCGCATGAAGATCGAGGGAGACAATGCCGAAATTCTCTCCGGCGTCAAGAACGGCCAGACCCTCGGCAGCCCGATCGGTCTTTATATCAAGAACAACGATTTCCGCATTGACGAATTGATCGCCCTGACGAACCCCAGGCCGGGTCACGCGGACCTCGTGGGCTGCCTCAAATACGGGCATAAGGATATCCGTAATGTTTTAGAGCGTGCCAGCGCACGGGAAACCGTTTGCCGCGTCGCCGTCGGTGCGGTGTGCAAACAGTTCTTGAGAGAATTCGACGTTTCGGTCGCCAGCGACGTCGTGATGATTGGGGGCGAGACGAACAAAGACCACATGAAAAAGAAGATCGACGCCGCGCGCAAGAATCTCGATACCCTGGGGGGGATGTTCGTGGTTCGGGCCGTCGGGTTGCCCCCCGGCCTGGGGAGTTACGTGGCGGCGGACCGCCGCCTGAACGCAAGGCTTGCCGGCGCCGTTATGTCTATTCCGGCGATCAAGGCCGTTGAGTTCGGGTTAGGCGTGGAGTATGCGCGCGCTGTCGGCTCCAAGGTCCATGACGCGATCTATTATGCCAAAGAAAAGGGTTATTACCGTAGGAGTAATAATGCCGGCGGGATAGAAGGGGGCATGAGCAACGGCGAACCGGTCGTTTTGCGTTGTACCATGAAACCGATCGCGACAGTCGGCAAACCCCTTGATTCCGTGGATATCGTGACCAAGAAAGCCGTTCGGGCGGCTGTGGAACGGTATGATATCTGCGCGGTTGAGGCGGCAGGAGTGGTGGCTGAGTCCGTCACGGCTTTTGTCCTGGCCGAAGCGATGCTGGAGAAGTTTGGCGGCGACAGCTTGAGCGAGACAAAACGGAATCATAAAGCTTATATCAGGTCTTTGTAGTATCTTCTTTCGGCATAAAGAGATAAGGCCCTGGCGATGGCTCGCCAGGGCCTTTAATTTCTTTTAAAGGGAACCTGTCTTTTCCCGCAGCCCTCTTAGAACCCTCCCTCCAAGAATTATTTGCCTGTCTTACCTTATTATGATAAAATTCTTTCACTATGCGTGATAAGTAGTAACGTAACTTTTGAAGGTGTGATGAACAATATCTATCTCGTTGGATTTATGGCTACCGGAAAGACGGCTGTGGCCAAGGTTTTGTCCAAAAGGCTGAACCTGAAGCTAGTCGATATGGATAGGGCTATTGAAAAAAAGGAAAAGATGCCGATCCGGGAGATATTCCGCATCAAAGGAGAGCCTTATTTTCGGGAGCTTGAGAAAGAGCTTGTCCTGCGCCTGGCGCGCGAAGGGGGATGTGTCGTTGCTTGCGGCGGCGGTGTCTTTACGGATCCTGACAATATCGAACGGATGAAACAGAGTGGTACGGTTATATGTCTGACGTCGACTCCTGAAACGATCCTGAAGCGCGCATCTGCAAACGCGGACCGGCCTTTATTGAACGTTGCCGATCCCAAAAAGAAGATCGAAGACCTGCTGGAGAAGCGCCGGCCATTCTACGTCCAGGCGCATCATACGATCGACTGTGACGCCTTAAGCGTCGAAGAGAGCGCCGAGGCGGTCATGAGGGTTCTAACATTACGATGAACGATTTTCAGGCCCTTGTTTTGCTTAATATGGTCAAAGGGATCGGCAGTATCCGGACTCGGCGTCTCCTGGATGCTTTCAGCCGGCCTGCGGATATTTTTCAGGCGGCACCTCAAAGGCTGGTCGAGGCCGCCGGCTTGTCCCATGCCCTGGCGCAGGCGGTTGTCGCGGCGCCGGTGCAGATGAATGCCGCCGCGGAGATCGCCAGGGCTGAGAGGCTCGGCATCCGTATTTTGACCATCACGGAAGAAGGGTATCCCCGGAGTTTGCGCGCGATCCCCGATCCGCCGGCCGTGCTCTACGTCAAAGGCGACCTTTTGCCGTGCGACGAGAACGCCTGCGCCATTGTCGGTTCGCGCGGCGCGTCTTTTTACGGCCTTTCGAACGCACGCGTGTTCGGGTCCAGGCTTTGCGAATACGGTTTGACGATCGTCTCCGGGCTTGCGCGGGGCATCGATACGGCGGCGCACCGGGCGGTGCTTGATGCGCGGGGTCGGACGATCGCGGTCCTGGGAAGCGGCTTGGAACGGATATATCCTCCGGAGAACGAAACGATGTTCCATCAGATCGCCGCGACAGGCGCGGTGATATCGCAATTTCCTCTTCAGGCACCGCCCTTGCCTCAGAATTTTCCCATGCGTAACCGCATCATCAGCGGTTTGTCAAAAGGCGTGCTTGTGGTTGAGGCGTCAGCGAAGAGCGGCGCGTTGATCACGGCGCGTTGCGCCCTGGAACAGGGGCGCGAGGTGTTTGCGCTTCCCGGAGAAATCACCCAGGCGAACGCCGCGGGAGTCAACGCATTGATCAAGGACGGGGCGTGCCTGGTGAGCCGGCCGGAAGAGATCCTGGAGACCTTAAAGCCCTTGTTGATGTTTTTTGAAAGCCCTGTGCCGGAACAGCCGCCTGCGCCGTCGCAGCAGGAATCCCTGGAGGATGACAGGGAAGAAGTCCGGGAAGTCTGGCAGTCTTTGGACGGGGAACCCTCCCATATCGATAATATCGCCCAAAAAACCGGGCTGACGATCCCGGAGATCCTTTCGATTTTAGTTGAGCTTGAACTTAAAGGGATCGTCCGTCGTTTCCCCGGGCAATCATTCACAAGAAACGCGAGCTGACATCTAAAAAAGGGAGCCATGTCAAAAAAATCTATCGTGATCGTAGAATCGCCGGCCAAGGCCAGGACCATCTCGAAGTTCCTTGGCGATAATTTTTCCGTCGTCAGCTCCATGGGGCATATCGTGGATCTGCCGCAGAAAAAGCTCGGCGTCGAGATTGACAAGGATTATAAGGCCGAATACGTCGTGATCCCCGGCAAAAAGAAACTCCTTTCTGAATTGAAAAAAAACGCCAAGACCGCCGACGCCGTTTATTTCGCGACAGACCCTGATCGCGAGGGCGAAGCGATCGGTTGGAATCTCAAGGAATGGATGGATTTAAAAAAACAGAAGGTTTTCCGGGTTGAGTTTCATGAGATCACCAAGGCGGCGATCGATGAGGCGTTCCGGTCTCCCCGTTGTTTTAACGAAGACCGCATCCGCGCCCAGCAGGCCCGCCGCATCCTGGACCGGATCGTCGGGTATTTCTTAAGCCCTCTTTTGTGGCGCAAGGTTACGCGGGGATTGAGCGCCGGCCGCGTCCAATCCGTGGCGTTGCGCTTGATCGTCGAGCGCGAGAAAGAGATCCAGGCTTTTGTTCCCCAGGAATATTGGAGTATCGACGCAGAGCTTAAGAAACACGAGGGCTCCTCCAGGGAGAAGAAGGTTTTTAAGGCCTCTTTAGAAAAGATCGACGGCCGGAAGATCCAGATCACCAGCGAAGAAGAGGCGCGCAAGATCGTCGCGGACCTCGAAGGCAAGGATTACAAGGTTGAAAGCGTTGACAAGACAACCCGGTCCCGTTCTCCCTTGCCGCCGTTCATCACGAGTACCCTGCAGCAGGACGCATTCAACAAGCTGAGATATTCGGCGACCAAGACGATGTTCATCGCCCAGCAGCTTTATGAAGGTATCGAGGTGGGCGAAGAAGGGCCGGTGGGGTTGATCACGTATATGCGCACGGATTCCACTCAGGTGGCCCAGACGGCCTTGAAAGAAGTCAGGTCTTTTATTTCTTCCCGGTACGGCGCGCCGTATCTGCCGGAATCACCGCGGGTCTATAAATCCAGGAAGCTGGCGCAGGAGGCCCACGAGGCCATCCGGCCGACCAGCGTCCAGAGAAGCCCGAAGGACATGGAGGCCTGCCTGACGCCGGAACAGTTCAAGTTGTACGAGCTGATCTGGAAGCGTTTTGTGGCTTCTCAGATGAATCCGGCGCAGATGGAGCAGACATCCGTCGTGATCCTCGCGGACGGTTATTCCTTTAAGGCGACAGGCTCCAGGACGGTCTTCGACGGATTCAGCGTTCTCTATAAATCCGACGAAGACGCCGAAGAGGAATCCAAAAAAGAATTGCCGCCGTTGGCGCAAGGGGAACTTTTAAGCCTGCAGAAACTCGAACCGGGCCAGCATTTCACGAAGCCGCCGGCCCGCTATTCGGAAGGGTCCCTTATCAAGGCCTTGGAAGAGGACGGCGTGGGCCGTCCCAGCACGTATGCGCCGACGATCTCGACGCTCGTGTCCCGGGATTATGTGCGCCGGGAAAAAGGTTACCTTTTGCCGACAGAACTGGGGGTCAAGGTCAGCGAGCTTTTGGTCGGTTATTTCCCCCAGGTCATGGATATCACGTTTACGGCCCATATGGAAGAAGAACTCGATATGATCGAGGATGGCAAGGCCGACTGGGTCAAGATCCTTAATGAGTTTTACGCGCCTTTTAAGGAGAAGCTGGATTTTGCCGCTCAGGATATCAAAAAAGAAGTGATCTATTCCGATGAGATCTGCGATAAGTGCGGTAAGCCCATGGTCATCAAGTGGGGCCGTAAAGGCAAGTTCTTGAGTTGTTCGGATTACCCGACATGCAAAAATGCCAAATCGATTTCTTCGGGCGTGAAGTGCCCTGCCCCCGGCTGCGGAGGAGATCTTATCCTGAGACGGTCCTACCGGGGGCGTTCTTTTTACGGCTGCAGCAATTATCCGAAGTGCACGTTTACTTCGCAGGAATTGCCTTCGACGGACGGGCCGCCGGCCGCAGACGCGCAGGATAAGAGTGCGTTGCCGCCGGAAGGCGATGGCAAGACCTCTCCATGACAATCGAGCGAAGATGTTCTCTGTATTTTTATTCCTTCGGGACACCGTATGAAGACAAGAGATTTTAAGGAGACCCTTAAGACAAGCGTCCTGGTCTGCGACGGGGCCCTCGGGACCGTGTTCTATGAGAGGGGCTTGTCGGCGGGTTCCCCTTGCGAATATCTCAACGTCACCCGCCCCGATGCCGTCTTGGCCCTGCATCGGGAATATATCGATGCCGGCTGCGACATCATCCAGACCAATACATTCGGCGCCAACAAAATCAGGCTTTCCGCCTATGGCCTTCAGAACGAAGCGGAGGCGGTGAGCCGGGCCGGCGCGATGATTGCGCGGGAGGCGGCAGGCAACAGGGATATTTTTGTCGCCGGGTCTATCGGCCCCTTGGGCCGGTTTCCTGCAGAACAGGGCTTGTCCGAAGAGGAAGCCCGGGCCGTCTTTGAAGAACAGATTTTGGCGTTGAGCGGAGCCGGGGTCGACCTTTTTGTCCTCGAGACGTTCCGGAGTTTAAAAGAACTTCGCCTGGCTTTGGATATTTGTCGGTCCGTTTCTTCGCTTCCCGTCGTCTGCCAGATGTCGTTTCAGGAAAATATGGGAACGGCCCTGGGGGAAGATATGCGCCAGGTGGTCCGGGAACTGGAAACCGGGGGTGCGGATGTCATCGGGGCCAATTGCGGCCTGGGGCCTGCGCATATCCTGGAAGCCGCCCGGCGGCTCGTCTCATTGTCATCCGGTTTTATTTCCGCGCAGCCGAACGCAGGCTATCCGCAGGCTGTTGACGGCCGCACGTATTATTTGACGACGCCGGATTATTTTGCGCGATACGCACTGGCCTTAAAAGAAGCGGGCGTGAATATCATCGGAGGCTGCTGCGGGATCACCCCGGCGCATATCCGTCTGGCGGCCCGGGCCGTCAAGGGGGCGGCCCCGGCGCGACGTTCTGCCGAGGTTTTTTCTTTTCCGGCTGATGCCGGCAAGAGGCCATCGTCCGTCGCCGATCAATTCGTCCCCGGCCGGTTCACCATTATCGCGGAGCTCCTGCCTCCGAAAAATGCGGACATTCAGAAGATGGAGGCCGCGGCCGAGCTTTTGAAAGCAGGCGGCGCTGCGGTGTTGAGCGTGCCTGAAAATCCTTTGGGCCAGAGCCGCATGAGCGCCATCGTGGCGGCGGCTTGCGTGAAGAATCGGACAGGGCTGGAAGCTGTTTTTCACTTCACGTGCCGTGACCGTAATCTCGTCGGCATCCAGTCGGACCTGCTGGGCGCCCACGCCCTGGGCCTGACGTGTCTTTTGGCGGTCACCGGAGATCCGGCAGGGCTTGGCCCCCACGGCAAGGCCACGAGCGTTTATGATCTGAACGTGATCCAGCTGATTACGCTGGTCGAAAACATGAACCGCCATATGGGGCTGGATATGTGTGTCGGGGCGGCGTTCAATCCCCACGCGAAAAATCTAGACGCCCAGGTGGCTTATTTGCGGCGCAAGGTGGATGCCGGGGCGCGTTTTATCATGACGCAACCTTTTTTCAAGGCCTCCGGGATCCTGGAGATCCACGACCGGATCAAGTCTATGGGGGTGCCTGTTTTTTACGGAGTTCTCCCTCTGGTCAGCAGTAAAAACGCAGAGTTCCTTCATAACGAAGTTCCGGGGATTTCCATCCCCGTGGAGATCCGCCGGCGCATGCGGATCGACGACAAGGAAAAAGCGGTCCGGGAGGGCGAAGCCATCGCCATGGAGATCATTGAATCGGTCCGTGGCCGCGTCGACGGCATTTATCTTGTTTCTCCTTTTGGACATTACGATGTCAGCGCGCGCATCATCAAGACATTATCGGTCCGGCGGGATGCGGTGGGTCCTTCGGGACAAAAGGGAGGAGTTTCATGATCATTGTGACAGGGGCCGCGGGTTTTATCGGGAGTTGTTTTTTAGAAAAGCTTAACCGCGAGGGGATCGATGACATTGTGGCCGTCGACAGGCTTGACGATTCGGATAAATGGCGGGGCTTGGCGAACAAGCGCATCCAGGATTATCTCGACAAGGATGAACTTCTCGACCGCATACGTTCCAACCGCCTGCCCCGTGTACGTCAGATCGTCCATATGGGGGCGTGCAGTTCGACGACGTGCACGGACGCGCGTTACGTCATGGACAATAATTATGCGTATTCCCGGGAGCTGGCCCAGGGAGCATTCCGGCGGAAAGTCCCGTTTTTGTACGCTTCTTCGGCAGCGACATACGGGGACGGGGAACGTGGCTTTGACGACGATCCCGCTCTCTTGACGTCCTTGCGCCCTTTGAATATTTACGGATACTCCAAGCATCTTTTTGATCTGTGGATCCGGGCTAACGGCCATGCCCGCCGGGCCACAGGTCTGAAGTTTTTTAATGTGTTTGGCCCCAACGAGTATCACAAGGGAGAGATGGCCAGCGTTTTATGCCGGCGTTTTGACGAGATCGCTGCCGGAGGCGAGTTCCGCCTTTTTAAATCCTATCGCACCGGCTACAAGGACGGTGAACAGAAAAGGGATTTTATTTACGTCAAAGATGCGGTTGAAGCCATGTTCTTTTTCGTCGTTCACCCCGACAAAACGGGCCTTTTTAACCTGGGGACAGGCGAGGCACGCAGCTGGAACGATCTGGCGAAGGCGCTTTTTGCCGCGCTGGGACAGAAGCCGAGGATTTCTTATATCGATATGCCCGAGGAGCTTCAGGGGCGTTACCAGTATTTTACGCAGGCCAGGATGGACCGGTTGCGAAAGGCGGGTTTTAAGGCGCCTTTTCGTTCTTTAGAAGAATCCGTGGCTGACTATGTCGGATATCTCAAGGACAAGGCATATTTGTGACGGTCGCAGGAGACGGCGCCCGCAAGGGCGAGGCCGGACGGTTAGAAGAGGATCGGCATGGAACGCCATATCGAGAAGTTTTTGCGGTATCTGGAGATCGAAAAGAACGCCTCGTCTCATACGATCGGTAACTATAAGGCCGATCTTCGGGAATTCGGCGTTTTTTTGAAGGATGCGCCTGTCGAATCCGTGGATTACCTGACCATCCGCCGTTTCCTGGCGCATTTGAAAGAGCGCAACCTGACGGCGCGCAGCACGGCGCGCAAGCTATCGTCTTTGCGCAGTTTCTTCAGGTTTCTCGTTAAGGACGGCTATCTGAAGGTGAATCCGACGGATGCCGTCTCTTCGCCTAAACAGGAAAAGACCCTTCCGAAGTTCCTGACCGAAGGCGAAGCGGTCAGCCTGATCGAGGCGCCGGATGAAACCACGGTTTTGGGCTCGAGGGACAGGGCGATGCTGGAGACCCTTTATTCGACAGGCATGCGGATCTCGGAATTGGTAGGCCTGAAGGAAGACGATGTCGATTTTATCGGCGGGACCGTCAAGGTCTACGGCAAAGGGAAGAAAGAGAGGCTCCTGCCTATCGGAGACCGCGCGCTAAAGGCCATCCGCAATTATCTCAAAAAACGCCATACCGCATCACGGTTTATTTTTTTGAATAAGAATAAAAAGGCCCTGGGGGCGCGGGGATTCCGCAAGGTCCTCAATAAGTACGTCCTCAAGGCGAGCCTCAAAGAGCACATATCTCCGCACACCCTGCGGCATTCTTTTGCGACCCACCTGTTGAACCGGGGAGCGGATTTGCGTTCCGTGCAGGAACTTCTGGGCCACGCGAATCTTTCGACGACGCAGATATATACGCATTTAACGACAGAGAAGCTCAAGAGCGTCTATGAAAAGGCGCATCCACGCGCCTAAGAGGGTAAGCGGGTATGCGGGTGGGCGGGTGCATGGGTTGAAAAATATTTATCCTTCGGTTTGGAGTGTTGTTGATACAGAAAAACGGCCATGATTTATTTATTCTATGACATTCTTTTATTGTTCGCTGCCCTGGTCTATTTGCCGTTTTACGCGGTGCGAGGACGGCTGCACGGCAGGATCTTGAGCCGGATCGGGATCTTCGATGAAGACGACCTGAAGGCCTCCGCCGGCCGCAGGACGGTCTGGATCCACGCCGTCAGCGTCGGTGAAGCCAGGGCCGCGGAATCCCTGGTGCGCCTCATCCGCAAGCAGTGGCCGCAGGACCGTCTCGTCGTCTCGACGGTGACGCCTACCGGTTATGCGATTTTAAAGAAGGTTTTGAAAGACGACGAAACGGCCTTTTTCGCGCCGCTGGACTTGTCCTGGGTCGTCAGGAAGTTCCTTTTGGTCCTGCAGCCGCGCCTTCTGGTCATCATGGAAACAGAACTTTGGCCTAATCTGGTCCGCCTGAGCGTTGCCGCCGGCGCCCGCGTGGTCGTCGTCAACGGACGCATCTCGGACAATTCTTTTAAAGGATATAAAAGGCTTTTGTGGCTCATCGGTCCAGTCCTGAAACTGATCGATGTGTTTTGTATGCAGAGCGCCGCATCGGCCGAAAGGATCAAAGCGCTGGGGGCCCCTGCTGACCGTGTCTGCGTAACGGGGAATATTAAATTCGACTTAGGCTATGATGCCGTCCGCCCCCCATTTTTAGAGAACATGCGTTTGCTGGCCGGGGACAACATGGTCCTGGTTGCCGGGAGCACCCATGACAACGAAGAAGAAATGATCCTGGGCATCTTTAAATCTCTGCACAAGGATTTTCCG
>JAQUOM010000039.1 GCA_028717105.1 Candidatus Omnitrophota bacterium
CCCGCACTGTCCTCGACATGAACGGCGCCGACAAGCTTTTGGGCCGCGGGGACCTTTTGTTCCTCGAGCCGGGCCAGGCCAAACCGATCCGCGCGCAAAGCTCTTATGTGAAAGACGCCGAGATCGGAAAAGTCCTGGAGTTCATCAAGAAACAGGCGCAGCCGGTCTATGACGAGACGATCTTGAAAGTGCAGGACCAGGCCCAGATGGCAGGGTCGATGGAAAAAGATGAGTTATACGAGACGGCGGCCAAACTTGTGATCGAGACGGGTCAGGCATCTGTTTCTATTATCCAGAGGCGGCTGCGCCTGGGTTATACGCGGGCCGCACGCCTGATCGATATGATGGAACAGGAGGGTTTGGTCGGCCCCTATGTCGGTTCCAAGCCCAGGGATATCCTTATAGACCGGGAGCAATGGCTCAAGGAGCAGATGGCGAAGGAAAGGGTGGGGGAATCAAATGTCGGAGAATAAGTTTCATAAATCTGTCGGGACACTGTTGAAAGAGACCCGTGAGTCTAAAAACATCCCTCTGGAGGAGGCGAGCCGCGCCACACATATCCACGGGAACATCTTGAAAAAGATCGAGAGCGATGATTTTTCTTCCCTGGGAACGATTTATGTGAAAGGTTTTTTGAAGATCTATGCGGATTATCTGGGGTTGGATAAAAAAGATGTCGTGGAGCGTTTTACCAATACATTGCCTCAAGGTCCATCGCGTTCCAGGGTCTCTCAGGGCGTGATCATCCCGGGAGCGTCGCAGACGCCGCAGGGCAGGGCGGTTTCAAAATTTGGGGTTGCGATTTTCTCCTGGTTAAAGAAGATCGATCCCCGGGTTGTGGTGATCGCCGCGTTGTGCGTGTTCGTCGTTTGGGGATTTCGCGCCGTGGTCCGGGCCGTCGTTAACCGCCGGGCCCATACGCCTTCGGCGGAAACGCGGCCCTCCATGGGGCAGCGCGCCGTCCAGGCGAAAAAAGCTGTTGAAGAGCCCAAGGCAAAGGCCCGGTCCGTCGCTTCGCAGAAGACCGTCGCGGCTCCGCAGACGCCTTCTGCGGCCCAAAAGGTCGTTTTGGTTGTCCGCGCCAAAGCCAAGACGTGGCTCCAGGTAAAAGTAGACGGCAAGACCCTTTTTCAGAACGTCCTGGCCCGCGGCGCCGCCGAGAGTTGGACAGCGGACAAGAAGATCGAGATGGTGATCGGCAACGCCGGAGCCATTGAACTGGAATTGAACGGCCGGATATTGGAGAAAATCGGCCGGCCGGGACAGACACTCAAGCACGTCGTTGTCACGCGTGACGGCCTGACCGTTAATAAATAGAATCCTTCGAGATTCGTTTTTTCTCGCCGCAGGCGAGTGTGTCTCCGACGGGCATTCTCCGGAGTTTTCCTTTTTTAAAGATCGATATCGAATCAGGTCCATCCATGCCTTGTCGTGTTTCCGGGATATCTGTTGTCCGAAATGACCCTCTGGGGTATTTTGATTTCCGGGGAAAAAAGACGGCCATCGTGAGTCTCGGCTGCGTCCGCAATACCGTGGATTCGCAGACGTTTCTTGAAGAGGCCCGGCACCGCGGCGCTGTCATCGCTTCTGCGGAAGATGCCCGCGTGGTCATGATCAACACCTGTGGTTTTACCCGGGAGGCCAAGGAAGAATCCCTGGGCGTGATTGCGGAGTGGATCGGCCGCAAGAAGGAAAAAAAGGTCGAAAGTATCCTCGTCCTGGGATGTTTGGCCCAGCGTTACAGGGAGGACCTCCGGACAGAGTTGCGAGAGATCGATGTTGTCGGAGGCCTGGCGGATTTTAGGCCAGAGGGCATCTCTGCGAATCCGCCGCTCCGTCTGACGCCGCGTCATTATGCGTACCTGAAAATATCCGAAGGTTGCGATAATCGATGCACATATTGCGCCATTCCTTTGATCAAGGGGCGATTAAGGAGCCGGCCAGAATCCGGCATTCTTGAGGAAGCCGGGCAGTTGGAGCATCAGGGCGTCAGGGAGTTGAATATCGTCGGACAGGACATCACTCTTTACGGCCTTGACCGCAAACGCGGGCAGTCCGGGGAACTGCCTTTGGTTCGGCTCGTGAAAAAACTCCTGCGGCAAACGTCTATTCCCTGGATCAGGCTTTTATATCTTCATCCGGGCCGAGTGGATGGCGGCGTGATCGATCTTTTTGCGCAGGCAAAAGGCCGCCTGTGTCCTTACCTGGACCTGCCGTTGCAACATATCAGCGCCCGCGTCCTTAAAAGGATGGGGCGTTTTACGGCGCGCAGAGATCTGGAGCGTCTCATCGTCGATTTAAGGCGAAAGGTCCCCGGGATCGCCTTGCGTACGACATTTATCGTCGGTTTTCCGGGAGAGACGAGGAGGGAGTTCCGTGAGCTCCTGGATTTTGTCAGAAAGATGCGTTTTGATAAACTTGGCGCCTTTATGTATTCCCGGGAAGAAGGGACCCCTGCCTATGGTTATCGCAGCCAGGTGACTGGCAGGGAGAAACAGCGGCGCTATCGTGAACTGATGGAACTCCAGAAGGACATTTCGCATTCTTTGCTGGAGCAAAAAATAGGGAGCCAGGTCCGGGTCCTGGTTGAAGAAAAAGCCGAAGACGGGCGTGTTTATCTGGCGCGCACCCCTTGGGACGCTCCGGAGGCGGACGGCCTGGTTTATCTGTCGTCGCGCAGCAAGCTGGCGCCCGGTCAGTTCGTCTCGTGCCGGATCACGGATGCGCTGGAGTATGATCTCGTGGGGGACGCATGATGAAATTTCCCTTCGTTGAGCAGACAATCGAGCAAGGCGAGATATGAACCTGCCTAATTATTTGACATTGTCGCGCATAGCCCTGACATTTGTGGTTATGGCTCTTTTATTCGTTAGAAATTTCACGGCCGCCTGCGCGGCTCTCGTGATTTTTGTCGTTGCCTGTCTGACGGACCTTCTGGATGGATGGGTGGCCCGCAAAAAAGGCCTGATTTCCGATTTTGGGAAGCTGATGGATCCCGTGGCGGATAAGGTTCTGGTTGCGGGGTTGTTTTTGACCTTCGTACAGTTGCAGCTCGTCGGGGCATGGGTCGTCGTTGTTATTATTGTGCGCGAATTTCTGATCACCGGGATGAGGATTCTCGCCCTGCGCCGGGGCGTGGTGTTGGCTGCTGAAAACGCCGGCAAGCATAAGACGGTCTCCCAGATGGCGGCCATTACCCTGATCCTGATCTTTCTGATCCTAAAGGAATCGGGGCTGCGTTTTTCTTTTTGGAACGAGAGGTGGGAGGCCCATTTTGCCGCCGGGATCCATATCGTGGTTTCCGTGGCTGTTTTTTTTACGCTTTATTCCGGCATTTCTTATCTCTGGCGTAATCGCGGCCTGATCAGGACATTATGAAAAAAGCGCTTATAAAAATCTCGGCCACTTTTTTTTATACCGGACAGATTCCTTTTGCTCCGGGGACATGGGGGAGCCTGGCGGCGACCCTGCTTTACCTGGCCCTGGGCGTCCGTACGAGTCTCTGGCATGTGGTTGTTTTTGTGTCCCTGGCGCTGGTCGGGTTTTTGACCGCCGGCCGCGCGGAATCCGTCTTCGGTGTCAAAGACCCCAAACCCGTCGTCATTGACGAGGTGGCGGGTGTTTTTCTGGTCTTTATGGGCTTACCTTTAACGCTCCCGACTTTGGTCCTGGGGTTTGTCCTGTATCGCATTTTTGATATTATCAAGCCTCCGCCAGCCAGGCAGGCAGAAAGATTGCCGGGGAGTGCGGGCATCATGTTCGATGACCTTTTTTGCGGCTGTTATGCGCATCTGGCGCTGCTTTTACTGGGGCGCTGGCTTTGATCATTGCCAGGATAAAGTCCTTGATCCATCCGCCACCGGAATTTTGGCGGATTTAATTCCTGTTTCACCGGTGAGGCAGGTATCCAAACAACTTGTGCCGTTCGCTTGTATTCATTCCATAAGTTGGGGCCCATTAATTTTGCTTGCTCTGAAAATTCCTTTTCGTTACAATGTTATTGATTTACGAGGGGAAATATGAAGAAATCCTCCTGAGACGCCAGGCATGGGGGCAAGAAATAGTGTTTTGACCTTTGGGCCCGAACCTTCATCTGGAAGGGGCGGGTAGCGCATACCGGAAAACGCAATATTGAGCTACGGGGAGCCGCATGAGTCCTGAACCTGATAGAGGTATCGAGCGCCGGCAGGAAGTCCGCCAGGAAACGCTGGATATGGTTTATAATTTTATCCGGCGGGGTATTAAGGAACGGGCCACCGATATCCATTGGGAGCCTATCGTCGATTCCGGGGAAGAAGAGATCGTCGTCCGTTTCAGGGTCGACGGCCTTCTGAAGGATGTCGAGAGGATCAACCACGAGAAGACGAGGTTGGGGTCTTTGATCAACGCCATCAAGATCATGGCCACGATGGATCCGACCAAAAGGCGGCGGGAACAGGACGGCCGGTTCACCTTTTTGTTTGAAAGCGTGGAATATGACGTCCGTGTCGCGACCATGCCGACGATCTTGGGCGAGAAGATCGTGATGAGGCTGATGGACCGCAATAAGTACTGCATGAGCCTTGATGATCTTGGGATGCCGGCGGACATCCAACAGAGCCTGGACAGCATGATCTATAAGCCGGAAGGCTTTGTCGTGATCAGCGGGCCAACGGGATCGGGAAAGACGACGAGCCAGTATTCGATCCTTAAACATATTTACGTCAGGGAAAAGAACATTTGCACGATCGAAGACCCCGTAGAAGTGAAGTTTCCGGGTATCAATCAGATCCAGGTGGACCA
Organism: Candidatus Omnitrophota bacterium; assembly: GCA_028717105.1. GTDB lineage: Bacteria > Omnitrophota > Gorgyraeia > Velamenicoccales > Velamenicoccaceae > Velamenicoccus. The sequence continues at coordinate 4,783 of JAQUOM010000039.1, forward strand.
TGAGTTCGGCATGACCTTTGTTTCAGGTTTGCGTGCGATCATGCGCCAGGACCCGAATATTATCGCTGTCGGCGAGATCCGGGATGTTGAGACGGTACGTACGGCATTGCAGGCGGCCTTGGCGGGTTCCATGATTTTTTCCACTCTGCATGCCCGCGACGCCGTTAATACGATCGTGCGGCTCCTGGACATGGGGGTAGAGCCGTTCTTCTTGGCTACGGCCCTGACAGGGGTCGTTACGCAGCGCCTGGTCAGGCTTTTGTGCAAGATCTGCAAAGGCAAAGGTTGCATGCAATGTGCGAATGTCGGCTACAAGAAGCGGACAGGCATCTTTGAGCTCCTGCGCATCAATGAGACGATGCGCCAGCTCATCCTGAACAAGGCATCGTCGAATGAACTGCGGACGGCGGCCCTGGAGCAAGGGATGATTCCCTTCAGAAAATCCATCGAACCCCTGATCGCCCAGGGATTGACGACACACGATGAAGTCGACCGTGTGTTGGCCCTGGAGTAGAAAGATACATGGCAAAAATCCCAAAAAAATTAGGCGAACTTCTTGTCGAAAACGGCCTCTTGACGGAAAAGCAGCTCTTGGAAGCCCTGGAGACCCAGCGGCGGGACAAGAAGTTTTTAGGGGAGATCATCGTCGATTTGGGCTTCACGACGAAGGAGAAGCTTGACAGCACCCTGGCCCGCCAATATGGGTCTCGCCTGGGAGAGTTTCTGATCGGGAGGGGATTGATCAGTTTTGATCAGCTGCAGGCGGCGCTGGACGAACAGAGAAATTCCATGAAATCTTTAGGCGAAATACTGATCGACAAGGGATATATCGCCGAATCCGATTTGATGGAAGGATTGTCCATGCAGTATAATATGCCGTTCGTGCGCCTCTCCGAACAGGACATCAGCCCCGAAGCTGTATCGAGCGTCCCGATGGACGCCCTCAGAAAATATTGTGTTTTTCCCATCCGGGTGGAGAACAACATGCTTGTTGTCGCTACGTCCAATCCCGAAGATTTTATTGCAGAATCCGACCTGAAATTTCTCTCCGGCATGTATATCAAATTCGTCCTTTCGTCAAAGTCCGAAATCCTCTCTTTTTTAGAATAGCCTTCTGCCTCGCCTCATCAAATCCCAGGAACCAGCCACCGAACAATAACCAAATAATTCTCAATATCGAATGACCAGACAGAAACTTTCGTTTGGTTATTGGAGCTTGGGTATTTTTTGATTATCTCATCCTGGAGATTGGTTATATGGCCTGCCGGAGAGAAAGTTATTGGTTATTTGTTTAAGCATTAAGCTTGATTTGCTCGATGATGGAGTAGGCGGGGCCCTTGGAACTGAGGACACTTTCAAAGAGTGTGATATTGTCGAGGCTAAAAATAGGATGTTTCATGGCCGCCTGGAATTTCCTGGCTGCTTCGATCAGGCTCAGGCGATGGCGCGAGGAACGGAGCCTGGCCAGGGTGATGTGGGCTTTGAAAGGCCTGTCTTCTTTGGCAAATCCGGCGGCCGAGAGAGAGTTTTCCAGCTCCCGGACGATGCGTTCCAGATGTTTTTCCTTATCGGTAAGCGAGACCCACAAGACGCGCGGCGCCGAAAGAGAAGGGAAGCCTCCGAATGTCTCCAGGGATGTCGGCACGGCGCGTGCGTTATCCGTGACGGCCGTCATGGCCCTGCGGATGGCGGGGATCGTTTCTGCCGTGGTTGCGCCGAGGAATTTCAAGGTCAAATGGATGTTTTTGGGCTCTACCCATTTGGCATCTGCGCCCGTTTCCTGAAGCGTCCGGACCGCGGCACAGAGATATTCCCTGATGCCCTGCGGAAGTTCGACAGCGATGAACAGGCGTTTCGTCTTATGTGTCGACGGTTCGGTTACGTCAGGCATTCTTTGAGGAGTTCCAACGCGGCGTTTTTGGCAAGTTTTTTTATCTGGATGCGGCTGCCCCGGAAGAAGTATTTTTTGAAATACGTCCGATGGCCGAGGCAGACGGAGATAAAGACCGTGCCGACGGGCTTCGCCGGCGATCCGCCGTCCGGGCCTGCGATGCCCGTGACAGCCAGGCCTATGTTGGCGCCGAAGAGATGGCGTACGTTCTGCGCCATGACCATGGCGGCCTGCAGGGATACCGCGCCGAATTTTTTTATCGTTTCTTTTTTTATCCCCAGGCATCCGATCTTAGCCTCATTGGCATAAGCGACGATCCCGGCGACAAAATAGTGCGAGCTTCCCGGGATGTCTGTGAGCCGGGAAGCGATCAGCCCTCCTGTACAGGACTCAGCCACGGCGATGGTGAGATGTTTTTTGCATAATATCGAGGAAACGGTTTTTTCGATCATGGAAGCATTTGTGCGGTCCAACCCTCATGTTTGATGTTCTGAATGGCTTTGGACTTCAAGTATGTCGCTAAACAGGAACCCGGCTTACGGCCGATGGAAGTACCATTATACACCGAAACGAACTTCTTGACAATTTGAGGGCGGATGGTATATTTATGAGACGATCTTCGGGATAGCCCGCTATAGAGATACCGGCGGGCAGGGTGAAAGTCCCGGCTGGCAGTGAAAGCCTGCGAGCCCCCACTGATTCGTTTTGCATTCGCAAAAACGAATCAAAACGGTGGGGGCAGACCAAGTGTAATTCTTGGGCCAATAGTCAGAGCCTAGAAGAGAGAAGATCAGGACAACCGGCGTTCTAGAGAGGTTTTGTCTTCTATCCCGAGGTCTGCTTTTGGCTTCGGGATTTTTTAATCCTTCGCACCTGCCTGCCGGCAGGCAGGGAAATCCCCGGCTCTGGCCTTGCCCTCGGCCTGTCCTTCGGGCAAGGCCAGGGGCAGGCCGAAGCCGGGGGTGGATCAGGGGCCTTGAAGCAGGAGGGGGTAACGAGTACCCGAGTTGTGAGTCCGATGGATATTTGTCCGGCAGATCTATAAAGAGAGATACATGAGCCTGAATACTATCGAAGAGATCCTGGAAGATTTGAAGCAGGGCAAGATGGTGATCGTGGTCGATGACGAAGACCGCGAGAACGAGGGCGACCTGGTGATGGCCGCCGGCTTTGTGAATCCCGAGCACATTAATTTTATGACCAAGCATGGGCGCGGATTGGTGTGTGTGACGATGGAAGAGGCGCGTCTCAATGACCTGGAGATATTTCCCATGGTTTCGCCGAAAGAAGCCGTTTCCCAGCGTGATCCTTATGCTACGGCTTGGATGATCTCGGTCGATGCGAGAGAAGGCGTCACGACGGGAATTTCTGCCCATGACCGCGCCCGTACGATCGCTAAACTTATCTCTCCCGTTTCCGGACCGGCGGATTTTATTAAGCCCGGGCACCTTTTTCCTCTGCGCGCCCGCAAGGGCGGGGTCCTGGTCCGCGCCGGCCATACGGAAGCTTCCGTCGATTTGGCGAGGCTGGCCGGCCTTTATCCGGCGGGCGTCATCTGCGAGATCATGAACGAGGACGGAACGATGGCTCGTTTGCCGGACCTGATGATTTTTGCCGGAAAACATCGTCTGAAGATCTGTTCGATCGAGAATCTTATTGAATACAGGCGAAAGACAGAAGTGCTGGTCAAGAGGATTGCGACGACCAGGCTTCCGACCCCCTACGGGGAGTTTCAGATGGTCCTTTATGAATCTCTCTTAGACCAGGCGCATCACCTGGCGCTTTGCATGGGGCTCCAGGAGGACGGTGCCCTCGAGGATGCGGTTCTTGTCCGGGTCCATTCCGAATGCCTGACCGGGGATGTTTTTGGTTCCTTGCGCTGTGATTGCGGAGCGCAGCTTAAAAAAGCCATGGAGCTTGTTTCGGCCCAGAAGAGGGGGATCATCCTTTATATGAAACAGGAGGGTCGGGGGATCGGCCTGGCCAATAAATTAAAAGCCTATGCGCTTCAGGACAGCGGCTTGGATACGGTGGAGGCTAATGAAGCGTTGGGTTTTGCGCCCGACCTTCGCGATTACGGCATCGGCGCGCAGATCCTGGTCGATCTCGGCGTCCGAAAGATCCGGCTTTTGACGAATAATCCGCGCAAGATCGTGGGCCTGGAAGGTTACGGCTTGCATATCGTTGAACGCCTTGCGATCCATGCGCAACAATCCGAGGCGAATCGTAAATATTTGAAGACGAAAAAAGAAAAACTGGGACATTGGCTGGACTAGCCCATGGTTCATGGCTCACAGCTCATAGGAAAAAAGGGGAGGAAGAGATGCTTAAAGTGAATGAAGGGGGTTTGGTTGTCAAGGCCAAGAGGTTTGGGATCGTGGTTTCGCGGTTTAATGATTTTGTGACGAAGTCTCTTTTGGAGGGGTGCTGCGATACGCTCAAGAGACACGGCGCTAAAGAGGCCGACATCGAGATCTCCTGGGTACCCGGCGCTTTTGAAATTCCGACGGTCGCTCTACGGCTGGCACGCGGAAAAAAATTCGACGCTGTGATCTGTTTAGGAACGGTTATCCGCGGCGACACGCCGCATTTTGATTTTATCGCTTCGGAGGCCGCCAAGGGTATCGCGTCTGTATCGATGCAGACCGGTATTCCCGTTATTTTCGGCGTCATCACGGCCGATACGACGGAACAGGCGATCGAGCGCGCCGGAACAAAAGGCGGCAACAAGGGCAAGGACGCAGCCCTGAATGCCATTGAAATGGCGAACTTATTGGATATAATATAGTTCTTGCCGGAGTTCCCTGCAAGAACCTGATCCGTGTCATCTTTTTAAAATCTGAGTAATCGTTCTTATGCGTAAACGCACGAAAGCCAGAGAATTGGTTTTGCAATTGTTGTACCAGGCCGATGTCAGCGGTGTGGCCGCTATCGATCTGGCGGATGATTTTTTTGCTATGAATGCAGCAGACGAGGACCCTTCTGTTAAGACGTTCGCCGCGGCACTGAGCCGCGATATCAGCTCTCACTTGGCCGAGTTGGACGGCAAGATATCGGAATGCGCCACGAACTGGCAGATCGAACGCATGGCGACCGTGGACAGGAACGTCCTGCGGCTGGCCACCTATGAGCTTCTCTACAGGTCTGATATTCCGCCCAAGGTTGCCATTAACGAAGCGGTCGATCTTGCCAAGAAGTTCGGCGATCTGGAGTCCGGAAAGTTCGTCAACGGAATCCTGGATAAGATCAACAAGACCAAGCGGACCGTTGAGTCCTGAGAGAAGAGCTGTCCGTTTTTTGCCTTAAGGGGTCCGAGAGGTGATTTAAGGGGCGGACATTCCAGCGGCAGGCGCCGATAGGTTTCGTTTCCCTGATCTCCTTATCAGAGTGTCGCGGGTTTGCCCGGATGGCGGCCCGTGGAGCTCCAGCGTTGCCTTCTCATGATGAAATTCGCCGATCTTCACGTCCATACCCATTTCTCCGATGGTACATTTTCTCCGGAGCGCCTTGTGGAGGAGGCCGTACAGGCGGACTTGTCCTGTATCGCCGTTACCGACCACGACAATGTTTCGGGGATCCTGCCGGCTATCCGCGCGGCCGGTCCGAGGCTGGAAGTCCTTGCCGGTATTGAGCTGACCGCGGAGTCCGAGGGCGCGGAGGTCCACATCCTCGGGTATCTGATCGACTATGCGCACAAGCCATTTCTGGCCATGCTCAAAAACATGCAGGAGGTCCGTATCCGTCGTGTCCACGAGATGTGCCGTAAATTAGAGCGTCTTCACATGCCGATAGATCCCCGGGAAGTCTTTGATGTGGCAGATCCGGGGAGCGTGGGGCGCCTCCATGTCGCGAGGGTCCTCGTGAATAAAGGGTATGTGGCAACGACAGGAGAGGCTTTTGCACGGTTCATCGGCGACAGAGGCCCGGCCTATGTTTCTAAATTCAAGATGACGCCCCGGGAGGCGATCGGTTGGCTGCGCCGTGTCGGCGGCGTCCCTGTGCTGGCCCATCCCTATCTCTTGCCGCAGAATGTTTTGATCGAGGATTTTGTGAAAGCCGGCATCATGGGCATTGAAGCGTATTACAGTGAACACAGCGATTTTCAGCAGAACGAGTTCGTGAAGATCGCTGAAAAGTTTGGGCTGCTCGTGACCGGCGGGTCGGATTGCCACGGAGAAGCCAAAAAGGATATCAAGATCGGGCGCGTTCGCCTTCCCTATGAGTATGTGGAAAAATTAAAAAAAGCAAAATGCGGGATGGAAACATAGAGACATATATGCGCCGGGCCCTGGAGCTTGCGTCTCGCGCCATGGGCAAGACATTTCCGAATCCCCTGGTCGGGGCCGTGGTCGTCAAGAACGGCCGCGTGGTCGGGGAAGGTTTCCACAAAAAAGCCGGCGGGCCGCATGCCGAGATCATGGCGCTGAGACAGGCCGGCAGGATGGCAAAGGGCGGGGCGCTGTTTTGCACTTTTGAGCCGTGTTTCCATCAGGGCCGTACGGGGCCTTGCGTCGAAGCCGTCCTTTCGTCAGGGATCAAAGAGGTTTATGTCGGATCCAGAGATCCTAATCCTTTGACTTATGGTAAGAGCGTCCGGTTTTTACGTTCACGAGGCGTTTCCGTCACGGAAGGAATTCTGGAGAAGCAAATCCGGCAGTTGAATGAGCCGTTTTTTTGCGCCATGCGCCGAAAGCGGCCGCTGGTGACGTTAAAGGCTGCCGTTTCGCTCGACGGAAAAATAGCGGCAGGGACGGGCCATTCCCAATGGATCACTTCGCCGGCCGCACGTCGTCACGCCCGCAGGATGAGGAACCGCTATGATGCCATTGCGGTTGGGATCCGGACCGTTTTAAAAGATGATCCGGAGCTGGAACCGTTGGACGGCCGTCACCGTCTGATGAAGGTCATTGTTGATTCGTCTCTGAGATTGCCCTTGCGCGCCCGCTTGTTGCGGACGAAACAACCGGTGGTTGTCGCGACCGCCGTGTACCGGCCGGCAAAAGAAAAATTTCTTGTTTCGCGAGGTGTGACGGTCGTGCACGCCAAAGGCCGTGACGGCCGCGTTGATCTCGCTCTCCTCCTGAAGCGGCTGCATGTGATGGAGGTCCGTCATCTTCTTGTGGAAGGGGGAGCGGTATTGACAGGATCGTTTCTTGATGAGAGGCTTGCGGACAAGATCGTCTTTTATCTTGCGCCTCTGGTTATGGGAGGAGAAAAGGCGCTGGCGGCCATCGGCGGCCGCGGCGCGGAATCACCTCAAAAGGCCGCCAGGATCGTCGGGATGGGCATAGAGAAGATCGGCCGCGACCTGTTGATCGAGGGCTGCCTCCAGTATCCTTGAAATCATGTTTACCGGGATTATCGAAGAGATCGGAACAATCCTTTGCGTGCAACGCAGGGCCGGATGCAGCCGCCTTGTGATCGAGGCGGAGTCTGTTTGCCGTGATGTTAAAATCGGCGAGAGCGTTAGTGTCGATGGTGTGTGCCTGACGGTTGTCGAGGCGGATGCACGCAGGCTTTTTTTCGACGTCATGCCCCAAACACTGGGGATGTCGACCTTGAGATCGGCCCGGCCCGGGGTCCGTGTTAATCTCGAACGGGCCGTAAAAGCTGATAGCCGGTTCGGGGGTCACTTGGTCAGCGGGCATGTGGATGGCACGGGGGTCATTCGTCTTAAGAAAACGAGCGGAGGCCAGAAAACGCTCTCGATTGCCGTTGCGCCGGCATTGCTGAAATATATTTTTTTGAGGGGGTCCATTGCTGTTGACGGGATCAGTTTGACCGTTTCAGACAAAAGAAGAGGGTGTTTTTCCGTTTGTCTTATTCCGCATACGGCACAAGCGACAACCTTGGGTAAAAAGACGGCAGGCTGCCGTGTGAATATCGAGGCCGACATGATAGCCAGGATGAGCCTTGACAGCGGCAAAAAGGGATCTTAGGGCGTTGTTTCGCCGCCATTGTCAGCGACCACCCTTTGTGTTAAAATATTTTGATTTGAGACCGTTGAAGAAAGGCTTCAACGGTCTTGATGA
>JAQUOM010000040.1 GCA_028717105.1 Candidatus Omnitrophota bacterium
AACTCTTGGCGATGACCAAGGAGACGCCGCAGCCTTTCAGCGCGATCGGGGCGTGTTCTCTCGACGAGCCACAGCCGAAATTATTCCCCGCGGCCACAATGTCTCCCGCCTTCACCTTCCTGGGAAAATCAGGGTCCAGGATCTCCATGCAATGGGCGGCCAGCTCCTTGGGATCGATCGTGTTTAAATACCTCGCCGAAATGATATCGTCGGTATTGACGTCATTGCCGAATTTATGTATCTTTCCTTTAATAATCATGATCAAATTTAAAATTCTTTCGAAGTCTTTGCTTTTACCGACTACTCACTGCTATCTACTGGCTACTTCCCCTGGATGCGTGATATATCCCGTGACTGCGCTCGCCGCCGCAACAGCAGGGTTCGCCAGATAGACATAGCTCCCTTTGGCCCCCATGCGGCCCATAAAATTCCTGTTGGTGGTGGCCAGGCATGCCTCGCCTTCGGCCAGGATCCCCATGTGCCCGCCCAGACACGGCCCGCACGTCGGCGTCGAAACAACACCCCCCGCCTTCACAAACGTCTCCAGGAGCCCTTCCTTCATGGCCTCCAGATAGATCTCCTGTGTCGCAGGAATAACGACCAGACGCACGCCAGAAGCCACTTTCCTGCCTTTCAGGATTTTTGCCGAAATCCTCAAATCAGAGATGCGGCCATTCGTGCAGGAACCGATGACCACCTGGTCCACCCTGACGCGGCCCACCTTGCTGACGGGTTTGATATTGCTCGGCAGGTGAGGACACGCCACCACAGGCTCCCATGACGTTACGTCGTATGTCCGCACGGCCGCATAAGACGCATCAGGATCGCTTTGCAGCGCCCTCCATGCCTTGATTTGCGCCGCCGAATACTCCCTGGCAGGCGCCGCATCCTGCACATAATCCAATGTCACATCATCGGGCGCGATGATGCCGGATTTGCCGCCCGCCTCGATCGCCATATTGCACATGGCAAAACGATCATCCATAGAGAGCTTCGCGATCGCGGCACCGCAGAATTCCATGGCCCGGTACGCCGCCCCCTCCACGCCGATATCGCCGATGACGCTCAAAATAAAATCTTTCCCGCTCACCCACCGGGGAAGCTTGCCGTTAAAGACGAACTTCATGGATTCCGGGACCCTGAGCCATACATGCCCCGTCATCCAGGAAACAGCCAGGTCCGTGGAGCCGACGCCGCTTGAAAAAGCGCCGAGGGCCCCATACGTGCAAGTGTGAGAATCCGCCCCAATGACAAGGTCTCCGGCCTTGACAAGACCCAACTGCGGCAAAAGAGCATGTTCGATGCCCATGCGGCCCACTTCATAATAATGCCTGATCTTGTGGCGCGAGGCGAAATCTCTAAGACGCTTGGCCTGCCGGGCGCTCTGGATATCCTTGGCGGGAGTGAAATGGTCCGGGATCAATGCGATGCGATTGCGGTCGAAAACTTTTGTGAAACCTGATTTTTCGAACTCATCGATGGCGATAGGCGCCGTGATGTCGTTGCCCAGGGTAAAATCCACCTCAGCCCAGATAAATTCGCCAGGCGCGACATCTTTTTTTCCGCAATGGCTCGCTAGTATTTTTTGGGTGATTGTTTGTGGCATTTCGATATTTCTCTTCGGGCATCGGTTTTCTGACTTCCCATGCCTGCTGCCCGAAAGCTATCCTTTAAATTCTTTCAAGACGATCGTGGCATTATGACCGCCGAAACCAAGGGCATTGGACATCGCCGCCGCAATCTTGACCCCCTTGGCCTTGTTCGGAGTATAATCGAGATCGCAATCAGGGTCTTTGTTCTCGAGATTGATCGTCGGAGGAACGACGCCGTTCTTCATGGCCAGGCAGCAAACGATAAATTCAGCCCCGCCGGCTGCCCCCAGCAAATGGCCGGTCATCGATTTGGTCGAACTGATGGCCACCTTATGCACGTGATCCCCAAATGTCTTCTTCATGGCCAAAGTCTCGATCTTGTCATTCAACAATGTGGATGTGCCGTGAGCATTGATATAATCAATATCCTCGGGCTTCATTCCGGCGTCTTTCAACGAGGCGCGCATCGCCCGAACACAACCGTCTCCAGAAGGGTCCGGCGCCGTAATATGATAGGCATCTCCGGACATACCGTAACCGGCCAATTCGCCGTAAATCCTGGCGCCGCGCTTGAGGGCATGTTCCATCTCTTCTAAAATAACCAGCCCCGCCCCCTCCCCCATGACAAAACCATCACGTTCTTTGTCAAAAGGACGGGACGCCCTGTGGGGCTCATGGTTGCGGCACGAAAGGCTCTTAAGCGCGCAAAAACCGCCGATCCCCATGGGTGTAACCGCCCCTTCCGTACCGCCGGCGATCATGACATCCGCATCGCCATATTGAATGATCCTGCCCGCGTCCCCGATCGCATGATTGCCCGTCGCGCAAGCCGTAGCAACACAGCTATTGGGTCCCTTAAAACCGAATTTCATGGAGACATGTCCTGAGGCCTCGTTGACGATCAACATCGGTATAAGGAACGGTGTCAGCTTTGACGGCCCCCTTTCCAACAGGACCTTATGCTGCTCCTCGATGATCCGCAAGCTCCCGATACCAGACCCGATCAGGACTCCGCAACGATCAAGATCTAATGCATCGACCTTAAAACCCGCATCGGCCACGGCTTCTGTAGCGGCCCCCATCGCATAATGCACAAACCTTTCAGTATGCTTGACCTCTTTCTTTCCCATGAAGGCCTCAGGATCAAACCCCTTAACCTGTCCGGCAATCTGCGCGTCATAAGCGGATGCATCGAAATGCGTGATCCTGCCGACGCCGCTTACCCCGGATTCAAGGCCTTTCCAGAATTCCGCGACGGTATTTCCAAGAGGCGTTACAGCCCCTAAGCCTGTCACAACGACTCTTCGCTTCATTGATTTCCCCTCTGGTTCACGTTGTCCGCAAAATCACCCGTGATATGCTGCGGGACATCCCGAGAGAATTATGCAGCCTTTACGCAAGGGATCAGGTTTTTCCTTAATTCATCATGCTTGAGCATTGCTTTTGTCTTCTGCCCGCGCCGGCGAAAAAACCTTCCCTGTATCCCGCCCTAATAAATACCCCGACTCGAGAGTCGGGTCGGGGTATATGTTTGCGATGGTTCATCCTCAAAAATCGCAGGGTTACTTTTTTGCGATCTTTTCTTCGATATATTTGACCGCATCCCCCACAGTTGTCATCTTCTCGGCGTCCTCATCCGGAATCTCAATGCCAAATTCCTCTTCCAAAGCCATGACGAGTTCGACGGTATCCAGGGAATCCGCGCCGAGATCTTCGACAAAAGAAGCTTCCGGCGTCACCTCTTCAGGTTTTACGCCCAACTGCTCTGCGATGATCGACTTTACCTTGTTCACTGCATCTGTCATTCTTCTCCTCCTTGATTTTGCTTCATACAGGTTTTATCCCCTACAAAATCAACTCCGCCGCATTCTTGCAGAATGCAAGAGGCGGCGTGAATTCGGCCGCATAACTTACGTTCACCGTCCTTTCCGTAAGTTATGGCCTCATTCACATGCTCATTCCGCCGTCAACCACAATCGTCTGGCCCGTGATATAATCCGCATCCGCAGATGCTAAAAACAAACAGGCGCACGCGACGTCGCGGGGAACTCCCAATCTATTTAAAGGGATATTGGCCAGCATCGCCTTGCGCTGTTCCTCGTTGAGCTTATCCGTCATGGCTGTCTGGATAAAACCAGGCGCAACGGCGTTCGCGTTGATATTGCGGGACGCCAACTCTCTGGCTACGGATTTCGTAAAACTGATGATACCGCCCTTGGAGGCTGCATAATTTGCCTGACCGGCATTCCCCATGATGCCAATGATCGAAGCGATACTGATAATCTTGCCGCCTCTCTGTTTGATCATCGGCTTAGAGACGGCCTTCGTGCAGTTAAAAACACCTTTCAAATTCACCGCCAGCACCTTATCCCAGTCCTCTTCACTCATCCGAAGCAAAAGATTGTCTCTTGTGATGCCGGCATTGTTAACTAATATATCAAGATGCTTAAAATTGTCAAGAACTAAATTCACCATATCCTCAACTTGTTTGAGGACAGTCACATCCGTCGAAAAACTCAAACTCCTGACCCCAAAACCCTCGATCTCCTTCTGGGTCGCCTGGGCCGCCTCAGGACTGACATCGCAGATCACCACGTCCGCCCCTTCCTGGGCGAACAAAAGGGCGATCTCCCGGCCGATCCCTCTGGCCCCTCCTGTCACCAAAGCCACCTTTCCCTGCAGCTTCATCTTGTTCCTCCCTGCCTCCCCGGCTCTCGGCCAGAGGCTGACATCCCCTTCAATCCTTAAAAACCGTATCTACTTATTCGTCTCTCCGGCCAAAGCCTTCATATCTTCCCATGACCCCGCGCTGATCACCGAGGCGCCTGGTTCGATCTTCCTCATTAAACCTTTCAAGACATTTCCCGGCCCGACCTCATAGAAATCAGACACTCCGTTCTCCAGGAGATAACGCATCGAAGCTTCCCAATAAGTCACGGAATTCACCTGGTTGACGAGATTGACCTTAATAATAAAAGGATCAATCTGTTCCTTGGCATCGACATTGCTGACCAGGGGGATGCGCGGCGCCTGAAAAGAAATCTTTCCGATCTCCGGCATCAGGCCGTCACGGGCTTCATCCATCAGAGAACAATGGAATGCGCCCCCGACATCCAGGGGAATGACGCGCTTGGCTCCCCGCGCCATGGCTGCGTCCGCCAACATCTGCGCATACTGTTTTTTTACCGAAACAATGATCTGGCCCGGACAATTCAGGTTGGCGATCTCGCCCCCCGCCGCCCTTCCCACTTCCGTCACGACATCCTTCTCTAAACCAAGGACACAAAGCATGATCCCGGGATTCTTTTTGGCCGCGGCCTCCATCAGTTCTCCCCGACGACGCACAAGTTGCAGGGCGTCTGCAAAACCGATGACACCTGACGCGACCAGCGCCGAATACTCTCCAAGGCTCAAGCCGGCCACATACGACGGCTTAATGTCCGGCCGACAAACTTCCAGCTCGCGTAACGCCGCGATGCTGGCCGTCAGGATCGCCGGCTGGCAATTCTCCGTACGCGTCAATTCCCCGAACGGCCCTTCAAAACAAAGACGCGACAAAGAAAAACCGATGATCTGATCAGCCTCATCGAAAACTGCGCGGGCCACATTGGAATTCTGGTAAAGATCCAGACCCATGCCCACCATCTGGGCGCCTTGACCGGGAAATAAGAATGCTGTTTTCATATGATGTCGGCGAATTGTTTTGCTGTCTTGCTCATGAGCAAAACCGTCATAACTCATGAGCCTAGACTAACGCACTACTTCTGCCATTGGATGACCGCTGCGCCCCACACGAGGCCCGCTCCGAAGGCATCCAAAACAACAATATCCCCGCCCCTGATGCGGCCGCACTTATAGGCCTCGCAGAGGGCGACGGCCGTCGCGGCCGATGACATATTACCGTATTTCGCGACATTAAAATAGATCTTTTCCAAAGGAAGCTTCATTTTCCGGGCGACGGCGTCGAGAATGCGCATATTCGCCTGGTGAGGAATAAAGCAATCAATGTCCTCGACGCCTAATTTACAGGCCTTCAGCGCGCGGCATGCGGCATCCGACATGATCTTGATGGCCAGCTTGAAAACTTCGTTGCCGCGCATCTTGATAAAATGCATTCTGTCATCGACTGTCTGGCGGCTGGCCGGCATCCTGCTGCCGCCGGCAGGCTGCATCAATAATTCCGTCATCGAACCGTCGCACCCCAAATAGCTGGCCAGGATCCCGCCGTTCTCGACAGGCGCCAGGACAGCCGCTCCCGCCCCATCCCCAAAAAGAACACAAGTATTACGGTCCTGCCAGTCGGTGACGCTGGAAAGTTTTTCGGCGCCGATGACCAAAGCATTTTTATAGGTACCGCTCTGTAAAAATTTCTGCGCTGTCACAAGCCCGTAGATGAACCCCGCGCAGGCAGCGCTCATGTCGAAACAGGCGGCGTTCTTGGCGCCAAGCATCTCCTGCAAAAAACACGCCGTCGCAGGAAACGCCATATCCGGCGTGATGGTCGCCACAATAATCAAATCAAGGTCTTCCGGGGCAAGCTTGGCGTCCTTCAAGGCGTCTTTAGCGGCATTGAACGCAAGCGTACTCGTGGATTCCGTCGGCCCGGCGATCCGCCGTTCCTTGATGCCGGTGCGCGTGGTGATCCATTCGTCACTCGTATCAACCATCCCCTCAAGGTCCTTGTTGGTAAGGACTTTTTTAGGAACATAGAAACCGAGACCGATAATGCCGATATTTTTCCTTGATTTTCTCATTCGATCAGACCTTCGCTAAGAGTTTTTTGGCTTGTTCAGTGATGCTTTCGTTAATATGGCGTTCTACTTCCTCTTTGGCAAAACGGATGGCGTTCATGACGGCCTTGGACGTGGACCGGCCGTGGCCGATAATCACGACGCCGTCTACGCCCAAGAGCGGTGCCCCGCCGTATTCGGAGTAATCGACCTGCTTCTTGAAACGTTTAAAACAGGGGCGGGCCAAAAGATAACCCAGCTTGCCCCAAATGCTCGACAAAAGTTCTTTCCTTAAAAAATATGCGATCGTTTCCGAGATGCTCTCGGCAACCTTCAGCGTCACGTTACCGACAAAACCATCGCAAACGATCACGTCGCAATTGCCGGAGAAGATTTCTTTTCCTTCCACGTTCCCGATAAAATTAATGGGGCTCTGTTCCAAAAGCTGATAAGTCTCTTTCATGAATTCCGTCCCCTTGGTCTCTTCTTCCCCGACATTGAGCAAGCCGACCCTCGGATTCTTCTTGCCGAGGATCTGTTCAAAATACGCGCTTCCCATCAGGCCATACTGAAGAAGATGAAGCGGCTTGGGGTCGATATTAGCCCCCGCATCGATGATCAACGACACCCCAAGAAGGTTAGGCATCACAATCGCGATACCGGGCCGCTCGATGCTTTCGAGCAAACCCAGTTTCAAGGTCGCGCCGCAGACAGCGGCGCCGGTATTCCCGGCGCTAAAAAAAGCATCAGCCTTGCCTTCTTTGCAAAGTCCGATACCGATATTGATGGAAGAATTCTTCTTTTTACGGATGGCGGCGGCAGGGGGTTCATGCATCTCGATAATCTCGTCGGCCGCCACGACTTCGACCCGCGAACGGTCAAACTTCCTGTGCTTCGCCAGCTCGGCTTCTACCAAGTCCGCGGGACCCACGAGATAAACAAAAACATCAAACCTGCGGAGAGCTTCAATGACACCTTCAACCACGACCTTGGGGGCGTAATCGCCTCCCATAGCATCTACGGCAACTTTGACCATCGCCTACCTTTCCGTCTTTTTCTTTTTTGCGTCTTTTTTGACCCGCTTGGCCTCAAAATCCAGAACCAGCTTTCCATTGTAATAACCGCACACAGGACAAATGCGATGCGACAACTTGGGAGACTTGCACTGGCTGCATTCCATCAGCTGCACGGCATCCACTTTCCAATGGGTCCTTCTTTTGCGGCCCCTGGTCTTCGAATGTCTTCGTCTTGGATTTGGCATACCCACGCTCCTTACTTTTGTCTATAATCAGGTAATTTCCCTTCGGTTTCACTTGCACCTGCACCCTTCCGTATTTAAATCCGCCCCGCACCTGGAGCATATGCCCCGGCAATCCTGACGGCACAAGATCTTCTGGGGATACATGAGAATCAATTCCTGCCGGATATCGTCATCAAGCTCGATGACAGGGTCAGAAAGGTCCAGCGAATAAACCAGCTTGAACGTTTTGTCAAAAGTCGTCGGAAAATCTCGCAGGCATCGCGCGCATGTCGCGACAATATGGGCCGCCACATCCACCTGCACGACGGCCAAAGCGCTGTCGCGGCGCGCCCCGACCGTGATCTTGACCGGCATTTCAAAGCGCATCCCCGGCACCTCCAGTTCACGGCTGGAAGGATCCCAGGTCGCGGATAAATGCGTGGGGCGTTCTTCGGAGAGCCTGGCCAGATCGATCTTCATATAAAAAGAGCGGGATCGCCCTTAAGATTTTCTTCTCTCTTGCTTATTGAGCTTCTTTTTGAGCGCCTCTTCCACGCACGGCGGGACAAATGCCGAAAGATCCGCCCCTAAGCCGCCAGCCTCTTTCAATAGCTTGCTGGACACATAGCTATAAGACTCCGATGGCATCAGAAAAATAGTCTCAATCGTATCATCAAGTTTCCTGTTCGTCAAGGCCATTTGAAACTCATATTCGAAATCCGATAACATGCGCAGACCCCGGATCACGATCGCGGCCTTTTGTGAACGGGCAAACTCCACGAATAATCCGCTGAAACTGACAACGTCCACTCCGGAAATACCCTCAAGCGCCTTCTTCAGCAACGCCACCCGCTCCTTGACCGAAAACAAGGGGTCCTTGGAGGTGTGTTCCGCCACCGCCACAACGATATCCCCAAAGAGCCGGACGGCCCTCTTGATCACGTCAATATGGCCGTAGGTAACCGGATCAAACGTCCCCGGATAGATCGCTTTCTGGCACATTCCTAACTCCTTGCCCTAAATTGAAAAAAGGAGACTTTGATGTCTCCATAATCTGTTTCTTTGACCCTGACCAAGGCCCCTGGAACCGGCCCCAAGTCGTCTGTTTTAGCGTGTTCGACAATAACAAAACTACGAGGTGGTAATATACCACTTGAAACAAGCGTTTTCAAGGCTTTTTTTGCCAGCCCCTTATGATAAGGAGGGTCCAGAAAGACAAGATCGAACTGCTCCCCCTTTTTCTCAAGAATCCTGAGCGCCCGAAAAGCATCATTGGTGTAGAGACGGACCTTGCCGCCCTTGTCCCTGGCCAACCCCAAAGCTTCAAAATTACGGGCCATCACATCGGTGGACCGCCTGTCAATATCGATGAAACAGGCCGAAGAAGCCCCCCGCGACAGGCTCTCAATCCCCAAAGCGCCGCTGCCGGCAAAAAGCTCAAGGACAGAGGCGCCGTGCACGGCGCCACCCAGGGTATCAAAAATGGCCTGGCGCACCTTGTCCTGTGTAGGTCTGATGTGCTTAGGGAATGATATCAGGCGTCCTTTGAATTTTCCGGCAATAATGCGCATGGATCAATCAACCGCCATAACATTCTTTGGTCTTAAAAACATCGCACCAAACGTCGTATTCCTGATCTCTTCATCATACTGTAAACGCGTGATCTCGCCCTTCGCCAGCCGTATCTTCAGCCTCGCTTTTTCCACCGCAGACGCCTTCTGCACGCGGCCGGTATATACGAACACCAGAAGCCCTGCAATAACAAGAATGCTCAAGACAATCTGCTTCATGCCCGCCCTCTCTCTCAAAAAGCCGTTACCCGGCGCCTCACCGAATAAAATAACCGCAGACGCGCCATTGGCCGTCGGCCTCCAGCGACATCGTCACGCTCTCGACGGAAGACTTCTTGTTTTCAAACGTCGTGTCGAATTGCACAATGACATATTCACCGTCGGGGGCGCCGGGCAGCGTCGTCATATAAGTCGCTCCCCGTTCGATGCGCATCCCGCATTTGCCCAGAGGATCCCTGAAGGCCTTGACGGTGCCGACCCACTGTTCCTGGGTCACGGCGTTCTTGAAATACGCCGCTGCCTGCTTCCAGCTCAAATCATACCTGCCTGCATCCACGATCGCAAGCCACTCCTGCGCTGCTTTGGAAGCGGCCTTTTCCTTTTCGGGGTTCTGCGCCATCGCGATCCCGCTCACGCCCATCACGCACACCGCCGCCAAAACTGTTATCGCACGTCTCATCGAAGCTCCTTTCTTCTGTTCAAAACTGCCCTGGTTTCAAAGCCACAAGGCGTCAAGAAAACATGTCTCAACGTCTCAAGTTAAAAGGCAACCACAGATCAAAAGCAGCATCCTGACCGCTCATCTCACGACCCCTTTGCCCCTTGCGTATCCCAAACCTGAACACCCAAAAACTGCCCCAGGGCCCTGGCGTCCTCGCGTAACGCCCCGAGGTCGCCGTGGTCAACGACATTCACCCGACTGGCGTCATCCAGGACAAGATTCAACTCATAGCTGCGATAGGAACTCTTATTGCCACGGCAGTATTCCGACAAAACCTGCAGGGCGCGGATCCTGCCCATATCAACAAAAACATCGCCCCTGCGGTGCCTGGTCGTTCTCAATGATGCCCAACCCTTGCAAAAACCGCCCCTCTTCATATCAAAAACAATCGGACGATGAGAATAACGCAGGATCAAAATCCCTATAGCCGAAAAAAACACACCAAATAAAGGCACGGGGATCATCGACCAATGGAACCCTCCATGCTGCTTGTAAATAGACCCCAGCGGCAAAACCGCAAAAAAGAGCCCGAAAAGGATGAAGAAGAAACAAAACACGTCCATCCCGAACGTCGGCCGGAATTCCACGCGCGTATGATCTATTTTTTTAAACCGATGCGTACAGAAATTCGCCCCGCCGTGCGCCGCCGGCGTCCACTGCGTCGCCTGCGCCAAGGGATCATGGAAAACAGATGGATCAAAGAACGCCCCATTTTGCGGCAAAAAATCGGAAAAAAACTTTTCCAGCTTCTCCCCCATCGCCATCCCAGCCCTCCATCCACTATCCTATCAGACAGGTTGTGTTGCTGTATATTTCTTTACAACTTGATATATTGCTTCGCTTCCAGGTTTGTCTCCATGGTCCAGGCGGTGGCCATCCCGCCTTTGATCCGCCAGACAGTCAAAAAATCCAGGCCGCGCGCCTCGATCCACGGCTTCAGGAACGGCCGATTTTCAACGATCTCTTTCTTGAGCGCCTCAGCCTTCAATTCTTCAACCTTGCCGGCGATCCTGACCTGTTTGTTTTCTTGCTGGCTGAAACAACACAATTCCACCTCCGGATTGCTCTCAAGCTGTTTCTGCAGGTCTTTCGTTTTGCCTGTATGAAAAATAATGCCGTCTTCATCCACGCGATACAGCATCATCCCACGCACGCGCGGCTTCTTGCCTTCCGTCGTCGCCAGATAGACGACGGGATTACGCTTTACGAAATCAACGATCTCTTGTTTAGTCATATCAAACCTCGCGGTTATAGGAAAATTCAGGGTTCCGTCAATAGGCTCTCGACTGAATTTTTCAAACTGTGGACAAGGACGGCCATGGCGTCATAGTCCAGGGTCGACGGCAGATCAGACCCCTTATGGTAATGCGGATTGCGCAGAAAGGCCGTGTCCGTCACCATAACGGCCGGATATCCGTCTTTCCAGAACGACCAATGGTCCGAATAATTGGTCCCGGAGAAAGATTCAGGGACGATAACGGAGCGGACGGGTACCTTTTTACTCTTCGCCATGCCCCGTTTGATATCCGCCGTCAAAGACGCAGACTTAAAATTCCCGACCAGCGCTATAAAATTGGCGCGGTTGGGATAAAAATACCCCAGGAAATATAAATATCTCTGAGAGAACAATCGTTCAGAATAATAACCGATCGATTCCAATATGACGGCGCCCCTGATCCGTGCCGACTCGTCTTTGAGCCGCCGCACATAAACACGACTACCCATATCCTCTGTCTCAAAGAAAGGCGGCTCCTCATTCACGAAAGCAACGAAAACAATGGGCAGGCCTTTTTCTTCCCGCAGAAGCCTCGCCAAAGCCAGCATGCCTGCCACGCCGCTGGCATTGTCGTCGGCGCCCGGATTAGAACACGTATCATAGTGCGCCCCAATGACCAAAGGATTATCGGCCCGGACACCCTGCGGCCTGGCGATGATATTGCTGAAAACCTTCCCTTCCATCGAATAATACTGGAGCTCAACATGGTAGCCGAGCCCGGAAAACTCGGACGCAATGTAATCTTTTGCCTTATCCAGATGGCGATACGAAGCAACATCCCGTACGCCGATATCTTCCGATAAAATGCGCACGACCTCTTCCAGATATGCGCGAGTATTCTTTTCTGCATCGGTCAAAGCGTGTTTCTTCAAAGACCCGCTCGGCATCCATCCGTACCGGCCCAAATAGAGCACCAACGCAACGATACCGACGCAAATCACGAGTTTAAAAATCTTAGGATAAACCATGCTTAAACCTCGGCCGCAAGTCACCAGAAGACCAGTTGCCAGTCAAAAGGCTTTACGGCGCTTCTTATCCATCAAATAGCCGAAATAAAGGACTACCCCAAAACCCGCCAAAAATATCCAAAAAATATAGGCTTCAGGTTTCATAAAGCCTCCCTTAAACAAATTGGAGACAGCAAAACATCAATCCATCATTTAAATGGTAGACGGATTGATATGCTCTATGGGTTACAAGCCAAAACAGCTGAAATTATATATGTTGCCTAAAAACAACCAGAAAAACCAAAACATACCACATGTCGATTACAACAAACCCAACTAAATATCGGAGGGAAAGATGGCAAGACCCAGAAAACCAAATTTCAATTTAAGCACTCGGCTCTTTAATAGAGTTCTCTTAAACCTAATTCAAATATTTATCT
>JAQUOM010000041.1 GCA_028717105.1 Candidatus Omnitrophota bacterium
CCACGATGTATCCCAGGAAAGACCAGTGGCCGATCAGGACGCGCGCCGGCCGCGGCGTCGGGGCGGTGGAAGTGCCGCGGGGCATCCTCTTTCATGATTATACGGTCAACGACCGCGGCGTCGTGACGGCCGCCAACTGCATCATCCCCACAAACCAGAATATCAATAATCTTGAGGCCGACATGAAAAAGATCGTTCCTGAGATCGTCGGTTCTCAAAATCAGGAGGAGATGCGTCTGACGCTGGAGATGCTGGCGCGGGCTTACGATCCTTGCATCTCTTGTTCAACGCATGTGCTCGATGTTCGATTCATCTCATAAGATGGCCGTGATCGGCCTTGGCAACACTTTGCGTCGTGACGACGGCGTGGGGATCCATGTTCTTGCCGGGCTCCAGGATGAGTTGAAAGATTACAAGGTCTCTTTTTTGAATTTTGGCATTGCCAGTTTCGGGCTTGTTAATTTCCTGAGCGGTTTTAAGAAAGTCCTTCTGATCGACGCCATGGATGCCGGCCTCGCGCCGGCCACGATGAAGATCTTCCGTCTCAAGGATGCCACCGTCTATGTCAAAGATAACAAATTGTCCTCCCATGAGATTTCCCTGGCCGACCTTCTAGAGGTTTCCAGGACGCTGGGCCTGGAGACGGATATCCAGGTGGCCGGCGTCCAGGTCAAAGATGCTTCTTACGGCCTTGAAATGTCGCCTGAGCTGGAGGCGGCCAAAGACCATATCGTCGAAGATATTAAACATTTTGTTCTTTCCTGGCTTGAAGAACGCCAGGCCGATAACGGTTGATGGGACGCCCTTCCATGATCCCCCTGTCTTTATGATTTCTTTTCAAGCTGCGTGTCGCATTGTTTTGCGTCATCTTCCTTCACCGGCGTCGTCTTACCTGGATCTTGTGGACGCCGCAGGAAAGTGTCTGTTGGGAGATGTTTTTTCTTCTTCGGATAGCCCGGCGTTCGACAGGTCTGTCATGGACGGTTTTGCCGTCCGCAGCCGGGATACGGCGGCAGCCCCGGTCGTGCTGCGACGGGTCGGGTTCGTGGCTGCCGGGAAGGCATGGCGGAGGCCCCTTCGGGCCGGAGAATGCGTCTCTATAGCCACGGGGGCCAAACTTCCCGCCGGAGCAGATGCCGTCGTCAAAAAAGAAAACGCGCGGTTGACTCCCGATGGACGCGTTGAGATTTTTCGTTCCGTACCGCGCGGCCTGGATGTCGATATTCGCGGATGTGATTACCGTAAAGATTCTTTGTTGTTGAAACAAGGCGCGCGGCTCAACGCGCCGCGCCTGGCGCTGCTGGCTTCTCAGGGGTATGATGCGGTCAGGGTCCGGCGGTCCCCGCACGCGGCGTTGTTGACGACCGGTGATGAGGTCGTTTCTCCGGGGCGCATCCGGCGTGACGGCCGGATTTGGGATGCGACCCGGCCGATGGTCCTGGCGGCCCTAAAGGAGATGGGTATTCCGGTAGCGGACCTGGGGCATGCGCGCGACCTGGAGTCTTCCCTGGAGAAGAAAATCCGTCGGGGGCTGACACGGGATATTTTGATCGTGACAGGCGGCGTGTCCGTCGGCGAGCGGGACCTTCTGCCGGAAGTATTGAGGCATGCCGGGGTCCGGTGTCTTTTCCATCGGGTGGCGATCCGTCCCGGGAAACCCTTGTGGTTCGGCCGCCGCGGCCATTGCCTTGTTTTCGGTCTTCCGGGGAATCCTGTTGCGAGCCTGATTACCTTTTCTTTGTTTGTCAGGCCGGCCATAGCGTGTATGCTCGGCGAAGGGCCGTTTTACCGGTTCCGCGAAGGCATCTTGACAAAAGACGTGTATAATAAGGAAGACCGCTTGTCTTTTCTCCCGGGCCGGCTCTTGTTCCGGGGCGGGTCCGGCAGGATTGTTCCGCTCGCGTTCCGGGGGAGCGCGGATCTCTTCCATACGCGGCTCGCGGATTGTTTTTTCATGGTTCCGCCTCGCCGCGCGCAAAAGAAGGGTTCAAAAATCCTTTATTTTATGATATGAAACAGATGTGTTCTTATTTAAGGTTATCTCTTACCGACCGGTGCTCTTTTAATTGTTTTTACTGCGGCGCCGGGCGACGCAAAGATTTTCTCGCGCCGGAGGATTATCTGTCCCCTGATGAATTGGCAAGATTGGCCTCTTTGTTTGTGGATGAGGGGATCCGGCATATCCGCCTGACAGGAGGGGAGCCCCTTCTGCGGCCGGAAGTCACGGAAATCGCCGGGCGTTTGTCTGCCATCAAGGGGTTGAACCTTTTATCCATGACGACGAACGGTTTTTTGCTCGCGGATTTTCTCGCCCGCCATCCGAAGAGCGGGATCAGACGGTTCAATATCAGTCTCGATACGCTCGACAG
Organism: Candidatus Omnitrophota bacterium; assembly: GCA_028717105.1. Lineage (GTDB taxonomy): Bacteria > Omnitrophota > Gorgyraeia > Velamenicoccales > Velamenicoccaceae > Velamenicoccus. Next base: position 2,370 of record JAQUOM010000041.1, read on the forward strand.
AAACCGTTTCCGTTCCTGTACCGGCGTCGACGGCCTGGACCGCGTGTTGGCCGGCATCGAAGCCGCCGCTTCCTGCGGCATAACAGACGTCAGGCTTAATGTCCTTTTGATCCGCGGCTTCAATGAGGATGAGATTGAAAAATTTGTGAGTTTCGGCCGGAAGAAAAACCTCACCGTCCGTTTTATTGAGTATTTTCCGACACAAGAGCGCCGTCAGGCCTACACATCGCTTTATGTGGCTTCTGAAGATGTCAGGGATGTGATCGAGCGGTCTTTTGGCCCTCTTGCTCCGTCTGCCTGCGATAAGACGTCCGGGCCGGCGCAGTATGGACGCCTGCAGGACGGCGGACGTGTCGGTTTTATCAGTTCTGTCACCCGCTTTTTCTGTCATGAGTGCAATCGTCTGCGGTTGACAGCCGACGGAAAACTGTTTCCCTGCCTGCACGCCGAGCATTTTCTGGACGTGAAGACGCTCCTGCGGCAAGGGGCTATCGATGACGTCAAAACAGGCGTCCTGCGCATGGCAGAAGGCAAGTCGCGTTACAACAAGACGGTCTGTAGCCGTTTTTTTGAAATGTCGTCCATCGGAGGATAGAGTTTTAGTTCATCAAACTCTGTTGCTGTTGTTGAGAAAGACAGTATGCCTATAAAAATGATTGATATTTCGGACAAGAAGCCGAGCGCACGCATGGCGCGCGCAAAAGTCCGGCTCACGGCAGGCCCGAAAGTGATCAGGATGATGAGGGAGGGAGCGCTTGCCAAAGGGGACTGTCTGGCAGCGGCCCAAGCTGCCGGCATCCTGGCCGCCAAAAATACAGCGGTCCTTATCCCGCTGTGTCACCCCTTGCCGGTGAGTTTTGTCGATATTTCATTTTCATTCCATGGAGATAAAAGTCTCGAGATATCCTCGTTCGTAAAGGCCGCCTATGCGACGGGAGTCGAGATGGAGGCGTTATCAGCCTGTGCCGTCGCCGCGTTGACCGTTTATGATATGGCCAAGGCGTACGACAGGTCCATGACGATTACAGATCTGCGTCTGGTGGAGAAGCGCGGCGGCAAGAGTGATTATCGCAGGAAAACATAACAAGCGTTTCAGCGTCTCAAGTCAAGGATTTTGCCTGGGGCATTGAAACTTCTTTAAAATGACGACATGATGGGCCGTATTTTTTCCATTAACATTTCAGCTGAGAGAAACGCTGTAAAATCCATGGTGCGCTCGGGCCGGCTCGTCGCGGCCCACGGCCTGGAAGGGGATGCCCATGCGGGGCCGGGCCTGCGCCAGGTCAGTCTCCTGGCCATTGAAGACATCGAGAGGTTTGAGCATGCGGTTAAGGACGATCATATCGACCTGCATCCCGGCGTCTTCGCCGAAAATATCACGACAGAGGGCGTGGGCCTTTCGGGGATAAAGGTGGGTGACCGTCTCGCCGTTGGTGGCGAAGCTGTCTTGCGCGTGACCCAGATCGGCAAGGTCTGTCACGACGGTTGCGAGATCAGGAAAAAGACAGGGGTGTGTCTCATGCCGACTTCCGGCATCTTTGCCGTTGTCGAAGAAGGCGGAGAGATCCGGCTGCGCGATTCCGTGCGTCTTCTGCGCGCGAAAAAAACATTCTGGCCATGGTCGAAGACATAAGAAATCTTACGCTTCAGGAATTGGAAAAGAATTTTCAGGCGCAGGGCGTCGCGCCTTACCGCGCTCGTCAGGTCTACGCGTGGCTCTATAAAAAGGGTATAGAGGATTTTTCTCTCATGACCAACCTGCCGCAGGACGTGAAGGCATTGCTCGGGAAATACTACGCGATTTTTTCTCCTGCCGTCGAAAAGGTCCTGACGTCATCCGACCTGACCCAGAAGTTCCTCCTGCGGCTTAAGGACGGTACTTTGATCGAGAGCGTTTCTATCCCGGCTTCATCGCGGCTGACGGTGTGTCTTTCCACCCAGGTCGGCTGCCGATATTGTTGTGCATTCTGCGCCAGCGGGAGACTGGGGTTCAGGCGTCACCTTGAGGTTTCCGAGATCCTGGGGCAGTTCCTGACGGTTGCAAAGAATGTTCCCGACGGACGTATTTCCAATGTCGTCTTCATGGGCGTGGGGGAACCCCTGGATAACTATGACCATCTTTTGCGGGCGATCCGGATATTGAACGACGAGAACGGCGTGAGGCTGGGGGCCAGGAAGATGACGGTTTCGACGTGCGGATTGAGCAATCGCATCGTTTCCTTGAGCCGCGAAGGACTGCAGTTGGAACTGTCCGTTTCGCTCCATGCGGCCACCAACGAGAAACGCAGCCAGCTTTTACCCGTTAACAAGCGGTTTCCTCTGGAGACCCTGATGCCGGCCCTGCGGCTCTACGCACAGGCTACGAAACGCAAGATCACTTTTGAATACGTGCTCCTGCGCGGTTTTAACACGACAGTGGAAGACGCGCAGGCGCTCGTCGCGCTCATCAGGGGACTTAACGCCCGTGTTAATCTGATCCCTTATAATTCGGCGGATTCCCGCCTGGGGTTTGAACCTCCCGTGAAACTCGAGGTGTTGTTTTTTAAAAGTTATCTGGAAAAGCACGGCGTGGATGTGACCCTGCGGATGCCGCGCGGTGCGGATATTGCTGCGGCCTGCGGCCAGCTTGTTTGGAAAACAGCAGACAGTAGATGTACGAACTACTGATTATTTAGAAGGAGAAGGAAGATGGGTCTGAAAATACATACAACGGAGATAAAAGTGCGGTATGCCGAGACGGACAACATGGGGATCGTCTATTACGCTAATTATCTGGTTTGGTTTGAGGTGGGACGCACGGAATACCTTTTGGCAGAAGGCATGGATTACCGCGATGTCGAAAGGGAAGGATTGTTCATGGCCGTCGTCGAGGCGCATGGTGTCTATAAGGCGCCGGCGCGCTACGGCGAGACCGTTGTCGTCCATACCTGGCCGTCGGACATTAAGAACTCCAGCATGAAATTCCACTACAAGATCACGCGGAAGGATAACGGCAAGCTTCTTTGTGAAGGCTATACTTCTCATGTCCTGATCGATAAGGAATTGAGGCCGCACAAGATCCCCGAGAACCTTAAAAAGCTTTTGACGTGAGAGGGGTACGGAAAATGCGTCGACGATCCTCGGTCCGCGATCCAGGAAGAAAATATCGTGTTAAATACGAGAGAACGCCGAAGCGTTCTTTTTGTTTTTTCTGTTGTTTGTGGGTTGCCGTCTGCGGCCTGTTTTTTTTAACGGGTTGCGCGACAGTCTATAACCCTGCGACAGGACGGCATGATGTTCTTCTGATCGACAGCGTACAGGAAGTACAGATCGGCCGCGGGATGGCGCAACAGGTCGTGGCCCAGGCATACGACCCCTGGAACCATCCCGTAGAACAGCGGCACTTGAACGAGATGGGCCGTCAACTGGCCCGGGTTTCAGACAGGCCTGACATCATCTATCATTTTCAAATCCTCGACGCTCCCGAATATAACGCTTTTGCTCTTCCGGGCGGCTACATCTATATCTTTCGCGGGCTCTACGAACGATTGGATGAAGCCCAGCGGGCGGCGGTCCTCGCTCATGAGATCGCGCACGTGGCTGCCAAGCACGCGGTGAAACGCATGCAGGCTGCATTGGGCTATGATATGCTTGCAGGATTGGTTTTGGCCGGTTTGGGGAACAAGGATCCCCGGATGGCTGAACAGGTCGCCGGCGTTTCCCGGACAGTCTTCGATCTTTTGTCGCGCGGATACAGCCGGCAAGACGAGATCCAGGCAGACGGGCTCGCCGTCAAATATCTTGCGCGCGGCGGCGTTGATCCTCAGGCCATGGTGCGCAGCCTGGAATTCCTGATGAAAGAGGAGGGCCCCGGAGGCCGCACCTTTGAAATATTAAGTACGCACCCGCGTATGGAAGAGCGGATCAGGAAGGCGCAGGAAGAGGTCAACCGGCTCGAGCAGGGAAAGCGACGCTGAGAAGACAGAACCTATTTTTTTAAAGACACCCTTATGTTATACTGAAAGCCCAGGGTCGAACGGGAGCGCTATGGCGGATAAAAAGAAATCCATCCTGATCATTGATGATGAAAAAGAGATCCTGGATTCTCTTTCAGATTACCTGCAGAGAAATGGCTACGACGTTGAAACGGTGGATAACGGCCTGGAAGGCTTAGAGATAGCGCGGACCAGGCGGCCGGATTTGATCATCCTGGATTTGATCCTGCCGGATATCGACGGTTCCGACGTCGCAGCCAAACTCCTGGAGGACCCTTTGATGCGCAAGACGAGTGTCATTTTTTTGACCGGCATTATGAGAAAATCCGAACTGGAACAATCGGGGCCTGTGGTCGCCAAGCGCTGTATCGTCGCCAAGCCTTGTTCACCCGAAGAGATCTTGGCCCGTGTCAAAGTCCAGATCGGTCCAGCCTAACCCTACGACTGTAAAATGCGCCTTCAGGTTTTCCTTTCGCATTCCGGCGCCTGTTCCCGCCGCCGCGCCATGACCTTGATTCTGGAAGGCCGCGTGACCGTCAATTGCAAGAGTGTGACGGAACCGTCCTATAATGTCCATCCGTCTTCAGACCAGGTCGCGCTCGACGGCCGCCCATTAAGCCTGCCCGGAAAAACATATCTCTTGCTCCATAAACCCAGGGGGGTCACGAGCACGGTCCGTGATCCTCATGCGGCCCGGACCGTTCTGGGCCTTATTCCGTTACGTCTCAGAGAGGGATTGCATCCTGTGGGCCGCCTTGACAAAGAGACAACGGGCTTGCTCCTTTTGACGAATGACGGAGAGTTGACGCATCGGATGAGCCACCCGTCGTATGAAGTCGACAAGACATATCAGTTGGTTCTCAATAAGGAGATATCAGACGGGGATATGCGGCGGATCGCCGCAGGGATGGTTCTGGATGGCAAAAAGACGCTTCCGTGCCGTGTAAGCAAGCTGGCGCCGCGCCGGCTGGAAATGGTGATTCACGAAGGCCGCAAACGGCAGATCCGCCGGGTCTTTGAGCTGCTGCATTATCGTGTCGAGGAACTCGCGCGCATCCGCCAGGGGAGCCTGGCGTTAGGCAACCTTCAAGAAGGCCAGTGGCGCCCCCTGGAGCCCGCAGAGGTCCGTAAACTGTATCAGGAACTCCACATTCCTTTCCGGTCCCCTGACTCTTGATGATGACGACGTCTTTTTCTTATGATCCTCCCCGAATGGTCTTTTGCGATGCGCAAGGCAGGATATTTGTCCATCCTGTTTTGAGGGCCCTGGGCCATGATAGCCGCGGCCTGATCGTCCCCCGGGAGGAAGAATGGATTCCTCTTCCGGCGGGAAGCAGCTTTTTTTATCTCCCGGGTCACCGCGCCTTGGGTTTTGACCTTCGCGCCGGCCGGCCTGTTTTTTTGGAAGAGCCGCAAAAAGGGCCTGTCTATCCGGCAGCCGGTTTTATGACGCCGGGCACCCTGCGTTTGTATTTACCTGCAGCCGAGAAAACGGAACGTCGTGTCGTTTTGCCCTTGTGGCCTTATACGGCCATAGGATACAGAAAAGGACGGTTTTTGGCTGCGGCGTTACGCGTCGATGCGGGCAGAAAACAGCGGCCGTGTTATTACGCCGATCGCGCGAGGATCAAACGGGGCATTGCCCGCTTGTTGAAACTTTTTCCGTCGAATCGCCTGGTGGCCCATCTGAGCCTTTGTGCCCTGCAGTATCATTGCCGTAACGCGCAGAATCTTTTTTTGGGCCGTTGGGAAGCGCCCCTGCCTGTTTCTCCGTCGTGTAACAGCCGTTGTCTGGGTTGCTTGTCCGCTCAGGACACGGACTGTTCTTCTTCCCATCGCCGGATCGGTTTCGTTCCTTCGGCGCAAGACGTGGCCTGCGTCGCTATCCATCATCTGAAAACCGCGCGTGCTCCTGTTGTCAGTTTTGGGCAAGGCTGTGAAGGGGAGCCTCTCTTGCAGTTTGATGTCGTTGCGGATGCCGTCAGACGGATACGGCAGGCGACGCGGCGCGGGACGATCCACTTGAATACCAACGGCTTTGACGCGCGGCGCCTGCAGGCCCTGGCCGCCTGCGGGCTCGATAGCGTCCGCGTCAGCGTCGTCAGTTTTCACCCGGCGCATTACGAGGCTTATTACCGGCCCAGGGGCTATGCATGGCGGGATGTTGCCGCCGCCATCCATGGGGCCAGGAAGGCCGGGCTTTTTGTCTCTCTGAATTATTTGACCCTGCCGGGTTTCAGCGACAGGGAGGACGTTGTTTCGCGGTTGGTCGATTTTTTGAAGAAGGGTGATGTGGATCTGCTTCAAATGAGGAATTTAAGCATTGACCCGGAGGTCTTTTGGAAAAACATGCATTTTTCCGAAAGCCGGCCGGTCGGAATGGGAGAGATGGTGCGCCGGATCCGGAAGGCCTGTCCCGGCCTGCGGCTAGGTTATTTCAATCCTCCCAAAGAACATTTCTGAGCTGGAATAAGATATAAGAATATGTTAGACTTATGTTTATGAAGATATTGCATTTACAAAGAACAGGGCGGCCGGCCGGCGGACAGAAAAAATCAGGCGTTGCGGGCTTTACGACTCTTGAGATCGTTATTGTTGTCGTCGTTGCAACCATTCTTTTGACCCTCGCCGCCGTTGCGTATTTTCGCGTGACATCCAAGGCTGAAGATACAGAAGCCTTGAATAATCTCGCCGCGGTCCGCAAGGCGCAGGTGTCGGAATTCGCCGAAACAGGGGCTTATGTCAACGCGACCGACACCGCCGATATCAATAAACTCCTTCCCAGCGTCGATATCCAGGACAAAGCGTTTACCTATAAAGTCGTCAATGCCACGTCCGACGATTTTGCCGCTCTTGCGGAGCGCGTCGGCGAAGATGCGACAGGAGAGAAGCCGATCGTGATCGCGATGTATTCCGATGGTCACGTGGACTATACCTATTCTCCCGGGTCTTCTGCAGGCGGCGGATCGGGTTACAGCGGTTCCGGGTCGGGCGGCGGTTCCTCCGGCGGCGGTTCCTCGGGCGGCGGTTCCTCCGGCGGTTCTTCCGGCGGTTCTTCCGGCGGCGGTTCCTCCGGCGGCGGTTCCTCCGGCGGCGGCTCTTCCGGCGGGGACTCGTCCGACGATAGTTCCGGCGACCCTGCCTTCGGCCACGCTGATCTGCCGACGATCCTGGGTCTTCTCGATGGTACGACCTACGGGGATTATTATTTCGACCTTATCAATACAGCGGCCATCGATCTGGTCTATACAGATTTGGGTTCAGGTATCCTGGGGATGTATATCCCGACATGGTGGCTTGATTTTTATCCGGATGATCCTTATGCCGCCAATACCATCTATATCAGCTCGACCCTGGATGCCGAATGGAGTTCGGCAGGGATTGCCGCTATTCTTGTCCACGAGGCCGTCCACGCCGACTATGACCACAATATGGACCTGCGGGCCCAGGAGATGGCCGATGACCTGGGGGTTGATGTCAGCGAACTGTCGTGGGTTACGGACCCTGTCACCGGCGAAGATGTGTTGTCCGATAGCGTGCAACAGGAGTATATGGCTTTTTGCCAGGAGGCCCTCCTGTGGAGAGAGATCAAGGGCGCCCAGACGAACCAGGAGCTTGATTATATCTTGAGCCTCTATGAATCCGACGAAGAATTGGGAACGGACCTTCTCTATACGGCTGTCGCGCAGGCGTATGCCGGCTACCCGCTTTATGAAAAACCTATCCAATGAGGAAAATCATGATGCGTAAGATTTTGATATGGTGTCTTGTTTTAGCGGGAGGTTTTATGACGGGATGTTCCCCAAAGATGCGCTATGAGATTTACCGCGCCAAGGACCCGGAGCTGAACATTGTGGTCGAGTATCCGGCGGGTTGGATCGTCCAGGAGCACAAGGACCCCAAGGCCGGTTATGTCAATGTTCTTTTCATAGAGAATAATCCTCGGAAGTCTTTCCGGCCTGTCATCGGGATCATGGCCAAAAAAGCCTCTTCTTTGAAAGACCCTGCATGGACGTCCCAGGCCTTCAGCAGGGCGATCGTGCGGACCCGCCTGAAGCTGTCTCCGGCAAAAGTCCTTTCTGAACGGGCGGTCATGATCGCCGGCGTGCCGGCGAACCAGACGGTCGTGTCGTTCCACGCCCAGGAAAAACTTTATACTCCGGATGCCCGCTCTATTGCCGTCAAGGAGAAGATGGCTGTTTTCAAAAGAGACGACGTCTTTTATGTCCTGCGGTTTGAGGCCGGGCCGGAGGACTATCCTCTCTACGAGAAAGCTTATCGCCGCGCTGCCAAGACCCTGCAGATGATCCGCTAGCCGGTTCCTTCGTTAAAAGATTTGACAGGTTGCGAGAACGTGTTATGATTTTTATCATTAGTAGCACGTTTTCCCTGCGTGACGGGGACCGCAAAGGAGAATGCCTTGCCCAGGTTATCGCGTTTCGGTGTGTCCATGGAAAGAGAGCTGTTGAGCCGTTTTGATGCATGGATGCGCCGGAAGGCTTACAAGAACCGTTCGGAAGCGATCCGCGGCCTGATCCGTGATGTTTTCGTGGCCCAGGAGTGGCGGGAGAATGAAAAGGTGGCCGGATCGCTCCTGGTTGTTTATGATCATCACCGGCGGGACCTTGTGGATACGCTTTTGAATATCCAACACGACGCGCAGGGACAGATTGTTTCGACCCAGCATATCCATCTGGACCACTACAATTGTCTGGAGATCGTCGTCGTACGCGGCCGCGCCCGGCGTATCCAGGACCTTTATGACCGGATCCGCGCCCTCAAGGGCGTCAAGCATGCTTCTTTAAGCATGGCTACGATGGGCCGCCGCATCCTTTAGCCTCCTTTTAGGCCGATGCCCCATGCATCATCGATTTATTGACGAATATTCCCACGAGGATTCATTTCTTTGCCGCCGTGACCCGCGGATCAAGCTTTTTGTCTTGGGGGCGTTTGTCCTTTTGGTGCTCCTGAAACCGTCCGGGGAGGCAGCGGCCCTTGCCCTGTACGGCGCGTTGTTGGCCGCTGTCCTCGGATTATCCCGCCTGCCCCTGCGGCCGGTGGCGCTGCGCCTGTTGGCCATGCTGCCTTTTGTGTTTTTGACGGGCTGGTCCATGTTTGCGGCGTCCGCCCGCCCGGCCTGGCCGCTGCTTGCCGTGACCATGATCAAGGCCGCGTATGTCCTCGTGGCCGTGTTCCTGATGGTGGCGACGACGCCGTTTCCGAGGCTTCTCAGGGCAATGGAATGGTTGAAGGTTCCGTCGGTGATGGTGCGCATGTTTGCCTTCCTGTATCGTTATATCTATCTGATCCTTGATGAGTTTATGAAGATGCGCCAGGCCCAGATGTCGCGGACCGTCCGGGCGGAGCCTGCACCGGGGCGCAGGGTAAAGGTTTTTTCGAGCATTCTCGGGCATCTTTTCGTCCGTTCCTATGAAAAAGGGGAACGCGTTTATCTGGCTATGTGCGCGCGGGGTTATGACGGGACAGTCCGGATTTTAAGCCAGATCGAAGCGACCCCCGCCGATTACATTTTTCTTGTCCTGGCCGCGGCGTCTTTTGCCGGGGTGGAGACCTTATGCCGCTTGCCGTAGATATCCAGCATCTGAATTTTAGCTAGCCCGATGGTACGGAGGTGCTCAGAGATATTTCCCTTGAGATCGCCGAGGGCGATTCTGTGGGCCTTATCGGCCCCAACGGCGCCGGCAAAACGACGCTTTTATTTCATGTGAACGGGATCCTGCGCGGTTCCGGAGATGTTAAAATTTTTTCCAGCCGGATTTGCGATGAAAATCTTCCGGGGATCCGCAGGGACGTGGGGCTTGTGTTTCAGGATCCGGACACCCAGCTCTTTATGCCGACCGTTTTCGACGATGTCGCCTTCGGCCCTTTGAACATGGGCCTGGACCCCGTGGAGGTCGGCCGGCGCGTCCGGGAGACGCTTGCCGCCGTGGACATGGGGCCTAGCGTTGAAAAACCGTCGCCTCATCTGAGTTTTGGCGAGAAGAAAAGGGTCTGCGTCGCGACGGTCCTGGCCATGGACCCGCGGCTCTTGGTTTTAGA
>JAQUOM010000042.1 GCA_028717105.1 Candidatus Omnitrophota bacterium
CGTCTTTGCCCTGCACCAGCCCTGGACCAGATTGAACGCTCCATGAAAAACATTTCGCAGCCGGTTCGGGACGGCGCAGGGTTTCGCTACGAACCGGGAAAAAGAAGCCGTAGGCAATCTGCCCGCTTGTCTTCGACGAGCAGACAGGCATGCCGGCGTTGCTTCACAGGAAGAAGCCCCTGTCGAGGGAACGATACTGGATCGCTTCAGCAAGATGGCCTGTCGCGATGTCTTCGCATCCTGCCAGATCCGCAATGGTCCTCGAAATTTTCAATATTTTATCGTAGGCCCTGGCGCTCAAGTGAAGTTCGGTCATCGCCCGCCTGAGAAGTTCGCCTTCTTCTTTTCCCAGGACGCAAAATTTTCTCACTTGCCTGTGGCTCATCCGGGCATTGAAGAAGATGCCTTCCTCCGTGAATCGTTTCTTTTGTATATACCGGGCCTGATCGATTTTTTCTCTGATCTGCGCAGAGCTCTCCGAAGGCGCTGTGCTGGATAATTCCTGATAGTGCACGGCGGGTACTTCTATGTGGATGTCGATGCGGTCCAGGAGGGGGCCGGAAATTTTTGAACGGTATCTGGCGATCTGGGTCGTGCTGCAACGGCACGCAGACGGATTTTGTCCCGACAAACCGCACGGGCAGGGATTCATTGCGGCGACCAGCATAAAGCGCGCCGGGAAATTCAGGGATTTTTGCGCCCGGGCAATCCGGATACAGCCTTCTTCCAGGGGCTGGCGCAGGATTTCTAATGCATTGCGATGGAATTCCGGCAATTCATCCAGAAAGAGGACCCCGTGGTGCGCCAGGCTGATCTCGCCGGGCTGGGGATAGGAACCTCCTCCGGCCAGCGCCACGTCGGAGATCGTGTGGTGGGGGGCGCGAAAAGGACGCCGGCGCATGAGGACGGCCCTGGACGCGTTGCCCTCGGCAACAGAATAGATTTTTGTCGTTTCCAGGGTTTCCTGCATCGTCATTTCGGGGAGGATTCCCGGCAGGCGCCTGGCAAGCATTGTCTTTCCGCTTCCCGGAGGCCCGACCATCAGGATGTTGTGTCCTCCTGCCGCGGCGATTCCCATGGCCCGCTTGGCCAGGAATTGTCCTTTTACTTCGGCAAAATCGGGTTCGTCACGGCTGTTTCCGCCTGCGTTGACGTCGGGCCTGGGATAAGGCTTGAGGGTTTCGGGGTTGTGAAGGCCTTCGATGAGTTCCCGCAGTGTCGTGAAACCAAAGACTTGTATGTTTTCAACGAGAGATGCTTCAACGGCATTGGCGGCAGGGAGGACAAATTTCTTTATTTTTTGCGTGGCAAGGGATTGGGCCATGGCCAGGACCCCTTTGACGGGCCGCAAGCGGCCATCCAGGGCAAGTTCCGCGGCGAAACAGTATTCTTCGAGTAGTCCCGGCTGGATCTGCCGGGAGGCGGCCAGGATCCCCATGGCAATGGGGAGATCGTATAAGGCGCCCTCTTTTTTGATGTCGGCAGGGGCCAGGCTGATCGTGGTTTTATCTCCCGGATAGCTGAATCCGCTGTTTTTAAGGCCCGAACGGACGCGTTCCTTGCTTTCTCTGATGGCGGAGTCGGGAAGGCCGACAAGAGATGTTCCCGGAAGCCCTGCGGAGACATCGACTTCGATCTCAACCGGGTAGGCATCCAGGCCGATCAGACCCAACGTATGCGCTTTGGCAAGCATTGTGACAGGGGCTAAACCCCATCAGAGACAACGCGTTGACGTTTTACGAGCCCTGTCCCTAACGGGGTAAATCCGCTTGATTTTTTGAGTGGTTACAATTATAATGAACTGCTGAATTTAGGTCCTTTGAGGGAATAAGGCGGGGAAAGGAACGTGATAGGATAAATCCTATCACGGGTATTCTTTTTTGTCAAGCGGGGCGCTGCCGCGCCTTGTTTTAGACAGGGCGGGAAGGTCAAGAAGCCGTGAATAACAGGGTTAAAACCGGTGTCATTGCGTTGTTGGCGGGTTTTTCTGTTTTCGGCGTCTATCAGTCTTTGACCCTGTGGCGCCAAAATGAGGATTTGACCGGGCAGTTGAACCGCCTGCAGATAGACCTGTCTGCCGCCCAATTGAGCTTGAATCAGACCAGGACTCTTCTGAGTGGGTCTTACCAGAAAAATGCCCAGTTGGAAAACGACGCTGTTCTTTTGAAGACCCGGCTGGATCGGGCCAAGAAGGAGCTCGACGAACAGAAACAAAAGATCGGTTCTCTGATCCAGCATCTGCATGAATCCCGCGAGGTCAATGAGTTCCTGCGCGCCCGCAATACGGATGTCAGCGACCAATATATACGCCTGGCGTTTGAAAACCAGGAGATGAAGAAGACGTTATCTTCGATCGCGGAATTGAAAAAGGCGATTGCGGCATTGCGCAAGAAGCCCGTTCGCCGCGTTCCCGCAAAGAAGGCAGTCCGTAAATCTCAAGCGGCTCCTCAACCGCGTCCCAGGGTTGCCGCCGTCCCTCCCCCTGCGGTGGACCGCGATTTGGAGGGAAACGAGGGTTTTGTCGTTAAGGATGGGGAGTCGACGCTGCTTGATCTGGTTGATATTCAGGTTGTCCCTGCTCCGGAAAAAAGCCAGCCATCGAAGACAGGCCCTGTGGTCCAAGCCCAAGAAGGCGGACAGAAAGAGAAGGAATGAAGTCCATTATTTTTCAAATAGCCCATAACCATGTTTTGATCGTTACGCTTTTGGCCTGGGTCATCGCGCAGTCGATCAAGGTGGCTTTGGGTGTTTTGCGCACGAAGCGTTTTGACTTTCGCTGGTTTATCGGGACCGGAGGCATGCCGTCGGCCCACGCGGCCGGCTCCGGCGCCCTGGCGGTCGTCTTGGGCATCGATTACGGTTTTTCTTCGCCCCTGTTCGCTCTGGGGGCCGCTTTTGCGATGGTGACGATGTTCGACGCCCAGGGCGTGCGCCGCTCCACGGGCAAACAGGCGTCCCTTTTGAACAAGATCCTCGACGACATTTATTGGAAAGGGAAGATGCAGGAGGACCGCCTCAAAGAGCTCATCGGTCATACGCCTATCGAGGTCATCATGGGGGCGATTATCGGGATCCTCCTGGCTTTGATTTTTTAAGGAAAAGAAACCTATAGAAGAAGGAGGAATGTGTGAAAAAAAATATTCTGATGGCGGTCCTCGCCGTTTTTGCGGTCGCCGTCCTTGCGTTTGTCATATTTCGGGTCCGGGCCGCACATTCCGTTTCACGGCAAGGGCAGGCGGTTTTGGCCCCCGGAGGCCTGGAAAAAGAATTGAGCGAGGCACAGAAGTTGTTTGACCAGGGGGAGCTTCTCCGGGCGCGCGACGTGTTGCGGGAGATTTTTATCCAGAATGCCTCTCGTCCGGGTATTGAGGCTATCCAGAAGAAGCTCGAAGATGTGAATATGAAGATCATCCTTTCGGGGGTCGACGTGCCGGGCGAGACGGCCTGGCGGGAAGTGAAAAAGGGCGACACCTTAAGCATGATCGCCGACGAGTACCGCACAACCGTCGAGATGATCAGGAGGCAGAACGGTTTGTCTTCCGATACGATCAGGGTGGGGATGAGGCTGAGGATATGGACAGGGCGTTTTTCGGTTTTGGTCGATAAGTCGCAGAATACGTTGACGCTGCTTTCCGGCGGTGAAGCCGTCAAGACCTACCGCATCTCCACCGGTAAGGATAATATTACGCCTGTGGGTGCCTTTAAGATCGTCAACAAGCTTAAAAATCCTTCCTGGACGCACGAAGGAAAGGTGTATCCGCCGGAGAGCCCGGAGAACATCCTCGGAACGCGGTGGATGGGTTTTGATATTCCCGGCTACGGCATCCACGGGACGACGCAGCCCGAAAGCATCGGTTCACAGGCGACCGCCGGATGCGTGCGGATGTTGAACGATGAGGTCGAAGAGCTCTATGATCTTCTGCCCGTCAACACAGAAGTGACCGTCATCGATTAATCAACTGCCTTTAGGATCCCTATGGTCGCCCTTGATTTCGAAAAACCTATTGCCGAGCTTGAAAAGAAGATCCGGGAGCTTAAGAATTTCACCGCTGAAAAACACATCGATCTTTCAGGCGAGACCAAGCGCCTGGAGGAAAAGCTCGAACGCCTGCGCAAGGATATCTACGGAAAGCTGACGCCTTGGCAGCGTGTCCAGATTTCCCGCCACCCTCATCGGCCCTACACGCTTGATTATATCCAGCTGATCCTGAAAGATTTTGTGGAAATCCACGGGGACCGTTCTTTCCGCGACGATCGGGCCATTGTGGCCGGATTTGCCAAGCTCGACGGCCAGAAGATCGTCGTGATGGGCCATCAGAAAGGCCGCGACACCAAAGAGAACCTCGTTCGTACGTTCGGTTGCGCCCATCCGGAGGGGTATCGCAAGGCCCTGCGCGTCATGGAACTGGCCCAGAAATTCGATCTCCCTGTCCTTATTTTTGTCGATACGCCGGGCGCTTACCCCGGGATCGGGGCCGAGGAGAGGGGGCAGGCCCAAGCGATCGCCTGGAACTTGAAGATGATGTCCGGTATTCGTGTTCCTCTGGTGATGGTTGTCATCGGCGAAGGGGGGTCCGGCGGAGCGCTCGGCATCGGTGTGGCCGATCGCGTCTGCGTCATGGAGAACGCTTATTATTCGGTGATTTCTCCGGAAGGATGCGCCGCCATCCTTTGGAAAAGCAGCGCCAAGGCGGCCGAAGCGGCCGAAGCCCTGAAATTGACAGCCCAGGATCTCTTGAGGTTCGGCGTGATCGACGAGATCATCAAGGAGCCCCTGGGCGGCGCGCATCATGACCCTGAAGATGCGGCCAAGAACATCAAGGCCTGCGCCAAAAAACATCTTGTTGAGCTTATGAAACTTCCCAAGGATGAACTTACCGACCTGCGTTATCGCAAATTCCGTCATATGGGGCATGTCCTTGAGGAGACCCGCGGGTCCCGTTAGGCCCTTCTCGGCGCGGCATGCGGAGGCCAGCTCCTTGCGCCGGGTCAGGCCTTCTCGAAGAGCGTTTCGTATCGTACGGGCCATGGATTGTTATGCCTAAGATGTTTTCTGCTGAAGTGTCTGTTTATTCTGGAGGCCTGACGGCATGAAGATTGAACAGGAATTGATCATTTTGGGGCTTTTGGAAGACAAGCCGCGGCACGGCTATGAGATCAAAAAACAGATCAAAGAGGTGATCAGTACCTTTGCCGCGCTGGAAGTCGAATCGATCTATTATTCCCTCAACCTTCTGGAGAAAAAGGGGTATCTCAAAAAGACGGTCAGCGTCGGCGGCCCCAGGCCCGAGAAATTCATCTATAGCCTGACACCTAAAGGGCACGAACGTTTTCTTCAGTTGCTGACGAAAAGTCTTTTGACCGCCGACCGTCCGAATTTCAGCATTGATGCCGCTCTCTATTTTTTACCTTCTCTGCCTCCCGATGTCGCCCTGCGGCGGCTCAAAGGCAGAATGCGGATCCTTTCGAAGGTGGAGGAGGCTTTGGAAAAGCTCTCAGAACAGCTCCAGGTAAAATCGTCCTATCATCTGCATTCCATTGTCGAGCATAATTTGGAACTCCTGCGCGCTGAGAAGAAGTTCATCCAGAACATCAGCCAGGAACTCACGAAGAAGAATATCAGTATCCCCGAGTGGCCCCACACCTCTATGTAAAATGAGGAATGCAACGCCCCCTCCGTAATATTTACCCCGTGCTCAGAAGGCCTCACCTGTAAAGGTGGAGATGGATGGCAGACGGGCGGAATTCCTCGTCTGCCCGTTTGTCGGGGAAGGCGATCACGGCGGAAATCCGGCACAAAAAGGGGCACATCTGTAAAGCCGTTGGACGCCACACATCTTATTGATATAGATATGTTTAGGGTTTTGTTAAAACAAAAGAATAATAATTCTTGACATATTAAAATTTAATTAGTAAAATTTTACTAATTATTTTGACCAACCTTAATGCCATATCTAGGGACATCCGCCAGTTTTATGGCGGATATTAAAAAGTGTCATTTTAGGGTGATCCGCCTCCGGCGGATAATCAGGATCAACATTTCAGGGTCATCCGCCCTTGGGTTAATGGCGAAACTTCTCCTTAATTATTAGGTAAGAGGGAGTATTTATGAAGACGATCCGGGAACTAGTCGTTAAGCAGGCAAAGGATTTTCCGAAAAAAGCCGCCATTATTTTCGAGGATCATGGGATTACTTTTGGCGAACTCAAAGATCGTGTTTTCAGGCTTGCTAATAATCTGAAGGATTACGGCATCAGGAAGGGCGATAAGGTCGCTCTCTACCTTCCGAACTGGCCGGAGTATATTTATTCATATCTGGCGCTTTTTTCCATCGGCGCCACGGTCGTGCCGTTTGACTTCATGCTCAAAAATGACGAGCTGGAGGCTTGTTTGGCCCATTCGGATTCCGTGCTTTTGATCGCCCGCGGCCGCCCCGATGTGTCGCTGGAGAGCATACGGACTCATGCGCCTAAGCTCAAAAATATCATGCTCGTGCGCGAGAGAAAAGAAGGATGTCTCTGTTTTGAGGAATTTTGTGATCGCGGTTCGAGCGCGGTGCCGTCCGTGGACATCAAGGAATCCGATCCGTCCCTGATCCTTTATACGTCGGGTTCAACCGGCCGGCCCAAAGGCGTGCTTTTGAACTATCGCCACCTGAATGCCGCGCCCGACGCGATGGAGTTTTTTGTCGATCTCACGCCGGCCGACGTGAAATTATCGGCGCTGCCCTTGTCTCACGGCGGCGGCCTCGTGTATCTGCAGAATTGCATCTTTTACGGCATCACGCTTATCCTCATGGAACGTTTTATTCCCGTCGAATACCTCAAGAATATAGAAAAATACAAGGTGACATGTTTTCATATGGTTCCGTCGATGTATTATGCCCTCCTGCACTTAAAGGAATTCGAGAAATATGACCTTTCCAGCATCCGCTGGGTCAATGTCTTCGGCGCCCCCAATTCACCCGATGCCATCCGTCGTTTCAAAACGTACTGTCCGAACGCAAAATTGCTTAACGGCTGGGGCATGACGGAAACGAACGCCCCGAATGTCGTCACGCCGATGGGATCGGACAAGATCGAGTCGATCGGCAGGCCCGCGCCGTGGATCGATATCCGCCTGGTTGATGATGACGATAGGGATGTCGTTGAAGGCGAGGTCGGAGAGATCGTCCTGAAGAGTTGGGTGGTGATGGATGGTTATTATAAGGACCCCGCTTTGACCGCGGAGGTCTTGCGCAACGGGTGGTTTCACACCGGAGACCTTGGCCGGCGTGATACGCAAGGAATGTATTATATCGCCGGCCGCAAAAAGGATATGGTCAAGGTTTCCGGCCAGATTGTTTTTCCGGCGGAGATCGAAGAGGCCATCCATAAGCATCCCGATATCGCGGAAGTCGGGGTCATCGGCGTTTCCGATGTCTTGCGCGGAGAGGTCTTGAAGGCGTTCCTCGTGTTAAAACCGGGGGCCACGTTGACCGAGCAGGAGGTCAAGCACTTCTGTCGTGAACACCTCGCGCATTTCAAGCTTCCGCACAGCGTTGTTTTCGTTGAGAACCTGCCTAAGACACGCACCGGAAAGATCGATAAAGCGGCGCTGAGACGGAATAACGTGAATGCAGGGGAAAAGTGTTAACTCTTTGCCTGTCCTCGGCCTTCAGCCAGGGACGGACGGGAGTTAATTTTGCGCCGCAGAAAGTGGCGCACTGGCCCTTCCGATAGGGCCAGGTGTGAGGAAGAAGCCTGGTTATAGGCAAAATGAAGGAGTTTATTATGCAGATGAAGAAAGACATCCACTTGACGGGGCAGGATCTTTTGGGCATGGTGCAGGTTAAACCCGGCGATTTCGGAAAATATGCGATCATTCCGGGTACGGCCGAGCGCCGGGATGCGATCCTGGAGTATTTAGAGAAACCGGTCAAGAGCTTTTCCTTTTTTGAATATACGATGTATACGGGGTTCTATGAGGGTATCAAGATCGCCGTCGGCAACGGCGGCCGGTTCTCGCCGGACTCCGCGATCATCGCCGAGATCCTGTGCGCCGGAAAAGTCGAATGCATTATCCGCGCCGGTTCCTGCGGCGCCCTGGATGAGACGATCAAGGTCGGCGATGTCGTTCTGGCCACGGGTGTCGTGCGGGGGGACGGCGTGACCCCGTATTATGTGGACCAGGATTATAAAACGGTGACGGATGTGTCTGTGACGGCGGCCCTGGAAGCAACGGCCAAAGCAAACGAGGTCTCGATCCGCAAAGGGCTGATCTGGACGACGGATGCGTTGTTGCGCGAGACCCGCGAGCTGATCGAAAAGGTGAGAAAAGAAGGGGCCGTGGCCGTTGACATGGTGTCGAGCGCGCTTTTGACGATCGCGCAATTGAACAAGGTCAAAGCCGCCTCTATCTCGGCCGTCAGCGATAATCTGATCACCGGCGAGCTCGGTTTCATCAACCCGGATTATTACGAGGCCGAGGCCAGGGTGGTCAAGGTGTGCCTGGATGCCGTCAAGAAGCTGGCGCAGGGGTCATAAGGAATAATACATCGGTAGAGGCAAAATTAATGAAAGAATCTATTCTCTTTTGGCCCGTGCATCTGAAGGGCAGGACACTTTATATCTTAGACGAGACAAAGATCCCGCAGCGGATTGTCTATCTTAAGGTTCGCCATTATCGCCAGGCGATCGATGCGGTCGTTACGATGAAGACGCGCGCCTTCGGGCAATTCCTGACTGTTTGTTATACTTTTATGCTCGAGATGCAGAAGGCACAGGGTCTGTCCGCAGAGGCGCAGATGCGTTTGCTCGAGCGCGTGGCAGGGGCCTTCAACAGGAGCCGTCCCACGTTTCCTTTCGAGGAAGTGACGGGCATGGTGCTGGCTATCGCGCGCAAGGCCTTGGGGAGTCCCCGGTTCCGCCAGGATTTTATTTCGGCCATGAACGGTTTTTTGGAGCAGGGGATCAGGCAGAAGAGATATCAAAGGGCCGGGGAGGCCGCCGCATTGATCAAGAACGGCGATACGGTCTTGACACACTGCAATGTTTCGGGCGAATTGCCTCTTGTCGCAGAGTTCTGCCGTAAAGAAAAAAAGAAGATCCGTTTCCTGGCGACGGAGACGCGGCCTTATTTTCAGGGGTCGCGGCTGACCGCCTGGGAGTTGAAGCGGGAAGGTTTTGACGTGACGCTTATCCCGGACAATGCGGCGGCCAAGGTCATGGCGGACGGCGACGTGGATTGCGTCCTTGTCGGTTCCGATCGTTCTGCCGCCAACGGAGATTTTGCCAACAAGGTGGGGACATACCAGATCGCTCTTCTGGCGAAACATTTCGATATTCCCTTTTACGTGCTCGTCCAGTCGTCGGATAAACTGGCTTCGGGCCGCCAGATCCCGATCGAGGTGCGCCGGGATGAGGAGATCCTGTGTTTTGGGGGCAGGAAGCTTGCGCCGAAGGGCACGCGCGCTTTTTATCCGGGTTTCGATGTCGTGCCGCATCAGTGGGTGACAAAACATATTGCAATTCGTCCGTCGTAAACCAGAATTTAATCCCTAAGGGCCCACGGGCATGCCCGTGCGGTTCCAGGACGGACGACCCTGAGGAACAAGGTGACGAAGGGCCTGACAGATGTTGATTAAACAGCCGATACCTCTTATTTTCGGCGTGCCGCAGAAGGATTTTTACGCACGGCTCAAGGCGAAAAAGGTTTTTGTCGCGGAATTGAGGCCGGCCCTGGAAGGCATGACGGATGTGGCGAAGGAATTATTGAGGCGCCGCATCCAGCCGGTCGTCATCTGCGATAATATGATGGCCTTCTGTATGGAGAGAAAACTGGTGAGCGCCGTCCATATCTTCGCGCAGGGCAAAAAAAAGGATGTCGCGCTTTGCCGCACGGGTTCCCTGATCGCAGCCCTTTGCGCCCGCATCCATCGGATCCCGGTCGTTTTGCACGAGGGCGCCATGCCGCGCGAGGCGAAGGATGCCGACCTGTTGAAGATCGCAGGCGTGAAGGTAACATCGTCGAAGATCCAGACATATGTCCCCTTACTGGAAGAGGTGCCGATGAACCTTGTCGGCCGCAAGGCGGGAGCATAAAATATGCAGAATAAAATAGACGAGATTATCCGCATCGGCAAGTGGATCTGGGAGAAAGACCTTTCGGGCGGCGCATCCGGCAATTTAAGCGTGCGCGTTGACAAGGAGACCATCCTTATCACGGGCCGCGGGACCTGTTTAGGCGCGCTCAAGGCCGAAGATGTCTGCACGATCCGCATGAACGGCGAGCCGTTGGCCAAAGGATTTGTCCCTTCGTCCGAGAAATTATTCCATACGAGCGTTTATCAATACCTGGATGCCAGGGCTGTCGTTCATGTGCATCCGACGTTCTGTAACGGTTATTTTTCCGTTCACGACAGGATCTCCTTCGACACCTTTGAGACGCGCCTGGTCTTGGGGGATGTGCCGGTGATCGATCAGAAGACCCCGACGATCACCGATATCATGCCGGTGATCGAGGCGCTCAAGAACAGCAATATCGTTGTTTTGAAACACCACGGGGTCGTTGCGGCAGGGGAAACCCTCAATGATGCATTTTTCCTGGCGCAGACCTTAGAGGAGGCGGTAAAGATCGCCTGCATCAGAGACCTTTATGCCGGGACGGACCGGCCTGCGGCGGCTCCAGCCTCTGGCGGGAACGCGGCTGCGCCCTCGGCGTCCGCCGGGACCTTTGAATTATTTTCCAAAGAACAGATAGCCCGGATCGTGCGTCTGGTGAACGAGGACGCCCAATTCCGCCAGATGGCCTTGCAGACGAATCTGGAGACGAAACTGGCGGTCGTGCTGGATGAGACCCAGACAGCATACTGTTTCCATTTTTCCGGCGGCGGGATCAAAGATTTTACGACGGATATTGCGGATGCGGAATTTGTGATTTCAGGCAAAGCAGATTACTGGCGCGCGATCTTCAAGCGTCAGCTCGACCCCTTTGCCGCGACGACGCAGAAGAAGCTGAAACTCAAAGGGGATTTTGCCAAGATATCGCGCTGGTACGTGCCGTTTAACCGGCTCTTCGATTTGTGGACGAGCGTCCCGGTCAAATAAGGAAGGGTTTATGAATCAGTATCAGATGTACATCAATGGCAAGATGTGCGATGCCAGAGACGGCGCACGTTTAGACAGCGTCAATCCCGCCACCGAAGAGAAGATCGCGTCGTTCCCTCGGGCAGGGATGGCGGATTTAGAGGAGGCTGTTCGTGCGGCGCGCCTGGCCTATGCAGAGGGCGAGTGGCCGGCCATGTCTTTGCCTGAGCGGGCACAGTTCCTCGTGCGCGTGGCGCAGTTGATCCGGGAGCGCGCCTACGAGCTGGCGAAAATCGAGACGCAGGACACCGGCAAGACGACCAAGCAGACCACTTTTATCGATATCCCGGTCGCGGCCAATGCCTATGAATATTTCGCGGGTGCCGCCGGCGAGATCAAAGGCGAAACGATCGCGGTCCCGGCGCCGGCCATGAGCTATACGCTGCGGGAGCCGGTGGGTGTCATCGGCGCGGTCATCCCCTGGAATTATCCGTTCCTTATGGCGGCCTGGAAGATCGCCTCCGGCATTATTTTAGGCAATACCCTTGTGTTAAAACCTTCGCAGGAAGCTTCTTTGAGCTGTTTGGAGCTGGCCAAAATTTTTAAGGAAGTGGATTTGCCTGCCGGCGTCGTTAATATCGTCACAGGCGAAGGGCGCCTGTTGGGGCACGGACTGGCCGCATCCATGGACGTCGATATGCTTTCTTTCACCGGGTCGACCGAGGTCGGCCGGGACGTGATGAAGACGGCTTCTGCGAATCTGAAAAGACTTTCTTTGGAATGCGGCGGAAAATCGCCGAACATCCTTTTTGCGGATTGCGACCTGGAGACGGCCGTCAACGGCTCTTTGTGCGCCATCTTCATGAATCAGGGGCAGATGTGCGTGGCCGGATCCCGGCTCCTGGTCGAGGAATCCATTTATGACAAGTGCGTCGAACTCCTGGTTGAGAAGACGAGAAAGCTCAAGATCGGTTCACCGGAAGATCCGGCAACG
>JAQUOM010000043.1 GCA_028717105.1 Candidatus Omnitrophota bacterium
GCAGCGGGATACGGTGCGCATCAGGAAAGATCCGGACCTGGGGATCCAGTACGATTACACGGTGGTTTCGACGTCGACAGGGGAAAGCAACATGACATTTAATGAGATGTAGGGGCGGCCGCCATGACACAACAACGGTATTTTATTTCATTCTTTTCGAGCGGTTTCCGGGCGCGGGGCTCCCGGCGCGGCCAGACCATTGTTGAAACAGCCGTATTGTTAACGCTTATCATTTTTGCTTTTATCGCCATGCAGACGTATTTGAAGCGCGGCCTCCAGGGCCGCTTGAGAGGGGCGATTGACGGGATCGGCGAGCAGTACGATCCGTACGACACGACGTCGGAATACAATATGATCCATGAGAGCGACATAACGACGACGAGCGAGTCCAGCGAAGAAATGTACGTCGACCCCATGTCGTGGGGCGGCCAGTACCAGAACAGGGTGGTTACGATGGTGCACGTCGAGACGCACTATGATAATTCGATCAAGAACGGTTTTGAGTATGTGGGGGCGCCGTGATGAAAACAGAGCCAGAGAGCCAGAGAGTCAAAGAGTCAGAGTGCGAAATATGAAGGACAAAAGAATATGAAGAACATCAGATCCAAATTTCTAAATCCGAATGCCGAATCAATGTCGAATGACCAAAATCCGAAAATCGAAAACGGTTTTGGTCATGGGGGCATTGGGAGTTGGGATTTTATTCGTCATTCTGGCTTAGGAATTAGGATTTCAAGGAGCAAGGGTCAGGCCTTGCTTGAGCTGGCTGTCTTCAGCACGATCTTTTTGACGATTTTGACGGCGCTCGTCGCGTATGGCCTGCGGTACAGCTATAACCAGAGGGCGCAAATGCTGGCGTTCCGGCGCGCCATGAAAATCGCTTCCGACAGAAATTACGGCGCGGGCAGCTATATGCTCATCCAGGACCGCCACATTCCCGATCCGGCGGATGCCTTCGGTATCGGCTCAACCTCGCCGTTTATTGCGACCTCCTCTGTGATCAGGGACCCGGAATTGGATGCGCAGGCCGCGGACGCAGCGTCTCTGCCGGCGATGGTCATCGATATGGAAACGACAGGCGTCAACGGCCAAATGGAGCCCATGGCCCGCATCGTCGTCAAGAATGCGGGGTTCAGGCGCGAGACAGGCGTTTCGGAAGAGATGATGAAAAAATACAGTCTTATCTACAGCGATATCGTGGATGAAGGGGGCGGCACGGTGCGGATCATCGATTCCTGCATCGGCGAGATGATCGACCCTGGTTCCTGCTATTCGCAGGCCGTTAAGATCGTCGATGTAGATACCTGTTACAATTATTGCCTTATCACCGTGACGCAGGACGATGAGACGAATTGTTCGACCATTTGCGCTCAAGCGATGAATCCGCCGAACCAGAGCAACAACGGTTACGACGCTGCGGTGGGCGGGGCGTGGTATGCGGCGAACTGGCGCATCGAGAACGGCAGATATGTTTTCCCCGTCTTAAACGAGATCTTTGAACGGGTCGGCGAACACGCCGAATCCATGGGCATGCAGCAGGATACCGTAACGCGGAGCACGCGTTCTACGCGGATCCGCAAGATCGAAACAACGGCAAGGACCGTGACTGAAGAGAACGCGGAATGGGAAGACAACAGCGTCAGGCAGTTCGTCACGATGGACGCGCTGCAGCCGAACGGTTACCAGGTGAACTACGATAATCCCATGGATTATGCGGACCGCGTGGAAGCCGAAGAGATCAACAGCCAGTCGAGCGGGGAGATCCGCCAGACGATGACAACGCCGAAGTAAGTTGGTTGGCGGGCGAGCGGGTAAAAACATGAAAAATATAAACAGGCACACAGGCACACAGGCAAACAGGCTCCCTAAAAAAGGGCAGTCGACGCTGGAATTGACGGCGGCGCTGATCGTTTTGATGATCCTTCTTGTCGGGGCGGCCAGGATCTTTGTGTGGCTCAATGAGCGCATGGCCTGGAGGCAGTCCGAATATGAAAATACACGCGTGACGGCCGGGAGCACCGCGTTTACAAGTTATGTGGATTTAGCCAACGCAGAACACACGGAGGGGGTGGAGATCGATGAGTCAACTAATCCGCCGCTTAACATCTTTAAATAATCTGGCGCCTCTGCGCAACAAACGGGGCCAGGTCGCCACGTTGCTCATTCTGGCAACGGTGGTGCTGCTTATTTTTACGATGGTGACGCTCAATATGGGGAACGTTGCTATCAACTCCACCAGCATTTCCAACGCGGCCGATTCGGGCGGCTTATACCTGGCGTCCCAGTTGTCCACGAAGTCGCGCCAGCTTTATGAATCTCTCGGGAATTCGACGGAGAAGTGTCAGAAGACCGGGTGGGCGAGCTTTGTTCTGGCGATCGTCGTTGCAATCATAGCGATCGTCATCACCGTTATCACGTTCGGCGCCGGCGCGCCGGCGGGTGCGACGATGCTGGCGACAGCCGCTAGCATGGTGGCGCAGGCCGGGACGACGGCTGTCGTTGCTGCCGGCGCTATCGGCGGCGCTATCGGCGGCGCTATCGGCGGCGCTATTGCCGGAACCGGTGTTTTAAAGGGTGCTTTGTCAGGCGCGGCCGTGGGCGCGGCCCTCGGGTTTGCCGCGGCAGGCGCTGCCGGCGCTTTGGGCGGCGCAGCCTCGAGCTCGACTGTGGGGACGACAGCCACCACGGGTACAGTCGCAGGAGAAGGCGGCGCTGTCATGACCGGCCAGGGCATCGCGACGGCATCCGGAACGATGTCTTTTGGGGCAGGAGCGGCTGTTCCTGCGGGCTCTCAGCTTTTGGTCGGCTCCGTTCTTATCCCTTCTACCGCAGGGCTTGGTACGTTGGCCCTGGGCGTGCTTTCCGTTGCCGCGGCAGGGTATAACGAGTCGGTGCAACAGAGTATCCCCGGCGCTGTGGCCGAGCAATTCACGAAGATGCTCAACAAGATGTCGGAACCCAACCGGATCCGCGAATCGGTCTTTATGCAGGCGCTCCAGTTGGTCGTGGATGATCCGACAAAGTCTTATGATTCGCCGGATTCCAATTTGAACGGCGATGCGCTCGAATATGTGCCTGATTTTCAGATATGGCTCTTTAACAGGTTTAAGCTGATCAACAGCGTAACGGACCTGATCGATCCGGAGCCGGTCGTTTATGACTTCCTGAATAATTATGCCTGGCAGTTTGAAAACATCTGTAAACTGGCCAATGAAGGCGGAGATTATTGGCTCTATGTCACGGGCGCGGCGACGTATGTGGGCCAGCCCGGGCCGTTGGAACGCGAGGATTACAAGTGGATCCTGACTCCTGCCCCGACGCCGGAAGATCCGGAGGCCATGACGTATGTCGCCGAGGCAGGCCGTGACGGCCACGTGGTCGAACTTTTGCGTACATTGCGCAGCGAGGGCATCACCGTGCCGTTTTGGAACCCGGGCCCGACGCCTGTGCAGATGAATGAATGGGGCTTGCAATGCACCGGCGATGTCTGCATCGATCCTCCGATCGCTCTCGGGTATGACGAACTGGACGATATGGCCGACAACCTGATGGAGATGGGGGATTTTATCGCGGCCCTGAGGGCGCAGCCCGAGAACGACACGATCGATGCGTGGAGAGGATGGGCGTTCTTCTTCTATGATGAATACGACACCACGAACCCGGCATCGTATCTGGTGAGGGCCCAGAGATATCAAGAAGATCTGGGCGAGTGGATCACGGCGATCGACGGTATCAGGACAGGCCTTCCGGCTTGCCTTTTCGGCGGCCCGCCGGGAGCAGAAGTCCTCAATCCGCCCTGCCAGTTCGGCGCGGGCGGCAGCATCGACAACGATATGGATGATGAATTTTACGCCGCTTTGTACGATCTCGGCGGCATGCAGTATGAGATGCAATCGTTCGCCGGCGCGATCCAGGGATTTTTCACCGCGCTTTTCCCGGAGGTCGAAGAGTCCGCTTATGAGCAGATCTGCGTTCCGCCGGACGAGTTGAACCCCGCAGGAAAATCCTGCGGCGGCAAAAACCCCGTGCGGTATGAATGGAAGGATTCCCGCGGAGACCATGAAGTAACGGTCAAGGCTGTTTTCAATGTCCCGCGCCTGCGGACGTACAAGACAGGCAATTGGTTCAGCGGCAAGACCTGTGTGCAGCTGCTTTATGGCGCCGAGAATACGGAAGTGATCGTGTCGCGCTGGGACAGCTCCAAAGGCATGGGGGCCCTGGGAACATGGAACCCGTTCGGCGGCCGCGTGACAAAAGCCGCGCGCGCGTATTACAGTTATAACAAAGAAGTCAGATTGGTGGATTAGGCCAACACGAGGTGCTGTTTATGATGAGGATCGCGGCAAGATTAATGGTGACGGGAATGGTTGCGGTTCTGGTCCTTGCCGGATGCGGCCGGCAGGATGATGTGACCCTGGCGCGCCAGGTCGTCACGGATTTGACGAGGGGCCGTTATGCCGTGCGCAAGTTGATCGATTGGCCGAACTTCGTGGCTTTTGAAAAAAGCATCGGCGAAGAATACAAGTCGCTGCCGAACAATGAAGAGAAACAGAATTACGAACGGGCGTTTATCGATAGTTTTAAAAAAGGGTTTCGGGAACAAAAAGGAAGCATGAACGCGTTTACCGGCTGGAGGATGTTCAGCCAGAAAGACCCGAACCTCAACGTCGTGGCTGCGGATTTAGCCGGCGGCAAGATCGTGTTCTTTGTTGCCGTGAAGTCCGAACGGGGCAAGCGCAAGGTCGTAGAGCTGAAACTGATGCAGGTGCTTGATGCGCAGAAGTTCGAAGAGTATGAGAAGGAGATGTCGCAATGAACGGAGTTTTTTCTCTCTTCAACGCCAGAAGGAGCCGCGCCGGGATGAGCGTCCTGGAATATTCCCTGTTGATCGCGGCCATCCTGGCGGCCCTGTTGTCCGTTCAGGTGTATTTGAGGAGGGCGATCTCGTATAAGTGGCGTGACGCGGCGGATTCTTTTGGCCTGGGCCGGCAGTATGAGACAGACGGTTCCAAGGCCACAACCGTGGTGAGGTATTGACATGGTGATGAAAGGGCTTATCTTCATAGCGCTGTTTGCGTCGGTGACGGTCCTGGGATACCAGCTTGTTCCCGTGGCGTGGGACAAGTTTTATGCCTGGCGCGTCCACGGCGTCGAGGTGCAGAAGGCAAGGCTCAAGGAGATGTTCCTGGATATGGACCCCCAGAAACTTTTCCTGCTCAATGTCATTTCTCCGACGGTCTTCTGCATCGTCGGCCTGGCCATCCTCAAGAGCCTGATGGGGGCTTTGGCGGGCCTCGCGGTCGGTTTCGCGATCCCGGCCCTGATCGTCAAGAACATGATTTTCGCCAGGAAGGCGCGGTTTGCCGTTCAGATCACCGACGGTCTGATGATCCTGTCGAGCTGTTTGAAGGGCGGTTTAAGCTTGCTGCAGTCGATCGAGGCGCTTGTCGAAGAACTGCCCGCGCCGATCAGCCAGGAGTTCGGGTTGATCTTGAGGGAAAACAAGATGGGGATTCCGCTGGAAGAATCCTTTGAAAATTTAAACAAGAGGATGCCGTCCGAAGAGCTGAACCTGTTGACGACGGCCATCCTGGTTGCGCGCGAGACCGGCGGCGACATCACGCTTTTGTTCGGCCGCCTGATTGATACGATCCGCGTGAAGTCCAAGCTCAATGAAAACGTCAAGACCTTGAGCATGCAGGGCAAGATCCAGGGCATCGTCATGTCGATGCTGCCCATCGCTTTCGCGATCCTGGTCGTGTCGTTCAATCCGAACTATTTCGATATTATGCTCTCGAGCCCTGTGGGCCGGGGGCTGATGGTATACGCGGCGATTTCCGAATGTATCGGGATGTACATGATCCGGATGTTTTCCCGGATCAACGTGTAAGGAGCCGTCATGGTTGTGTATTTGTCACAAATATTCTTGTTCGCAGGCATCTTCCTCGTATGCCTGAATTTCTTCTTGTGGTTCTTCACGGCCCACGAGCTGAGGAAGGTGATCAAGAGACGCCTGCGTTACGAGATCAACCCGACAGACAGGAAGTCGATCTTCCTGCGGTTCTTTGATTTGTTCGCTCCGTTGAATTATTTCGTCGTGCGCCGGTTCGTCAAACGCGAGAACCTGGAGAACAAACTTTTCGGCGCGCGCGTGGGGATGACGCCCGAGCAGTTTTTCGGCGCCAAGGAATTCATGGCGCTTGTCGCGCTCTTTCTGGGGATCGGGTTTCTGCCGGCCGGAGAGGTCCTTAAGGTCGCGGTCGCTGCGGTCGCCGGGTTTTTCCTGCCGGATCTCTGGCTGGACATGAAGCTCAAGGCGAGGCGCGCGGCTGTCGTGCGCACGCTGCCGGATACGGTGGACCTGCTTTCTCTCTGCGTGGACGCCGGGCTTGATTTTATCGCGGCCGCCCGCTGGATCGTTGAGAAATCAAAGACGTCGGCCTTTATTGAAGAATTGTCGCTCATGCTCCATGAGATCAAGGTCGGCAAGCCGCGGCGGGAAGCTTTAAAAGACCTGTCGCGCAGGATCAGCGCGCCGGACGTCACGGCATTCGCCCGCACGCTTATCCAGGCCGACAGGATGGGCACGCCGATCGCCGAAGCCCTGGCGATCCTGTCGGAAGACGTGCGCGAGAGATTTTTCCGGCGCGCGGAACGGGCGGCGCTTCAGTCGCCGATGAAGATGCTTATTCCGCTTATCTTCTTCATCCTGCCCGTGGTCGGCGTGATCGTAGGCGGCCCCATAGCTATTCAGTTTATGAGCGGGAACCTCTTGGGCGGCATGGGCGCGGGGGTGAAATAATGTTTAAAAACAATGAAAAATTAACAATGAAGAATGAACAATTCAAAGACAAGATTGCGATGATCTTTGAAAATGCCTTCTTCTTTGTGGTTTTTCGTTGTGGTTTCTTGAAGTTTCAATTGACTGAACCGTGTTCTGTGGCGGGACACGATTCGATACCAAACCCGATCCGCTGGGAGAGCGGAAATCTTCGAGGAAAGGAGGACGTAGGTTTAGGCGACCTAAAAACCGAACGTAATATGTGCTAAACGTACGCAATAAGCTTTGGGTGAAGGCCATTGCGTGGTTGATCGTCCTGACCTTCCTGCCTGAGCAGGTGGCCTGGGCTGTCGACTATAATCTGCGCGGCGCGCTGAATGGTGCGGTAACGCCCCTTGCAAGCGCGGCAACCGTTGCAACGGACGCGTCTGTCCTCCAGGGGGTCCAAAAGGATGCGGCGGTCGATCGGATGATCGCGGATTCCATCACGTCTTCCTTGAAGTCTTTGGTCGGAAAACAGGCCACAGATATCAAGCTGTCCCGCCAGGTCTCTGTTCACAGGAATTATCCTCTTAATCTTACAGACAATAAGATTGATGAATTACATACCTGGATGATGGATTCAGGAAGGAATCTGGTGACCTGCGGAGCCCAGGCGCTCTCCGGTTTGTTCAGGGCCATGGGCCAGAATATATCGCCTTACCAGATGGCCCAGAGTGCCCTATTAATAGATATTCTTTCTGATTCTTTAGATATTTATACCTATAACCAGGCCAAGAAGCTCGAGAACTCCCTGTATGCCTTGGCCAATACGGCCCTGCTCTACGGGTATGAACTTAAACCCTTCCACTGGAAAGACTTTTACTCCAATAATAAAAATATTTCAAAAGCCTTAAATAAGTTAATACCCTATATTGCGTTCGTGGATGACGACCATATGGTCCTTGTTAAAGGACTTAATAAAGACTCTGTCGTTATTGAAGATAACGGCCAGGAAAAAATCATGTCTTTGGTTGATTTTGACCTTCGTTTCTCCGGCTACGGCCTGGCGCTTTCAAACCACATCCCCGAAGGCTTTGATATCGAAATTCTTGAAGACGCGGTGGCCAAGGCGGTCCAGGGCGCTGAGCGCAAGAGATATGAAGAAATTACGACCATCGATGATCTCTGGAAGACGGATGATGACGACTTGTGGTTAAGCGCAGCGGTTTTGGCTGGGTCGTTTGTCTTGGGCGGCCTGGGCGGGTTCTCCGGATTAGGCCAGGCGGCGCAGACAGGCCAGATGACATGGAACACAGGCGCGGCGACCCAGGCCATGTTGACCGGTATGGCAGCTTCGCAGATCGGCAATGCCGCAGCGCATATCGGCGCCACACAGTTTGGCATGAGTCCTACCGCAGCGCAGGTCTTCGGCGCCATGGCCGGCGGCGCGGCAGGCGGTGGTTTCTCGCAGTCATTCGGCGGCGCGGCAGGCGGATATTGGAAACCGACAAGCATGGGCGGCAATGCCTTCAGCAATTACTTAAGCCAGCATGCGACCCTCGGCGCCATGACAACAGGCGCGATCCAGGGCACATTTACGGGGACAGCCCAGGTATTCGCCGAGAAATCTATCGGGAGCGACAGCATTACGTCAAAGATCCTCTATAGCCTCGGTTCATCGGTCGTCGGGTATGTGGGGGCCGAATATCTGATGAATCAGATGGGTTATAATTCCGTCTATCAATTGAGCGAGGAAGATTTCAAGGCGCATACGAACGGACAGGGGACTTTTGATCAGAAGACGGGAAGTTATCGCGTGCATGCCAGCGATTACCTGGAGGGTTCCAGCAGGTGGAATTTCCTGGGCAATACGGCCTTGGCCGTCAAAGATATCGGGTTCCAGCGTTACGCCGTTTCCAATCTTATCGGGACCACGCTTGAACAATTGATCGGCGAAGACGACTTTGGTTACTCCAGGATCCTCGGGCAGACGGCAGGTTCTCTTGTTGCAGGCAAGATGTACGGAGGGTCGCAGTCGTATGTCCTGGATGCAATTTTAAGCGGCGCTTCCTCGGCGCTCTTGGCGACTGCCGGCGGCAAATTCGATAAGGAAACAGGCAAGAACTCCTGGGGCCTGACCGCGACGCAGATGGGCCTTTTGAATTTCGGAGCGACGTCCTTGTTGAAGGCGGGATACGACGCTTTTGACGCCAAGAGCGACGGTGGGAATTTCGGCAACATATTTTTGAAGAGCTTTGACCAGAGCTTCACGAATCTCTATGAGAACCTTTTCTACTTCGGCAAGACCTCTCCGTTCTACAGCCCCGAGACGATGAGCTCGTTCAGGAGCTGGCAGTATACCGAGAAAATTCTGGATTTCTCCGGCGTCTCCAAGTTCTACGAGAATGCGCAGGCCGTCATGAAGGATGCGGACGTTTCCTGGAGCGAGGCCGTTGAACTGGGTTATGTCGATAAGATCACGCGTCCGTTCGGCAACGCGTTTGTCAGCTATGTGAGCTCTACTCTTCATTACGCCGCCGCGGACAACCTCGCCTATATGATGAACAAGGGGATCAACGCGATCTACGACAAGGTGACGGCCGTCAAGATCAAGGAGCTCCCGGCGGGCAAGGACCCTGTCCAGGTCATCTTGAAGATGCAGGCGGGCGCGGCGGCGCTCGATGCAGCCCTGCTGACAGCGCGCGCCGAGGAATCTGCATCTCTGGAGACCCTCGCGGAAGCGACGCCGACGACGGCCATCATGGAGATCACCAGGGGCGGCCAGACGCAGACGTTCCGGTTCGATCCTTCGAATCCCCTCGCCGCGATCGATGCTTCTTTGATCGTCGGCGCTGACAGGGCGGACATCAGGATCGTTCTGCCGGGGTCGAATATTGACCAGCAGGCTGTCATCGACAACAGGGCTGTTTTTGATCACGAAAAGCTGGCCTCCGGCATCACAGATCCCGGCATGAAAGCTCTCTATCAGTCATTTGTCGGTTCCTGGAGGACGGGCGAGGGCAATACTCAGATTGAAATGACATCTGCCGACAGACAGGGGACTTTTGCGAAGTTCTTAGGATTGGGGACGTCTAAAGGCATTGGTTATGTGTCGCCCCAGAACGGCGCCGATTCGTTTGTCGGCTTTGACGCGTCAGGCGATGTGAACGCGGCGCGTTCCTGGAGCTACAGGCAGGAAAAAGGATTCTTTGCCTGGCTCCTGGGCCGCACGGGATCCAGCGGCTATCAGACGACACAGAATTACGGCGGAATCAACTACGCTGTCAATCCCGAAAGGTATTACAGTGTTCGCGAGTTTAATGTGGTCAACGGCAGCCGCCGCAATGAGATCATTTATAAAGGATTTACGGGAACCTACACGAGTACAGC
Organism: Candidatus Omnitrophota bacterium; assembly: GCA_028717105.1. Taxonomy (GTDB): domain Bacteria; phylum Omnitrophota; class Gorgyraeia; order Velamenicoccales; family Velamenicoccaceae; genus Velamenicoccus. The sequence continues at coordinate 10,154 of JAQUOM010000043.1, forward strand.
CAATATCAAGGCCGGAGTTAAACCTGAAACACTCACGCGTTCTGCGTATATCATGGGCGCGTTCGTTCCCAACCGTCTTTTGAACGGCAATCCGGAAGATACAGGATACAGCGTGGCGGGCCGCGTGACGGGTGTTTCCCGTTATGCCGACCCCAAGAATACGATCCAGAATCCGGCGGTCCTCATGCCAACACTCGGGACAACGGCGTCTGACGGCAATGCCGGCGGAGGCAAGGGTTTTGAAGCGGCTACTTTTGGTTCGACATACGGCCAGATCAGCAACGTCCTTGAAGGCGCCAAACCTTTTGAGGTCCTGCAGGGCAACGATAAGAGTAGGACGGCGACGATCAACGTCAACCCCGACCTCATGCAGTTGCAGTTGAACCGGGCGGGCGACCAGGTTGTGATTGCGCAGGGCACGCCGCGCGCGCCGTATGGTTCGGTGTTGAGGATCGGCGCAGACTGGATGATGCCGGGCACTATCAACGGCGAGTCCATGAAAGCGTATAAGAACACCGCCCTGGTCTTTGGCAATCCCTATAGGGCGGCCAAAGGCGTGGCGAACGACGCCATGAATTTCTATAAGCTCCCCGGCGCTGAAAATGGATGGAGGGCGGATGTTCAGGATAAACGGATGATGTTGAGTGTCAAGGCCGATGCGCCTCTCTCGGCGACGCCGGAGGTTTTGAAAGAAAAGATCGAAAATCTTCGTATCGATACACCGGCGGCCGTTGAGACCAAGATCAAGGAGGCCTTCGGTTCAGATGTGAAAGTAACGCTCATTACCCCGCAGGACAGCGAGATCGATCCTCAGCTTGCCCAAGGCCACCTGGCTTATAACATCAACGGCCAGGTCTATAATCTTATTAATAACCAGCTTGTCCCTGTTGCCAGATCTCCTTCTGCTGATGCGGCGGTTACGCCAACATCCGGTCCCGGGTTGGTGACGTTGCCGTCCAGCGAGCCTGCGGCTGCCGTTTCCGAGATCGCTTCCGTCAAAGCGGCAGAAGCCCAGGCCGCGGCCACAGCGACGGGCATATTGAACGGCAAGGTTGACGCGTGGGTGAGATTGAATGAAGAATTGGTCGGCACGAACAGCTGGATGGTGCGCGGCGGCGTGGTGGATGCCGACAAGAATATGCAGCACAGCCCGAGCGTCATGACGAGCGGCGCAAAAGGCGAGATCACCTCTTCTATCAGCGACGTGTGGGTGGATAACGGCCGCTGGGGCCTTGTTTCCAGCGTCAGCAAACCTGCCTCGGGCATCGTTTACAACGCTCAGGCTGTTGGGAATCTCTTCCCCAATCCTGATGCGACGCGTCCGGCTATTGCTTCCAAGACGCCCGGAAAGCCCGATGAAGGGCCGCAAAATACCTTTAACATCGCCAAAAATCTGACAACTTATGATGCCGGTAACATTAACTTCGGGCAAGGTTCCCAGATCTACCTGGCCTTTGCCACGGATGCCGACGGAAGCAATCCGCGCCTGGTCTCGACATTCGGCGCCCTCAACACGATCGTCGAAACGCCTCGAGATTTCATCACACTCGGCGACCGCGAAGTGCGCGCCACCATGGTTACCATGAAACACGATGCTAACAACGTCCTGGTTCCGGATTACTCCAATTATATTGCAGGGACGCAGGGCCAGATCAGGAACCAGACGAGCATCGATCTGAAGGCGACCCAGGATCTCTCCGGCGGACAGGGCGTGCTCAAAGGCCATGTTTTGGGTACTCTGCGCGGTGTGCATCAGCTGACGGACGATGCAAGAGACACCTGGTCCTTCATGCCGGACCAGAGCGCTGTTAATGCCAAGCTCCTTTCCGG
>JAQUOM010000044.1 GCA_028717105.1 Candidatus Omnitrophota bacterium
CCTTCCGCCTCCGGCGGAATTAACTCCGAAGCGTATCTTGAGAATTTATGGCTGCCCGCCTGAACTCTGTGAAGGCTGGTCGCAGACATAAATTGTCAAGATGGTTACGCAAGGAGTCGCGTTAATTGCTTAACTCCGCCTATACTCCTGTATCAGCTCCGCCGCGATGGCCACGGCAATTTCTTGCGGTGTTTCAGCGCCGATATCAAGGCCGATCGGCGTATAAATTTCTTTGAGACGCCCGGGGCTGAATCCGGCGGAACGCATCTGACGAAAAATATGGCGGATCTTGGCCTTGCTGCCGATCATCCCGATATAACCGGCTTTCGACTTGAGGGCCGTGCGCAAAACAGAGGCATCATGAAGATGCCCGTGTGTCACGATCACAATAGCCGTCTTTTCATCCGCCCCCAGTTTCGCCAGCGCCTTCTCGTAGCGGCCGCAGATAACCTGGTCTGCATGGGAAAACCGGGCCTTATGAGCGAATTCCCTGCGGTTATCGATCACAATCACCTCGAACCCCAGGAGTTTACCGATCAAGGAAAGACTCATCCCGATATGGCCGCCGCCCGCGATCACCAGGCGCCGCCGCGGAGAAACGACATCGTAAAAAATGCTCACGCGGCCGCCGCAGACCTGCAGGCCCGCCTTCTTGTCAAGGGCATAGGTTTTCAAAAAGGACTGTCTTCTTTTTAAAGCGGCCAGGGCGTCGTTTTCAACCAGTTTCTCCAGGCTGCCGCCGCCGACCGTTCCCGTCAGACGCCCTTGAAAAGAAACCAGCATGCGCGCGCCGACCTTGCGCGGAGAGGAACCCGACGAGGCGACAACGGTCGCGATCACGCAGGGCTGATTGCCCTGAGAGGTTTCAAGAATCTTATTGATTATCTCCTGCATTGATTTAGAATAAGCCTATGGTTTCGTGCATTGTACTCGCGGCAGGATCCAGCAGCCGCTTCGGTTCTCCCAAGCCTCTAACCCTCATCCGCTCCCGGCCGCTGATCGCACTTCTATTGGAACAGTTGCTCAAAACGCAACTGGGGGAGATCGTTGTTGTCCTGGGCGCTGACGCCGATGCCATCATGCCCTGCGTCACGGCCAACCCCAGGGTGCACTGCGTCTTCAACGATAACCACAAACGCGGACAAACCTCTTCGTTCAAAAAAGGCCTTGAGTGTATCTCGCCGGCCGCGCAAGCCGCTATGCTCCTTCCGGCCGATGTCCCCTTTGTCAAGCCTGAAACCGTCGACAAGATCATCGAAACGTTCTTAAAAAACCCTTTTGCGATCCTGATCCCGACCTGCGGGGGCCGCTCGGGCCATCCGTCCGTCTTTTCAAAAAAATTATTCCCGGAATTCGCAAGCCTGGCGGATGAAGCGCCCCTCTCAACCATCCAGCATATCCACGCTTCCGAGATCCTCAAGCTTCCCGTCTGCGACGAAAGCGTCACTCTCTCCTTTAACACTCCGGAAGAACTGAGGATGATTACGCAGATTTTGAAAACCGATCACACAATCGGTTTATAAAACCTCCCATCCTCACAATGAAAGGGAAGCTGAAACTGGCCATGATGTCCACATGGCGGGAATTTCGAAGGATTCCCTCATTTTCCCCTATAACACAACGGGAACCAGCCGAGCGAAAAAAGGTCAGCCCCTGCCGCTCTCTTTTTCCTTCAACGCCGCAAGCACTTTCTGCGGCGTGATCGGCAAATCTTTGATCTGAATGCCGATGGCGTCATGGATCGCATTGGCAATGGCGGCGGCCGTCGGCAAAAGCGAAGACTCCCCCATCCCCTTGGCGCCGAACGGCCCCTGGGGATCGTTGGTCTCGATAAAGACGGACTCAATCTCCGTCATGTTCACGGAACGCGGAATACGGTATTTCGAAAAACTGGCGTTAAGGACGCGTCCTTCTTTAAACTTCAGATCTTCATAAAAAGTATACCCCAGGCCCATGACGATCGACCCTTCGATCTGCCCGTGGACGCTTGCCGGATTAATGGGATAGCCGATATCATGGACATCGACCATCTTCAAAACCTTCACCTGTCCGGTCTTTGTATTGACCTCGACCTCGGCAATCTGGGCCTCAAAACCATAGCTGCCGGAAATATTGCCCTCTCCTGAACGAAAATCAACAGGGGTCGTCTTGGGATTATAGTTGCCGCGGCCGATGATCAGACGGCCGTAATTAAAGGAATAACACAAGACGACCGCCCGGTCAAAAGACAACAGGGCGCGGCCGCTGTTCTTGTCGATCACCTGCTCATCTTTGATGTCCAGCCCCGGGACATCAAGCTTCAACTCCTGCCCGACGACTTCCAGGATCTGCCGCTTGGCGTCGGTCGCGGCGTTCTTCGTGGCATTGCCGGAGATGAATGTCACGCGGCTGGCAAAACTTCCCGTGTCAAAAGGCGTGATCTCCGTATCGGCCGCCTTGATACGAATCCTTTCATAGGCCACGCCCAATTCGTGCGCCGCAATCTGCGCCAGGGCCGTATCCGAACCCTGGCCCGTATCCGCAGCACCCGTAAACAGGTAGACCGAGCCGTCCTCCTCGACCTTGATAATGGAACCGGCGGATTCGTGCGACTTGTACATCTTCGACCCCATGACATCTGCGGCGACCCCGATGCCGATACCGCGAAAGACGCCCGGGGCCGTTTCTTTTTTCACGCCGTATTTGTCCCTCCAGCCGGAACGCCTGGCCGCCTCCCTGATGCAATCCTTGAGGCCGTTGGAAGAAATGATCAGCTTGTTGACCGTCGTCGTGTTCGGATCCGTCGCGTTCTTGAGACGGAATTCCACGGGGTCCATGCCGATGCCGCGAGCCAGCATGTCGATATGGGACTCGATGGCGAAACCGGATTGCACCCCGCCGAAACCGCGGATGGCGCCGGAAATCGGATTGTTCGTATAGACACGGGAACCGAAAAGCCGGACGTTCTTGAGCTTGTAAACCATCATGAACCTCATGATCGCCGCCGCAACGACCGTCGGCCCATAACTGCAATAGGCGCCGCCGTCGGCAATGACTTCGCCGGTGATCGCCGTGATGGTCCCGTCTTTCTTGGCGCCTGATTTCAACTTGTAGATCATCGGATGTTTGCGCCGCGTGAATGAGAAGACTTCTTCGCGGCTGCACATGATCTTTACCGGAAACCCGCCGCACTTTTTGGACAAGAGACACGCGCAGAAATCCATAGGGAACATCTCAAGCTTGCCGCCGAAGCCGCCGCCGACGTGAAGCTTGATGACGCGGACATCGGCCTCCTGCATCTTGAACGTCTTGGCCATGGCCTCGCGGATCTTGAAAGGCGCCTGGGTCGACGCCCACAACGTGATCCGGTTGGTTGAAAGTTCATACTGGCCTATCGAAACGTGAGGTTCAAGTGCGGCGTGCGCGGCGCTCGGCAAGGTAAAAACATCTTCGCGCACATAGTCTGATTCCTTGAGGGCGCGATCGGGATCACCGAAACTCGAGGGCATCATAACCCCGATATTATTCATCGCCGTATGGATCGCGGGCGCGCCCGGCTTCATGGCTTCCAGAGGATCAAATACCGCAGGCAGGATCTCGTATTGAACGTCAATGAGAGACAAGGCCTTGCGGGCCGTTTCTTCGTCAACAGCCGCGACCGCAGCGATCTCGTCGCCGATATAACGGACTTTCTCGAATTCCAGAGGAAACTGATCGACAGTATAAGGAAAAAAATATTCATTGGAGCCGAACTTGATCTTCGGGGTATCCTCGGCTGTGACGATCGCGCGCACGCCGGGGAGTTTTTCGGCCTTCGAAGTATCGATCCGGACGATCTTGGCGTGGGCGTGAGGGCTGCGCAACATCTTGCCGACAAGCATGCCGGGAAGGCTCATGTCAAAAACAAACCGCGCCTCTCCGGTGACCTTCTGGCGGGCGTCGATGCGCGGAACACTTTTTCCAACGGGACTGGTCGTCTTCATGATGTCTTTTCCATGGCCTTCGCCGCGGCGGTCACGGCCTCGACAATACGCACATAGCCCGTGCACCGGCATAAATTTCCGTCGAGGGCGCGGACAATGTCTTCTTTGTCCGGATGAGAGTTTTTATCGAGCAGGGCCTTGGATGCCAAAACCATGCCCGGCGTACAGAAACCGCACTGGACGGCGCCGGCGTCGATGAACGCCTGCTGGACAGGATGCAATTCTCCCCCCGGAGACATGCCTTCGATCGTCGTGATCTTGCGGCCTTCGGCCTCAAGGGTCAAGATCAGGCATGAAAGCACGTTATTTCCGTCAAGCAGGACCGTGCAGGCACCGCAATCGCCTTCGAGGCAACTGTATTTCGTGCCCAGAAGCCCCAGGCGGTCCCGCAGGGTCTCGATCAAGAGCTCGCTGTCGCGCACTTCAAGGACACAGGTCTTTTGGTTAATATCCAGTGTGACGGTCTTCATGTCTTTGCCCGCTTCAGTCTTTCAACCAACGCTTCCATATCGCCGCAGAGGCACTGCAGGCGGTAATCGTCGAGCTTCCCGCCTTCCAGATCGCGCCTCAGGGCCGCGGCCGCCTCTTTTTCTTTGAGTCGGGATGTTTTCGTGTTTTCAAACAAGGATTCCACGCTCTTAAGCCGCACGACCGGCGAAAGCGCCGTATTCACAACCAGCCGTACGTCTTTTAAGCCGTCCGCCTGCTTGCGCGCGGCAAAAGCCAGGGCCGCAAGAGGCAGGTCCACTTCCATGGCCTGCGTATGACGGAAGTATTCACCGACAGGATGTTTCTCGGCTATCAAAAAACGGACCAGGATACCTTTGGCATCCGGCCCCTTCAACGCAAGGAACTTTTCGATATCCAGGACCTTTTTACCGCTGCCTGCCGCCCACTCAACCTTTGCCCCGACGGCGACCAGGGCCGCCGGCAGATCCACCCAGAAAAACCGGCTGGCGACGTTACCGCCGATCGTCCCCATATGGCGTAAAGGCGTGGTCGCGACACACGCAGCCGCCCGCGCCAGAACAGAAGCACGCTCCCGGATAAGGGGCGAAGACGCGATATCGGACAACAGCGTCATGGCGCCGATCGATATCCCCTCGCCGGTATCCGCGATCCCCTGCAAAGCCTTGATCTTGCGCAAAGCAATGACATCCGTCGGATAAGCCACGGCCTTCTTCAGGGTATTCAGGACAAATGTCCCGCCTGCCAACAGCACGGGCTTGCCGGACCGGCGGAGAAGGTCTAAAGCCTCATCCACGGATTCAGGCGCGTGATATTGAAAATCTTTTAAGATAGCCATCGTGAGCGATTCCTGTGATTTTAAAACCTGGTGCCGGCGGCGGTGTTAAATTATATCAGAAAAAATACGTTTAATACAATGCCGCGGCTATGAACGCCCGTGCCCTTCCCCTCTCGCCATCGCCAGGGCATGAGGAATGATGTCCGCGACCGCTTCAAAAGATTCCGCAGCGCCTTTGGGGCTCCCGGGGAGATTAACGATCAACGTCCTTCTTTTAAGACCGCAGACGCCCCGCGACAAGACGGCGCGGCGGGTCTTGGCGGCGCCGCTCCAACGGATCCACTCGCTCAATCCCGGCGCTTCCTTGTCCAGGACAGACCGCGTGGCTTCCGGCGTCACATCTCTGGGCCCCAGGCCTGTCCCGCCCGTCGTCAAAACGAGATCAACCCTGTTTTTTCCGGCATAGCGTTTCAGAAACCCGGTAATGCCGCGCTTATCATCCGCGACAATATCGGCGGCAACGACGTCAGCCCCCCGCTGTTCCAATAACACCCTCAACACGCGGCCGCTTTCATCTTTTTTAAGGCCGCGGGCGCAGGAATCACTGACGGTCAGGACGGCGACCCTGCAGCCATGCCACGATATATCCGTTCGCGCTCTCCGGGCGGTCATTCTGTTTTTATCCCCTCAACCATGGAATTAACCTGCTTCTGGAGATACCGCTTGTTGCGTTCCGGCAAAAGGGTCGTCAGCTTGTCCTTGAATTCATTCTTCAGCCACAGGACACGCGGACTCTCCAGGTATGAAGAAATCTTAAAAGGAAACGTCACGGATGGCTGGTCGTGTTTGATATAAGCTAAAAGCTTCTTGAATTGCCTGGACTCGTTCAAACGGCTGGTGGCGATCACAACCGACAAATAGCCGTCCATCGTGTCATAAGCGCAGACATTGCCCTCCAGGAGGGCCGAAACGTCATCCGATGTCAGCGTGACCTTTGAAGAATAATCACCCCGGCCTCCGTTGAAAAAAACAGAAAGGTCGCGGAATGATAGTTTTTTAAGCGATGCAACGCCCAGGAAATCTGCGACAGCATCCAAAAGGGAATTCTGCTCGATCACACCGTTCGTCACGAAAAGCTGGCCTCGAAAAACATCCTTGATGCGCGTATCAAGCTTTACGTCTCCGTCCAGGCGCCCCACGATCAAAGACGTCTCTCCGGCAGCCTGTTCGGCAAACGCGTGGAGGTCGACGTCCCGTAAATGGGCCTCGGCATCGGCGCCGAAAGTCTCCGGCGCGGAATAAACAAAGAGGCGGCCCTCGAGCGTCCCTCCGTAACATCCGGCTTTCATGGGGTCGAGCGAAAAGCCGTCTTTCTGTCTCCTGACAATGGCAAAAAGATCTTCCAGGACGAACGTACGGCGAAAAACTTCCTTCTTCAGGGCCTGCCCCTGTTGCGATGTGACATTCAAAGACAGACACATGCTTTCAGAGGCGACAAAAAGGTCTTCGTCGAACCCCGCGCCGAATCCCTTAAAAGCAACCGTGAGATCATGGGCCAGGTCCTGGAACAAATAACGCCAGGTTCCGCTTAAATCGCCGCGCAGCTGCCCGGCCTTGGTCCAATGCCCGTCGAATTGAAGGGTGAAATCGCTGGGCCCGCCGCCCTTGGGGACAGAGGCCGCGTTGAAAATCAACGTAGGCACATCAAGACATGCCACAGAAAAATCCGCCTGGAAAGGGACTTGGTTGATAAAAAGATCGAGCCGGGAAGAAGAAATCGCATCGTTCTCGTATGTCAGCGTCCCGTTGAGCTTGCGCACGGAGAAGCTGCCGAAGACCTCGACGTCGGCATTGACGATCTTCAGGGCGGCCTTCTTCTTCAACTGCTCCAAGGGCCCCGCCGCGCTAAAAACAAATTCCGCCAGGCCGCGCGTCTGAAGGCTATCGCTATTCATCAACGGCAGGTCGTCTAAGATCAAATGAGGAATGCTCAAAGTAAAGTCAGCGCGAGGCCTGTCCGATGCGGCCTCGAAGATCTTCCCCGACCCCAAACCGTGCAGGACCGTATTCGTCAGCTCAAACCGCACGATCTTCCAGGTATTGCCGGCGGCTTCGACATCCAGAAGATAATCGAAGGGTTCGGCCAGCGCCGCCGTTTTTAAAACACCCTGTTCCCTGTCTTCCAGAAAAGGCACAGATTTTAAGGCAACCTCTCCCTTGGAAACGTACAATCCGCCCTGAAGAGATGAGAGATAACCGTGGAACGCCACGGCCGCGGCATCCCCCAGCCAAAGCTCGTCACAGTCAAAATATGTCGTATCGAAAAAACCGACGTTTGTATCCATCCGGCTGACGATACGGCGCAGGCCGCCGGAACACGCCAGCAAACAACCCGGTTCCACACGGCTCTGTGCAAACGTGAGGTTTTTAACCTCGATCTTGCCCTTGGAAAGGGAAGAAATGTTGAAGCCGACGTCCAAGCGCTTGACGCGCCACAGAAGCCCTTGATCGTCGTGGCAGGACAGATTTTTAACGGTGGCCCCCTGAAAAATATTTATGAAGGCGCCCGCGTAATCCAACTTCAGGGCCTCAGACGCAAAAAGGGATTTCAGGGCCGACAACTGGACATGGAGCACCACGGTCAAAGCCGCATTCGCCGAGGCCCAGAAAACGACCAATCCCAAAAAAACAAGCAGGAAACGCCGCCATGCCTTATGGCGAAAGCTCGAGGAAGTTTTTGTCATCGCGGAAAACCTTGATCTTGTCGACGTAGTCATAAACCAGATAGGAATGATCAAAGATGGATTTATAGGACCGCGGGATCTTGCGGTCGTAAAAGATCAAAAAGAGCGGCTGGGAGAAAAGCTCCTTGCGGATCTCCTTGATCAACGCCGCCTGCTGCTCATTGAGCTCGTCGTCTTTCTTGATCTCGGTGATGATCTTGTAAATGATAAGCTTGGCAAAAACGACGCCTTTGTCTTTCGGATAACGACGCACATAATCCGACAGGGTTTTGACGGCGTTAAAGGTATCGGCGTTATCAAAATAATATTCGCCTAACGCAAACATGGAAGCCGGCGCGTAAGGAGAGTTTGGATCATCCTTCACGATCGCCTTGAGGTGCATGATGGAAAAATAGGTCTGGCCGTCGCGGAAGGTCTGGACGGCAGCCCGATACCTGTCCCCTGTTTCCGTCAAGCTCACGCAACCGGCTAATACCCCCATCGCACAACACCATACGGCCATCCATCTTATTCTCATCGTCCACCTCGCTGTGAATTGACGAATTATTCTTTTAGGCCCTTTCGGTTTCGCGGCGATCCGGCAGGCTGCCGCCTTACGAAAACCCGGGGTTCATGCACGTTAACCCAAATCAACTTCAATCCTGCGGATAAGGCCGTCGCGCACCTGGGCCGCAAACGGGGCCCCCGCGATACCGCCCTGCGCCTCGTTCACCAGGCCGTTGTCGTCGTAAAGACGGATGCGCGTCGCGGCGGCGCCTTTGGGCCCGAACGTATCCTTCTTGCCGGGATTCAAATACGTCACCACTGTCCGGCCGAGAAAAAGGAACGAATAAGCCGACGCGGAAGTCCGCACCTCTCGTCGGCGGCCGTCGATATCGACGCAGGTATCCTGCCGCGCCTTGACAGTAAACAGGGTCCGCGACAAGGACGGCTTGAACTGCAAACAAAGCGCGCCGCCCTGGTCCAAAAAGAAAGGCGACGGACCGACGGACAACAAAAGCCACATATGGATGAACTCGGCCGTTGAACCGCTCAGGCGCGCGACAAAGCCCTGGCCGTGCACCGACGGATCGACATGGGCGCTGGAAGCAATGAAAGAGGAATTCTCCAAAATACTGCGTCCGTAACGGGACGGCTTCTGGAAACATACCGCCGCTTCAAAAAAATCCTCATAAAACTCCTCCAGTAAACCGTTCTTCAGAAGTTCCAGGAGATATTTATACTCCATATGAAGCCAGATGGATTCGTTTTCCAGCCACCCCGGCGCAAAAGCCCGGGCCCTGCCGATCTCAAAGCTTTCTTTTTCCAGGGAGGCATTCACTTTGTACATCCGCAATTTCCTGTCCCAGAGAGGACTCTTTTTGACGGCCCGGTATATCTCGGCGCTCCGGGAATGTTCCGTGCGCAAAGCATGGACAATACCCTCAAGGAACAAGGGAAGCCTCTTTTGGCGGAACTCCCGGGCCACCAAGCGATGCCTGCCGGCGGCGTCTGAATGGGATTCATGCTTGCCGGCTGAATAAGAAAAATAGGTCGTAAAACAACCGCTGGCCTTGTCATATCCCTTGGCAATCCCGGCATTCAGTTTTCGCAGAGCCAGGTCAAAAAATGCTTTCAGGTCGCCCGCGCTTACGGCTTTCAGGGCGCCGTCGTCCACGCCGCGCCTGACCGCGGCGCGATATGCCTCTTTGGCCGCGTGGGACTCGTCCCAATACTCCTCATCGGAGAACGGGCTCTCCAGCAGCCCTTTAAGCCGAAACATGAAATCATGGACTTCCCCGACGAGTTCGACCTTCTGCCCGTCCGGAACGCGCAGGTCGTCAAAAAGTTTTTTTAAGAAAAGGATCAAACGCTTGATCTCAAACGTCTCGGAAAGCGACGACCCTAAAAGCCCCGGCAGGCCGTTCAACGCATCATACCAATTCGGTTTGTCCGCCTCCATCTCGACGCCGGCGCCGCAAGGATCCAGCGTCGCGAGCTTATTGATCAAAAGACAGACAAGCTTATCGATCAGGGTCGTCCTGAGAATCTCGCCGTCCCCATGGCGCGTGCGCACCTTGTGTTTGTTGTCATGGCGCCTCTGGATCAAAAGATTCTTCTCCTCATCGACAAAGACAGCGTGATACTGCCTGACCTCTCCTTCCCGGACGCAATAACGCTCCGCCCTGGGTTTAACACAGGCCGGTGAGTCAAAATACGTAAACGTCCGGTCTTCAAAAAGAAGGACTTTCATCTGCTCCGGATAAAGCGCGTAAAAACTTTCCAGAAGATCCGTGTTATATGTCCAATGATCGGACCAGTATCCTTCGCCGAAAGCGGCCTCTTCGGAAGGCTCTGCCAAAGACAGGACCCGATGGATCAATACATCGTAAGAACAGGCTGTATGGATCTTGTTGTCCTGCAGATAATGAAAAACCTCCCCGATGCTGAAAGGCTTCGAGAGGATGTGCGCCAGTTTTTTGGAATCCTTGTCGTGAAAAAACTCGGACAACCCGCCGGCCAAGAAGGCATCGGGGTGGACGATATACTTGCGCCCCTTGAAAACCAGGGGATTATAACCGTCAAGCTGGATCAAATTGATGAAATCGCGGAGGTTCTGGTCACCGACGTCGGGATTGAAAAATCCGTCACAGCGGCGGTTCTGGTTGACATCCCGGTAATTCCCTTCCCCCTCGCTAAAAAACGTTGAGGTCACCATAAACCTGTTGTAATCGCGCTCCAGGTCCCCGTGCTTTCGCGAAAAAACATAAACCGTCTTTTTCTTGCCGTTTAAAACCAGCGTCACGGGCAGGCCGCCGCGCATGCAATTATCCAGGTACGTCTGCCGGGCGTACCGGTCGAGGACCGGAAGGCCGCTTGAAGTAAAGATCCTGTCGGATATCCCGCCGATGAGAACGCGGTTCTCTTCGCGTTTGGCCCGGATAAACCCCGCGTCGATCTCCGCCAGGCCGCAGGCCTTGACGTCTGCGGCATCGAAGACATGGCCGACCAGGGAAACGTGCGCCCGCTCCTCCCCGCGCTTGAGCGGCCAGCGCAAAAAAGAAAATGCGCAGGCCATCTTATTGGTTGCCGCCTGGCGCGCCGGATAAGAGTATTCCTTCGCCTCTTCAAACCGCAAGGGACGGATCAGGTCTGTCTCCTGGCCGAAAACGGCCCCGGGATCCGCAATGATCCTGTTCGAACGGCACGAACGGCCTTCTTCAAACCCCAGATAGAAGTGGGCTCCTTTAACAAAAGAAACCTGGGCGGTATCGCGCGGATCCGTCGATAATCGGTAAAGGGGGACTCCGGAAGATATCCCCTCGACCGTCATCCACGCTTCAATGGTCCGGCTCATCTCTTTTAAGAAGAAATTATTGACGCCGTAAGGCACCAGCGCGCTTAATCCGTCGAGGATCGTCAGGTCCGCCGGAGAAGACGAAAGATTGGTCACCGAGACCCGGCGCACGAGGGCCGCGTACGGTGCGCCGGTCATGCAGAAATAAACCACATCGGTCCGGAGCCCCAGGAGACGATTGGTTTCGGTCAGGGCGAGTTCGTGCGGCCTGATGATCAAGGCGTTGGAAATGCCGTCCTTCCCCGAACGGACGCTATCGGCGGCCGAAAACGGTTCATAAAAAGAACATGCCTTGCCGCGGCGGAGCTTGACAAAAGTACGGAACCCCTGGGTCGGTGTCAACTGATAAGCCTTATTGGCCGGCAGGAACTCCAGCATCGCTTCGTCCTTTGAACGGATGCCCGCCGAAGCGATGCACTGGCCGCGATTGACATAAAACACCCACATGGGAATGCCGTAAAGCCCTGCGATACCCGGGAA
>JAQUOM010000045.1 GCA_028717105.1 Candidatus Omnitrophota bacterium
GACGTTCAGTTCGGTTTGCTTGCTGGCTGGTTTATGCCTGGCAGAGCCTTCGATAAGTCGAATGACGGCGAAAAAGCCAGAGAGACAGCTACAGAAGCCATCGCTTCCTGCAAAGTCAGCTTCTAACCTAGAAGTTGCAGCGTTGTTCTACAAGAACCCCCGGGGAAACCCGGGGGTTCTTTTTTGCCTCTTCTTGCCAGAGACTCCTTGATTCAAGCCCGATTTCAATCAGAATGGGTTATGAAAGGAGGGGGTTTGTTTTGCAAATTGACCCTGAGCATGGTAATATATCTTGCATATTTAGGTATAGCTGATACAAAAATGTTTTGGAATCTGTGTAATCTGTTTATCTAATCTGTGTCATTATTTTTCTATGGTCTATCTCGCATTCATCCTTCATATGCACCAGCCGTATTACAAGAACCTCCGGACGGGGGAGGCGGAGCTTCCCTGGGCGCGGCTTCACGGCACCAAGGATTACCTGGATATGGCGCTTCTTCTGGATGAATTCCCGGATGTCCACCAGACGTTTAACATCGTTCCGTCCCTGTTTGAACAGCTTGAAGACTATGCCGCAGGCGGCCTGACGGATAAATTCCTGCGTTTGACGCAAAAACGCGCTACTGAGCTCACCCCGGACGAGAAGAAGTTTATCCGCGATAACTTTTTTTCCGCCGACCTGAACCATATCGTTGCCGTTCATCCCAGGTATTATGAGTTGTTTTTAAAGAAGCATGACGATTACGATCTGTCCGACCAGGATTATTTGGATCTCCAGGTCTGGTTTAATCTTTCCTGGATTGATCCTTATTTCCGTTCGGGGCTTGCCGAATTGCGCGCCTTGGTGAAAAAGGGGAGGTATTTTAGCGAAGAAGATAAGGCCGTCGTCGTCGCCAAGCAGTTCGGGATATTAAAGGAGATCCTGCCGGCCTATAAACGCCTGCAGGATGAAGGAAAACTTGAAGTCAGCATCTCGCCGTATTTTCATCCGATCCTTCCGTTATTGTTTTCGTCTTTCGCCGCCCGGGATGCCAATCCGCATACCCCGTTGCCGAAGCTGATTTTTTCCCAGCCCCAGGATGCGATATGGCACGTGAAGGAATCGGTCCGGTACTACCGTGAGCATTTCGGAGATGCGGCTGTGGGCATGTGGCCTTCGGAACAGGCTTTGTCCATGGAAATCCTGCCGATGCTGGCCAAGGCGGGTTTAAGCTGGATCGTGACGGACGAGGCGATGCTATGGAACACGGTCAAAAAGGTTCATCGTGACGGACGCCTTCTCTACCGGCCGTACGCTGTGCGCTCGAGCAACGGGCCCCTGACGGTCCTTTTTCGCGATAAGTACCTTTCGGATCTTATCGGGTTTGAATATCAGCACTGGCGCTCCAAGGACGCCGTCGATAACTTTATGTACCACATTTTGAAGATCCATGAATATTTCGGCGATGAAGATTGTTTGGTGACGGTCGCGCTCGACGGAGAAAATGCCTGGGAATATTATCGAAACGACGGCAGGGATTTTTTAAGGGCGCTTTACCAGAGGTTAAGCGAATCGACATATACGCGGGCCGTCACGGTCCGTGAATATCTCCGGAAGCATGACGTACGGCATTCATTGCCGGCCATGGCCACCGGATCGTGGATTCACGGCACGTTGAATAAATGGATGGGGCATCCGGCCAAGAATGCCGCGTGGGAGTGCCTGGCGCAGGCGCGTCAACTGGTCACTCCCGAACAACTCAAGGATGAACGCATTATGAAACAGATCCATATCCTGGAAGGAAGCGACTGGTTTTGGTGGTATGGAGATAAAAACGCCGCTTTTGACGAACTTTATCGGCTGCATCTAAAAAACTTCTATCACTTCATCGGGAAAGAGCCGCCGCAGGTGCTGGATCAGTCCTTGGACCCCACGGAGCCTTATTAGCCTGACTTCGTATCTCTTTTAGGTTGCAGGGGGTTAGCGTTCGAGCACAAAGTCTGTGCGCCGAACGAAGATTCGAGTGAGAGAAGATGTTGACAAGTCTTTCTTTGATGTTACAATGAAAAAAGAAATTTCAGATCATATTGCTCAGACATTCTTTGAGAAAAAAAGGTCTCCCCAGAAACAGGCCAAGAAGCACGCGTCGTACCGTATCCGTGTTCTCCTGTTTTTGCTGAGCGCTTTATTCGTCCTGGCGGCGCTCAAGTTGATCGTGTCGGTGCGACACGAGACCCTTTATGTCGCGCGGCGCTTGACTTTAGCGACACACGATGGGCCCTACCGCCTGGATTTCAATTTTCTCAATCGCGCGACGTCGAAGGTCGAGACGATGTCGATAGAGATCCCGGATATCGACCTCCGGGAATATAGAAAGATCCGTTTTTCCCTGCGTCTGACCGGCGACGATAACCAGAAGGACGGGATCGTTAAAGTGAGCCTCATAAACAAACGCAAAGAAGCCTCCAGCCTGTATCTCCGGAACGTCGGACATTCCTGGAAACGCATCGAGATCCCCCGCGAAGATTTCCGCTCGTTACACGATTGGTCCCATTTGAGCCAACTGTCGTTTTCTCTTGAAGAATGGAATGTGCGCCCCAAGAAGGGGGTTCTATTGATAGATGGAGTCGAATTCGTCAAATAACGTTTTTTATTCAAGGACCGGAGGTGCTATGGAGATTTTTGCGGTTGCCAATCAAAAAGGCGGATGCGGTAAGACCACGACAGCCAGCAATCTGGCGGCGGCGTTGGCGATTAACGGCAAAAAGACGCTTTTGATTGACTTAGACCCTCAGGCTCATGCATCGATGGGATTAGGCGTCGAGAAGGAGATCGGTATCTACGATTGTTTGTCCAAGATCAGCAAGAACAAATGTTCCCTCAAAGACATCATCGTTCATATTGCGCCTGGTTTTGATTTAGCGCCTTCCAATATCATGCTCTCGACCATCGACCAGGAGCTGGCCGACGAGATCGGGCGGGAATCGCGGCTTTGCGATGTCCTCAAGGACCTTAAAAATGATTACGATTACTGCCTGATCGATTGTCCTCCAAATCTGGGGCTTTTGACGGTCAACGCGATCAGATCGGCCCATCAGATGATCATTCCCGTAGAGGCATCGCGGTTTGCCGTCGACGGGGTCAAAAGGCTTGTGGAGATCGTCGATCTTGTGAGGGACCGCCTGGGGCACAGCGTTGCCTACCGTGTCCTCGTCAATAATTTCGATTCGCGCCTGCGGCATTCGTTCAATGTCCTCAATCAGATCAAGAAGGTCTTTGGAGAAAAAGTTTTCAATACGATCGTTCATATCAACGTCAAGATCAAAGAGTCCCAATCCGAGGCCAAGACCATCTTTGCCTTCGATAAATACAGCCGCGGCGCCAAGGATTATTATAGTTTGTCGCGCGAGATCATCACGGGCGAAGGGGCCCTGATGGAAAAGATCACGGCCGCCATGAAGAAGATCGTCAAAAAGAAAGCGCGTGAGTTGTCGGCCGTGGAATTCAGTTTTGCCGGGACGGCCGATGAAAGCGTTTATGTCGTCGGAGAATTCAATAATTGGGCGATGGATGACGCCTCGCGCCTCGTGAAGGGTAACGGGGTCTGGAAGAGGCGGGTTGACCTCAAACCCGGCCAGTACAAATACCGGTTTGTCGTTGACGGCAAGTGGACCCAGGATACGCAAAACCCTGTTGCTGAGAAAAACCCGTTCGGTGAACTCGATTCGGTCTTGACGGTCGCGGATCAGGCGTGACGTTGCGTCATGGCAGATCTTGAGCGTATTTTCAGCAGGCGGCGCAGTGTCCGCAAGTATCGTAATGGCCATATTTCCCGAGAGCTGCTTGAGGAAGCTGTCTGGGCTGCGGCGCAGGCCCCGACGGCAAGAAATGTCCAACCATGGGAATTTGTGGTCGTAACCCAGAAATCTCGCCTTAAAGAACTGGCCCTTCTTGTTTCCCCTAATGGTGCTTTTGTCGAACAGGCTGCGGCCTGCATCATCATTTTTTGCATGGATACAAAATATTATCTGGAAGACGGCTGCGCGGCGACGACCCAGGCCTTGCTGGCTTTGTCTTTATCCGGTCTGGGCGCCTGTTGGATTGCAGGCGATAAAAAGGATTATGCCGAAAAAGTCAAAACCTTTGCGGGGGCCCCTTCGGAGATGAAGCTGGTGAGTCTGGTTTCCGTTGGAGAATCGGACGAAAAGCCGCAGCCGCTCAAAAGGGAGATATCGACGCTTATCCACTGGGACAGATTTTGATGCGTCTTTGTTTTTTTGCCGTGTTGCGGCGGATACAGGCGCGGGCATGGTTTTCGTCATGATGCCACGGGGGACGGGCGTTGTCGAGAATGTGCGGATCATCCGGCGCGCTCCCCCGGGCAAAAATGGTGTGACGGCCGTATCTGGCGCATAGCAGGACCCTGTCAAGATAGCACAATCCTTCATGAGGTTTTCCATGAATACATTGACAGTCACATATAAAAATGGAATACAGTTTGAAGCCGCCACCGAACGCCACAAAGTGCTTGTAGACCTTCCTGTGGATAAAGGGGGGCGGGACGAAGGGATGTCGCCGCCGGAACTTTTTATCGCTTCGCTGGGGACGTGCATCGGCGTTTATGTCGTGCGCTATTGTCAGAACGCCAAGATCGATGCGCAAGAGTGTTCTATTTCTCTTGATTGGCGGTTAAGCGATGACAAGAGATCCATTGCGGCTGTCGAAGCAAAGATCCATTTGCCTCATGCCGAACCGGGGCCGCGCGCCCGTGCGGTCCTGGAAGCGGCACGGTCGTGCCTCATCCACAATACCCTCCATGGCGACCTGAATATTGACGTTTCGCTTGATGCGTCTCCCTGAGTATGGTTCTTAGAAAATTTTTTAAAGCGCTTGGTCGTGTTTTCGGGTTCAAAAAGCGTAAAAAAAGACGTGCGCCTCGGAAGAAAAGACGGGCGGGCCCGCGCCGGCGCCCTGTTTCTCGTCGGAGACAGAGACATTATCATCGCAGGATGGTCCCTCGCCGTAAAAAACGCGCCGTAAGACATAAAACGCGCAGACGGCCGGGAAAGCCTGTGCATCGAGCATCGCGTCCGTCAAAAACGGCGAAAAGTCACGCCAAGACGCCGTGGATCCCGGCAGGAGAGATCTCGCACTATTTTCCAAAGGTAAAAGCGGCGGTCTTTAAGTGTCGCGTTCCCCTGGCAATCGGCGATGCCGTCTGGATCAAGGGAAAGAATACCAATTTCAGGCAGACGGTCGGTTCCATGCAGATCGATCGTAAACCGATCGAGCGGGCGTCGAAGGGGCAGGAGATTGGCTTGGGAGTTCTGCGAGATGTCTGCGAAGGAGATGGCATATATTTGGCAAAAACATGACGATTTCGAATAACCAAATCCCAAGATACAATAACCACGCTGGAGCAATCTGATGGAAAAGGTCTATTTACGCGTTGGCCAGGAACTGGACTACGATACCGTTGCCGGGCACTTGCTTGTGGCGGGTGAATTGATGGGGGATTGTTTTTCCTGTCGTCACGTAGGCATTGAGTACGCGCGTGAAAAATATTGTCCGCAATGCGGTACGGATTTTCGCTATATTACCCTGCGCAAGAATCCGGATGCGGTCAAGGGTGCGATGATCGCAAGGGTATGCCAGAGACGACCCGACCTGACGTATGTGGAGTACCAGGATGTCAAGGATATCGCAGACAAACGCAAGGCAAAGGATTTCTTCAAACCATGAGACGCTCCCGTATTTTGTTTTTTTTCCTGATCATCCCGGTCCTTTTGCTGGCCGTATTTGTTGTTTACCGGAATGGCCGCGCGCCGGGGATTCAAAGTGTTTTTCCTGCGTTTTCGGGCGATGAGAAGGCGGCTGTCGAAGCGGTTTTTCCGTCGGGAGAAGTCGTTCGCTTCGGCGTCTATTCTAATATTTTTAAAGTGGGCGAAGGATCTCTGGCGTATGCGGGGACCGTCCTCCGCGGCGGCGAGCGACAGCAGCATGTCCGCATGCAGGTTGAGACGTTATCCGTCAACGACACGGATGATGTGTACGGAAGGGAGGATTTTTCTTTTCCGCGCCGCGTTGAAAGGAATATCAAGTTGTTCGGCCGCGCGGAGCGCATCGAAGAGATCTACGCAGACGATGGCCGCAGCGTCACGATCAGCAAGGCCGTAAAAGACAGGCCCCTCGAGACTCAGGTCCTCGGCTCTGAGGAGCCGTTGCAGAATGTTCTTCTCATGATTTACCGCTTGCGTAACGACCCCGCCCTGGATGTCGGCAAGGCCTATGCGATAAATCTTCCTACCCAAAAATTTGTGTTGAGCGTCAAATCCAGAACAAAACTGAAAGTCCCTTTGGGGGTTTTCAGCGTTTTTTATATCGAAAGCACACCCGCCAAGTACAAGATATGGATGACAGCCGACCCTAAACGCCTTCCTGTAAGGATCCAGGGCCTTGTTTCTTTCGGTATGGTTTATTTGGCCGCTACGTCTGTTGAATCGGCCGAAAAGCAGCCGTAAAAATACCCCCATAAGACCTCCATTTCCTGCCCTCCTTTTTCGTGCCTCAATATGCTCAAACTCATTGAAATGAATAGGCTTTTGTGTTAAAGTATTCCCCATGCTTTCAGGAAAAAAAATCATCGTTTTTTATATTACGGAGCGTTCGGGGCACCATAGCGCTGCCCTGGCGTTAAAGCGGGGTTTTGAGGTTTCAGACCCTTCTGTCTCTGTCAAGTGCGTCAACGCATTCCGTTACCTTTTTCCCATAGCGGAACGGGTCACCCATAGGGTGTATCTTTTTGTTATCAAAAGAATCCCGGCCGTCTGGAGATTCCTCTACGACCGTCCATCGTTTGTCAAAAGATCTGCCGGACTCAAGGGCTGGATCCACCGTCTTTCCTTTAACAAACTATCCCGTTTGCTCAACGAGGTAGCACCCCAAGCGGTCCTCTGCACGCAGGCGTTTCCGTGCGGGGTCCTTTCGGCCTATAAACGCGAACGAGGAGGGTCTTTTAAGATTTACGGCATCCTGACGGATTTTGCGCCTCATTCCTTCTGGGTTTACGACGAAGTGGATGCTTATGTCGTCGCCTCTGACAAGACCAGGGAATGGCTCGTTCAAAAAGGCGTATCCCCAGAAAAAGTGCATGTTTTCGGGATTCCGGTTGATCCGAAATTTTCGAAGCAGACGGACAAAACGGAAGTCCGCGTCAAATATGGGCTGGACAAAGACATCCCTGCCGCGTTGATCATGGGGGGCGGTCATGGGCTGGGCCCTATCCGGAAGATCATCAAACGCCTCGATGAATGCGAAGTTCCTCTGCAGATGATGGTCGTCTGCGGCCTTAATCGCAAACTCTATCGGTGGCTGGCGTCTCAGACTTTTAAAAAAAGAATCCTGGTTTTTAAATATACGGATGAGATCGACCAGTTGATGAGCGCGGCGCATCTTGTGATCACCAAGCCGGGCGGTATTACGACGGCCGAGGCCCTGGCGAAGGGGCTGCCGATGATTATCTTGAATCCGATCCCGGGCCAGGAGGCCAGGAATACGGAATTTCTTGTTGACGCCGAGGCCGCTTTGAGCGCTCAGACCGTTGATGATGTCGTGCCGGCAGTCCGTTGTGTCGTGACACGCATGTTGGCGGCCGGCGGCTCTTTGACGGGATCAACCGGGCGCTCCCTGGCCAGACCGGCGTCTTCGCGTGACATTGCCGTCTTTGTTTTAAACAGCCTATGATTGCTTACGTGTTTTACAGGATAGGGTATCTATTGGCGACACTGTTGCCGTTACGGGCCGCTTACGGAGTGGCCATCGCCCTTTCTTATGTTAAATATTATATTTCCCCCCGCGACAGGAAAGCTGTGATTGGAAACCTTTCAAAGATCCTGCCGCCGCAAGAATTGGATCGTATCCATAGCTATGCTAAACAGGTGTTTATCCTCTTTGGCAAATATCTCATCGAGTTTTTTCGTTTTAAATACCTCAAGATTGAAGATATAGGAAAAACGGTTTTCGTATCAGGCCGGGAAAACGTGGACCAGGCTTTAAAGAGGGGCAAGGGCGTGATCGTTGTTGCGGCGCATTTGGACAACTGGGAGTTGGGCGGGGTGTCCATGGCGCTATTGGGTTATCCCTTTGTGGCCGTGGCCTTGCCGCACCGCCATCCTTTGGTCAATGCTTTTTTCAACCGGCAAAGGGAACGCATCGGCGCTGAAGTCGTGCCTTCGCTGGGTGTGGCGGTCCGAAGGATCTACAAGGCGTTGCGCGATAATCATATGGTGGCTTTGGTGGGCGACAGGGATTTTTCAGGCAACGGAAAACTGATGGACTTTTTGGGAGCTAAAAAAATGATACCCCGCGGCCCCGCGGCCTTGGCCATCAAGACTGGCGCCGCCATCATTACGGGTTTTGTCGTCAGAGACGAACAGGACCGCCATACGATCGTATTTTCTCCGCCGTTTCCCGAAGGGCTGACAGAAGATGAATATATCGAAACCTATACCCGCGCCATCGAAGAACAAATCCGGAAAAATCCGACGCAATGGCTGATGTTCAGGGAATTCTGGCGGGAATAAAAATTCCCGCTGACGGCACAGATTTCGAAAAACGATTACACAGATTTAAGAGCAGATGACGCAGATGAAAGCGACAGATTACACGGATTGAAGATAGAAAACATATGAATTTGGAGTGAGTATTTTTCTGAAGACACAGATAAACGCAGATCGATTCGGCGGGAGTCAAGGTAATTCTCATCTGTGTATTCGATTCAGTAATCTGTGAAATTAGTGGAGCGAGAGCGAAAATGAAGTACATTTGTCTTGTCCCGTCTTTTAACGAAGAAAAGACCATCGGCTGGCTTGTGAAGAGCCTTAAAGACAAAGGGTTCGACGTGACGGTGATCGATGACGGTTCTTCTGACGGCACCGCGAAGCTGGCCCATGATCAGGGTGCCGAGGTGATCATCAATGAAAAAAATTTGGGGAAGGGCGCGTCTTTGCGTAAGGCCTTTGAGATCCTAAAGGGGCGTGTTTATGACGGTGTGATCATCATGGACGGAGACGGCCAGCATCTGCCCTCGGATGTTGATCAGTTTGTTCATTGCTTTCACGAGAAGGCGCCGGGGATTGTGGTCGGCAACAGGATGCACAGTCCTAAAGGGATGCCGTTGATCAGGCAGGTGACGAACGCCTTTATGTCGTTTATTATTTCCAGAATGTGCCGGCAGCGCGTGCCGGATACGCAGTGCGGTTTTCGGCTTATTTCCATGAAGGCCCTGCGTGCGATCGCCCTGAATACGGACCGTTACGAGATTGAATCGGAGATGCTCCTGGAGGTTTCCCGCGCGGGGTACGGGATCGAATCCGTCCCGATTGCTTCCGTTTATGACGGCCAGTTCAGCGCGATCCACCCGTGGAGAGATACTGTCCGTTTTTTTAAATTTATCCTGCACAGAGATGATCATGACGCACGCGGCACAAAAAAGGACGACAAGTTATGAAAAAGGCTCTGATTACGGGAATTACGGGACAGGACGGTTCTTATCTGGCGGAATTTTTGCTCGACAAGGGGTATGAAGTCCATGGGATCATCCGCCGTTCCAGCACCTTCAACACGGGCCGCATCGACCATATTTACGTTGATCCTCATGTTTCTGGAGCCCGCCTTTTTTTGCATTATGGAGATTTGACGGATGCCGAGGTGATCAATCGTCTGATTTACGGCATTAAACCGCAGGAGGTGTATCATCTCGGGGCCCAGAGTCACGTGAGGGTCAGTTTTGATATGCCGGAATATACGGGCAACGTCACGGCTTTAGGCACAACGAGGATACTGGAAGCCATCCGTCAGTGCGGAGAGGATGTCCGTCTCTGTCAGGCCTCCTCAAGCGAAATGTTCGGAGCGGCTGCGGCTCCTCAGTCTGAAACAACGCCTTTTGTACCTCAAAGCCCTTACGCCTGCGCCAAACTTTATGCTTATAACATGGTCAAGAATTACCGGCTGGGTTATCGGCTTTTCGCCAGCAATGGTATTCTTTTTAACCACGAAAGCCCCCGGCGCGGAGAAACATTTGTGACGCGCAAGGTCACACGTGCTCTCGCCAATATCCTTTTGGGCAGACAAAAGAAGCTTTTTCTCGGGAACCTCGATGCCAGGAGGGATTGGGGTTTTGCGCCGGAATATGTTGAAATGATGTGGCAGATCCTTCAGCAGAAGAAACCCGACGATTTTGTTATCGGGACAGGCAGGAGCCATACGGTCCAGGAGTTCGTGGAACAAGCGTTTGCATATGCCGGCCTTGCTTTGGGGTGGACCGGGAAGGGTGTTCGGAAAAAGGGGTTCGTCAAGCGTGTCAATTCTTCGGCGGCCGAGCGGTCCGGCCTGGAACCGGGAGATGTGTTGGTCGAAATTGATCCGCACTATTTCCGGCCGACCGAAGTGGACCATCTTGAGGCCGATATTTCCAAAGCCAGGAGAGTTTTAAAATGGCGGCCGCGCGTTTCTTTCGACGATGTGATCAAGATCATGGTCGATTACGATATCAAGCTCATGGGGGGAGAGGCGCCGGGTGATGGGATCCGGATATCCCGGAATAAAGGTTTTCGTTATACGAATCATGACTTCGCTTTTTGGGGGCGCATAAAATAAACGGGGAACCATGGCAGCCGATATAGATCTTTCCAGCAAAAGGGTGGTTGTTACGGGAGGTGCGGGGTTCCTGGGCGGCTTTGTCGTTCGGGCACTCAAACGGTTGGGCTGTCGGCATGTTTTTGCCCCTCTCAGGCGTGATTATGATCTTGTAGATGGAAAAGCCGTAAAAAGGCTTTATCGGGAAGCCCGGCCTCAGGTTGTTATTCATCTGGCGGCCAGGGTGGGAGGGATCGGTGCCAACAAAGAGAATCCTGCAAGCTTTTTTTATGACAACCTTATGATGGGGGTCCAGATGATGGAGATGGGCCGCCGGTGCGGTGTAGAAAAATTCGTGGCCCTGGGAACCATTTGTTCCTATCCCAAGTTTGCTCCCGTGCCGTTCCGGGAGGATGACCTGTGGAATGGCTACCCTGAAGAGACGAATGCGCCTTACGGATTGGCGAAAAAAATGTTGCTGGTGCAGGCGCAAGCCTACCGGCAACAATATGGTTTTAATGCGATTTTTCTGATGCCCGTGAATCTTTACGGCCCCGGCGATAATTTTGATCCGGAAAGCTCCCATGTGATCCCCGCATTGATCAGGAAGTGCTTTGACGCGATGGCAAAAGCCAGGAAGACCGGAAAGAAGCCGCGTTTGGTCGTTTGGGGGACCGGCAAGCCGACGCGTGAATTTCTCTATGTTGAAGACGCCGCTGAAGGGATCGTTTTGGCCGCCAGGCGTTATGCCAAGCCGGAGCCGGTAAATCTCGGATCCGGTTTTGAGATTTCTATCAAGGATCTTGTCCGCCTCGTCGCACTGACCACCGGTTTTGACGGTGAAATCTTTTGGGATCGGATCAAGCCCGATGGACAGCCGCGGAGGCGTTTGGATATTTCCAGGGCCCGAAAAGAGTTTGGGTTCCGGGCGCAGGTCGATTTTAAAGAAGGATTACGGCGGACTGTTGCCTGGTATCGCAAGGCGCTCGCGAACAAGGCGCTTGATAGATCATGACGGACACAAAGAGGCGCGTTGACAAGCCGATTCCGTTTCTTCTGGCCTACAATCAGGACAAGTTGAGGCGGGGTTTTGTTTTGGAGAAGATCCTCAACTTTTTTTGGCATGGCCCCAAGAATCAAGCA
>JAQUOM010000046.1 GCA_028717105.1 Candidatus Omnitrophota bacterium
TGGGGTCGGCGTAATCGTATTCGATGCCGTATCCCGGCCGCATCAGGCGCGCATCCCGGAGGCCCTCGATGGAACGGACCATCTCCAGCTGCACGTCCAGAGGCAGGCTCGTCGAGATGCCGTTCGGATAGATCTCGACGGTATCAAACCCTTCGGGCTCCAGGAATATCTGGTGCCTGTCGCGGTCGGCAAACCGCACGACCTTGTCTTCGATGGACGGACAATACCGCACGCCCGTCGAGGTGATCTTGCCGGTATAGAGCGGAGAGCGGTCAAGCCCCCGGCGGATGATCTCGTGTGTCCGGGGATTGGTATATGTCAGATGGCACGGGCGCTGCCGGACGGCCAGGCCCTGCGTGGCAAAAGAGAATGCAACGGGCGGTTCGTCGCCGTCCTGGCGCCGCAGCGCTTTGAAATCGATGCTGCGGCTGTCGAGGCGCGGGCAGGTCCCGGTCTTGAGCCGCCCCATGCGCAGCCCCCGCTGCTTCAAATCTTCGGCGAGGGCGCTGCTCGGCGCTTCTCCCAGCCGGCCGCCGGAAAAATGAGTCAGGCCGATATGGATGAGGCCGTTCAAGAATGTCCCGGGCGTCACGACGACCGACGCAGCGTAAAACGATTCCCCCAGAGATGTCCTCACGCCGACAACGGCGCCGGCATCGACGATAAGGCCGACGACTTCGGCCTGGCGGGCCTCAAGGCCGTCCAGCCGTTCCAGCTCCGCTTTGATGAACGCTTTATAAAGGAACATGTCCTCCTGCACCCTTAAAGACCGCACAGCCGGGCCCTTGGAGGCATTGAGCATCCGGAACTGCATGCCGCAGGCGTCGGCAGCTTTGGGCATAAGGCCGCCCAGGGCATCGATCTCCCTGACCAACTGCGACTTCCCGATGCCGCCGATCGCAGGATTGCATGACATAGCGCCGACAGCGTCGAGGTCCATCGTCAACAGAAGGACCCGGCACCTCAGCCGCGCCGCCGCATAGGCCGCCTCGGCCCCTGCGTGGCCCGCTCCGACGATAATGACATCATAATGTTCCATCGTTAAATCTCAAAAAAAATCCCAAACACCAAATACCAAATTCCAGACAATATTCAAATTCCAATCGGCTAATGGCCAAACTTTTTGTTTGGAAATTTTTGTTATCGGAATTTGTCCGGGATTTGGAAATTGGGATTTGGGATTTAACTATATTGTCCCTTGATTATTCCTTCGCCAGCTTGATGAACAATCCCATCAAGTCCTTGCCCAAAAGTTCGCCCAGAGAGCCGTGCGCGGCCGCTTTTTCCGAAAAGCTCAACGTCCCGTCGGACTTGATGCTGCCGCCGGTGACGATCAAGGGCACGGGGTCGGGAGAATGGGCCTTAAGCTTGCAGGGTGTCGAATGATCTGCGGTCACCACAACGATGGTTTCTTTCATATCCAGGTGAGGCAGGAGATTCCCGAAGAAATGCTTGTCGATCGCCTCGATGGACGCTTTCTTGGCCTTGAAATCGCCGTCATGCCCCGGCTCATCCGGCCCTTTGATATGGATATAAAGCCCGTCGAAATCGGCGATCTTCTGGAGGGCGATCTTGGCCCAAACGGAATAATCGACGTCGAGGTGGCCGGTACGCGAAGGGACGTCGACGATGCTGATCTGCGTTAAAAGCGCAATGCCTTTTTCTACGGGCATCTCGACGAAAGAACCGAATTTCAAATGGTAATACTCTGACATCGGCGGGAATTTAGGCAGATGGTCGCCGGCGTCGCGCGAAAGGATGGCATTGGCCGGCACCTTGCCGTCGGCGATGCGCTTTTTGTTGATGGCGGCATCCTGAAGGACCCGATGGGACTTCTGCGTGAATTCGTTCAAAAGGGCCGCCGCCTCGAGCGCCTCGGGAGACTTCTCATGACCCGGCATAGGCCTGGATTCTTCCACATAGGGCTCAAAGGTTTCCTTGGCGAGGCCAAAAACGCCCTCGCGGTCATAGGCAGGGTCGGTATTGGTGATCCACGCGGAGAGCTGGGAATGCATTGTGCGGATGACGAGTATCCCGCGGTGGCCGATGGTGTTCTTGAACTCGAACGTCGCGTTGGTCAGCGTAACCTTGCTGTTGATCTCTTTGGCCAGCATGGTCGCTTCTTCCGTCGACAGGTTCCGGCCGACCCTGCGGTCCTTGATGGTGCGGCCGTCATCCGCAACGGTCGCGAAATTGACGCGAAACGCGACATTGCCGTCGTCCACCTTCAGGCCTTCGGCGAAAGACTCCAGGGGCCCCCGGCCGGTATAAAATTTGTGGGCGTCATACCCCAGGAGGCTGATCACGGCGATGTCCGATTCAGGGGCCACTCCTTTGGCAACCGTATGGACGACGCCGCTCTTGCCCTTCTGGGCCAACTTATCCATGTTCGGAGTCAATGCCGCCTCAAGAGGGGTCTTGTCCCCCAATTCTTTGATCGGGGTATCTCCCAAACCGTCTAAAACAACATAAAGGATCTTCTTCATTCCGTTAGACCTCCGTTTGTCATTCGAAAACAAGGAGCTTCATCCCTGCGGATCTGACCCCATCAACCTTTGGACAGCCGCCCAAAGGCCCAACGGGATTCCCCTGACTTTCCAAAAGAAGGATTTTACCACCTTGAAACCACACTATCAAGGGTTTTATAGAAAATACCCGCCCAGGCGCCATGGCCGTGCCTGGAAAGACAACCAAATGCCCCACCTTCACCATGCTGGAAAATGTTCATGACACGAAGCAAAACCCTTACGGAATCAAGAGTTATCTCTTTTGGAATGTCTATCAAAAAAATCCCAGATGATATCTGTAGCTGAAATCCTGCCGATTTCCGGTGGATCCCCCCACATTTTTTCAGCCGTGCTGCCCGGCCAGGCGTGCCCTCCGCCCAAGATCGTATAGAGGCTGACTTCCGTCCCTTCCAGGCAAAAAGACCAGGTCTTGACCCTGACATCGCCGCGCTCCATCTCCTGGTAACGCGTATCGCACGCATCACGCTCAACCCAGTGCGCCATGGCATTGGCCACGGAATTATCCTTGCGTTCGTGCCTGTCATAATACACGAGGGGCCACCCTCCCTGGTAAAGAACGTGTCTGTCTTCCGTGCCGTGAAAGGCGATGACGGAAACAGGCTTGGAAGGCAGGCAGACGTCGACATTCATGGCGCCAGCCACGGGCGCGATCGCGGCAATCTTGTCGGACAGCTCGCAACCCAGCTGATAGGCCAGCATTCCGCCGTTGGAGATACCGGTCACATAGACAGCCCGGCTGTCGATCTTGAATTCTTTCTGAAGATGTTCGATGAGCGCGCGGATAAAAGCCACGTCGTTGACGCGATGGTCCAACGCATAACCGCAGCAGTTGCCCGCGTTCCAGGTGAGGAAACGGTCCGCAAGCCGGCCCGTACCGTTCGGATAGACGGCAAGAAAACCCTTTTTGTTCGCCAGGTCCGAAAACCCCGTCATGCGCTGGGCGTTCTTGGCATTACCGCCGCCGCCGTGAAGGACGATCACCAGGGGCCAGGGATGCGTCCCGTCATAAGCCTCGGGAACGTGCAAAAGATAGGTCCTTGTCCGGCCGTCGACGACGAGAGAGCCTTCACGATTGCCTCGCACGGCCTCGTCCTGCGCCTGCGCCGAAGCGCAGGCCGTCACAACAGACACGCATGCCAGAATAAAAATCCGCCGGCAGACCCCCCCTGCATCAATAAACACGGCGGCGGCCTTTCTTTTTCCAGAATGCAAACAGCTCCAGGCAATCGTTTCTTAAAAAATCCTTTTGGACACGGATGCCGGCGCCGCCCATCCTCTTCATCGCGGCGTTGGAAACCGTCAATTCGTCAAACCCGAGTTTCTTTGCGTCGGCAATCCGCGCGCCGTAAACGATCTTCGAGATATTCGCCCAGTGGCAGGCGGAAAAACACATGGGGCACGGTTCGCACGTCGAATAAATGATACATCCGGAAAGCTCGACGGTTTTGAGGCGGCGGCAGGCCTCGCGGATCGCGCAGATCTCGGCGTGGGCCGTTATGTCCGTGTTCTTCCACACCCGGTTATGGCTCAAGGCGACGACGCGGCCGGCCCTGACGATGCAGGCGCCGAACGGCGTCTGCCCCCGGCGGACACCGTCCCTGGCTTTACCGATGGCCAGGCGCATGAACCGGGCGTCATTTGCTTTGCCCGGCATCACCGCTCCCTGTCTCTTTGACTTCCCAGATCGTGTCGATAAAATAAGTCATCGGGATCCCGATGGAATCAACCCGGATATAATCGCTTGTGCGCGCGACGAGCCTGCCTTCTACGGTCTCTCCGTCCTTAAAAGATACTTTCACCCGTGTCCCCATGGGGATATCTTTCAGGCGCGTGTCGGCCTGCCCTGTTTTTTCCAGGACCTCGTCCAGGGACGGTTTCTCTTCTGTCCCTGCGGATGAAGGTTCAGGGGCCGCCGTTCCGGAAGGCATCGGAAGGGCCGCATCGCCTTGAGGCTCTTGCGCCATTGCTTCCGCGAGCGTCGGAAGGGCAAAACTGATCCCTTCGGCAGAGGCGATCGCCTCGGTCTTGTCATCTTGCGTGCCGTAGTATTTATCGATCAATGTCTTGTCCTTGAAAAGGTCCCCTTTCAAAGAAAAAGCGACGGTATTCTCGTTTTCTTTCACGAAGATCCCGGTGACTTCCTGGATAGGCGTCGGCATCGTCAGGCGCAATTCCACGCTGAACTGGCTCATCGCCTTCTCAATTTTATCCTTCATCTCCTTCTCTTCTGCCGTATCCGCCCGGCCTTCCTTCTGCGGGGCCGTCCCTTCACCGGCCTCGGCAGCCGCCACCTGCCCCCTGGACTCTTTGGCCTTCTTTTCATTCTTCTTCATAAAAGCGACCATGCGGCCCTGGTCATCCCTGGCTAAGCCCACATGGGCCATCATAAGACCGCTCTTGAGCAGCTTATTGACGTCGTCGAAGCCGATCGTGTAATCGACATAAAGGTTCTTGTCGCGGATGTTTTTGGAAAAAGATTTGAACGTAATGTTCAAACCGGCCTTTTTGGCTTTTTTAAACATCTCATCCTGGCTGGAGAACATCTCTTCGGCCAGGGACGCCGGCATCTGCACGTCTTTGCCGCCGCCAAAGGCCTGCGCCATCCCCTGCATCATATTTCCCATCGTGGAATCGATGAGCGTGATCGTGCCTTCCGGCACCATCAGGTGGACTTCGAGGGTCCCTGTCCCGTCAGCCTGAAAAGACAGGTGTTCTTTGGACTGGATACATCCACACAATACCAGGCACAAAAAGAGGGCAGCGGTACGACGCATAGCTTCTCCTTTTTTAGAGACGTTGCAGAACAGGCGACATTCACCCGGCCGCAAAATTTTTCAAGCCGTCTCGTCACATCATCTCTCGGGCCCACCGGCGGGCCTTTTCCACCGACGCCTTTTGGGTACGGCGGGGTTCGATAAAATGCATTCTCCCTGCGATCACGTTCCCGGCGAGGGCCTCCTCCATGCGCGCCAACGTCCTGCCCATGCCACCGCCGGAACAGCAAAACAGGGCGACCCTCTTGCCCCGGATGCCGGATTTTTCCAAAAATGCGCTCATGGCGGGTGCGGGCGCAAAGGCCCAAACCGGGGTACCGATGAACAAAAAGTCATATTGCGCCGGGTCTTTATCCAACGCAAAAAGAGCCGGCCGGACCTTCATGAACACCTGCCGGCCTCCCCAGAAATACTTGGAAAACCCCTTGCTCCTGGGCTCATCTTCCGTGCGCAGCTCAAGGGAATCCGCGCCCGTTTCTTGAGCGATGGTTTCGGCGATCAGGCGCGTATTACCGTCGAATGAATAATAAACGACGAGTATTTTCATTTTGCCTTCTCCGCGATCTTTTCCAAAAGCTCG
Organism: Candidatus Omnitrophota bacterium; assembly: GCA_028717105.1. Classification (GTDB taxonomy): domain Bacteria; phylum Omnitrophota; class Gorgyraeia; order Velamenicoccales; family Velamenicoccaceae; genus Velamenicoccus. The sequence goes on from JAQUOM010000046.1 coordinate 5,883, forward strand.
ATCATCCGGTCCATCTTGGACATGAGGAACCACGGCAAAAAGAGCCAGGCGATGCCGAGGGCCGCGCCCAGAATGACAAAGACTGTTCCCAGAAATCCGTACATCGTTTCTGTCATCATCTCAACCTCCCCTGCTCGGTGCGCCTCAGGCGCACAGCCATCTCGCCAAAGACAAGACCCAGAAAAATAATGATACCTGCAACCAGGATTAACGGCAAAAAGAGTTCAAGGGCATAAGGACCTGCCTGCTTTTTACTTTACCAACGCCTGAGGGGCGAATCAAGAAGTTTGTCTGCGCCGTAAAGCCCCCGCAGGTTAAAAACCCTGCCTGTCGGCTAACGGTTACCCTCATCGATCTGATCGCGCAACTTTCTCAAAAAAATCAGAAGGCTCTCCACGGGGACCGGCGTGGCGTTATAATCCATCTCGATCTGCCGCTCCCGCCGGGACGTCGTGACCTCCAGCCACTCCTTGCCCTGCCCATAACAATCCGGGCAGCCGTAACGTTCCTCGGCCGACGAGAATTCCGTCGCCTCCAGGATGTTTTTTAACATCCTGTATTCGGCAGCGGAAAGATAACGCGTGATCTGAACCGGCGGATAACGAAAGTCCGAAAGCCGGCTGGATTTGCTGAAGACGATCTTCCTGCCTTCGATGACGAGCTCAACGTCGCAATAGCCCATCATGCATCGGCCGAAGCTGTAACCGCTCTTGACCACAAACTCCGGGGGCGCCTCTTTGTCCGCAAAAACGACCGAAAAAGAAAAAAGACACAAAAAAAGAACCGGGCCATAACGAAGGGCCGCGGTTTTTCGAAAGCTTTGTTTTTCGGCCTTCGGACTTCTGGTTTCAGTCATCAGGTTTTGGTTTTAGTTAAAAAACAAGAAACCATGTTATCTCGCTCTTTCCGGCGCCTCCGACACAATCCCTCCCCACTCCACGACCGTAAAACCTTCGCGCGCCGGCGGCGGCGCCACGACAGGCGCGACGAACGGCCGGGCCTCCTGCAACGGAATAAAATAGAACATGAGACGGATCACGGTCCGCGGCCGCGGCATGATAACCAGCGTTGCATTCTCGTCGAGGAACGTCCGGTCCACCAGTCCGATCTCGTAATACGGCGCCGCGGTCAAACGGTTGAGCCAGTATTCCTTGAACGCTTGGGCCTCCAAAATACTTAAGCCGAATTTTAAAAGGTTCTCGTCAAGCCACGGCTGGAGGTCTTCGGTCTTGACCACCCAGCTGCCCGGGACAAGGACCGGCGGCTGATCGAACACCGCTTCGTAAAACAGGTAATCGTAAGCATTGTCGATCGTCCCCTTTTTCGTGACAAAAACGTGCCAGCCGGTTCCGTATGCCGGCGCGGACTTGAAAATCGCTCCGTTCACGTCCAGGACGACATAGACGTGTGCGTCCGTCTCCGGATACAGGTAGATGACGGGCTTCTCGAGGACATCCGCCTGCGCCGCAGAAAAAGCGCCGCAAACAAGCCCGCAGGCAGCCGCGAGCCATAACAAAACCTTTTTTCTTCTTTGCATCCTGCTTTTCTCTCTTCTGTCTTTTCGCTATTCGACGATCAAAAGCAAACGCCAGGCATGATCGCCGGCATTCGCCGTCGTCCAGTAGGCTTTTTTCTCCCGGGGGCGGTCCGTCTTTTTTCCGGTGAAGATATACGTGCCTTCGCCCGTTTCTTCTTTGACCACGCGGCCGCAAAGCTCCAAAAGCGACGGGAAATCCTTGTACATGGGGTCTGTAAAGACCCGGCGGCCGATCTCCTTTTCGTCGCCGTAAAGGACCAGACCGTCGGTCTGCATCACCATCACTTCGTAGGGCAGGCCGTCCATTTCAGGCCCCAGGGCCAGCGCGATAAAATCCGCCGGTTTCATCAAAACGCTCACAGACCCCTGCCATTTCCCGTCGGAGGCGCTGACAGGATGCTCGTAATCCAAGGCGTCAAAACCTTCCACCGCGCGAAACACCCCGCTGAACACCGGAAGGCCTGTTTCCCGGAGCCTGGCAAAATGCTCCTGGCCGCTGATGTCTTTTCCCTCGTGCGCTCGGTAATCTTCGGGTTCGATATACACCATGACGCCGCGGGCGTCAATATAGGCGCAATCCACGCTGTAATCGAGGGCGCCGCAAAGGTCTTTGAGGACGCTGCGCGTATCCTCTTCTGCGACGTCCGCCGCGGAGATGCGGTCGGCCGCCGTCTGCGCCTCTTCGGAAAGCACGCCGACCACCGTCTCCAGCCTCTGCTGAAGCCTGCCTAAGATCGCGCGCGGATCAGGCTCCGTCGGCGTCTCCGCCGCCGCAGATGCAAGGCTTACCGCAAAAACAAAAGATAAAACAAACGAAGGGAATCTCATAAAACCTCCTCTGCGATGGCAAGGCTGATAATGTTTTAACGCAAATCTTCGTCATAGGCGCGATATAACTGCGCGCGTTTATCTTCCTCAAGAAAACCGTTCTGCCCCAGCCAATCGATGGCGAGCTTCGCGGCGATCGTCCGATGCACGATGCGGTTATCCCAGTATTTCAGGTGCGAAAAACCAAACAGCCCCGTGTTGACCTCCTGGTCTTTCAACACCGCCCGGTCATAAGCGTCGTTTAAGAGTTTAAGCTTATAGCCGATGGGGTCGTCGACGTCGAGGATATTGACCCAGCGGCCGTTCTCTTCCTCGATCGTGATCGGCTTTTGAAATCCTTCGGGCCCATATTGCAGGGCAAACAATGCCAGAGGCGAACCGAGCGTAAAAATGTTCGCGCACCGGAAATCCTTCGACCTGTTGTTCAATCCTTCCTGCGCGTCGTAGACATAATCCGACGCGATGACCGTCCCCAGGCTGTGGGCAATAAACGTGATGCCGCGCGCCGCGGATCCCGCGCGAAGACGGTCAATACCTTCCTGAAGCCTGTTATGTATCTGGCGATAATTGACTTTGTTATGGTAGGCAACGATATCGCAGACAGACTCCGCGGCGAACGCCGTGCGAAGCTTATAAAGCAACTGGGAAAATAAAGCCAAGAGGCCGACCCCAAGCAAGATGATCACGAAGGGATTCTCAAAGATGAGCCCAAAAAGGACAAACACCAGGATAATGAGGCCGATATCTTTAAGGAGGGTCTTTGAGTCCCGTTGGCGCCGCTTTTTGAGCTCGGCCTCGAAGATGGCTTTAAGTTTCCCCTCGTTCTCCGCCAGAACATCTTCCCAGACGACCTCGCAAACATTCAACGCCCCGGTGGTATCGACCTTCCGGCCCAGGACCTTTCGGACATGCCGGGAAAATTCCCGGCGCAGGCCCTCCTGCAGGCCGTCGGAATAACCGGCCCGGGTATTCCCGATGCCGTGGACGATCACAACGTTAACGGCGACCATAAGCTGTTTTTTCCGGCTTTTTTATGACCCTGAACGTATGATAAACAGGCGCGCTGAACCTGGGCCCCGCGTCCACCTGCACGACAGACCAGGTATAGCTCTCGCCATCCTTGAAATAGTCGGCCCGGACGCTGACGGCCGCCGACAAACCGGAGACTCTCTTCGCGAAGATCTCGCGCACGGCGGTCGTATCGTACCCTTTATAAAGATGGAAATCATAATACCAGACGTGATAAGGGCTTGATGACGGCTCCCAACGGAAATCCATGAACATCCTGCCGGTCAAATCCACCGTGTCCTGCGCAGGAAGGACCCGATGCGGCCCGGGAATATGGGTCGTCGACACATATTCCCTCACTGGCGGCGGCTCCGGCCGGGCAGCTTTCTCCGCCTTTTCCTCGGCCCCCAAGGGACCCCGAGGCGCCAAAACAAAACAAGCCACGATAAAAAATAACCACGTTCGCAAACGCGCCATCAGACCCTCTGCCTTTGTGCGAAGCCGAGCTTCGCACAGTCGGTTCTGTAAGGAGCTCGGCTTCGCACATTCTCCGGTTTCGGTTACCGCAGCAGTTTCTCAAGCATCCGGCCGGCCCACACTCTGCCGCCCAATCCAAAAGCCAGGATGAAAGACAAACAGAGCGTCGCAAAGGCAATACCGATGGCCCCGAAAATGATACCCTCCGGCACACCGATCTGCAACAAGCAGGCCAGAATGGTAAATACCAGGATGATCCCTTTTGCCAGCGCGGCATACGTGTCAGGCTTCTCCGCCTTGATCTGCTGGGCGAAAGCCCGGATCAGTTTCGAACAGATGATGCTTAAAAACATCCCCAGGGCGAAAATAACGAGGATGGTTATCGTCATAAAAGCGAAACGGAACAAACGGTCCAGCTCCGACGAAGCGATCCGCAAACGCAATTGGTCGAGGCTAAGGACGAAACTGGAAAACATAACGACCCAAAACGTCAACAGGCCGAACCAGCGGTGCGCAACGACCTTTTCAGAACCGCCCCATAGCTCCGTCATCCCCGTCTTGCGGGCGAAGGCATCAAACCCGATCACCCGAAGAAAACCCGCCACGATCAATTGCAGGATCCTGCCGACGACCCAACCGGTGATCAGGATACAGACAGCCAGGAGCACATCGGGAATGAAGGCCGCGACGTCCGTCAAAAACTTCATCAAAGGCTCAACCACCAATTTCTGACCGTTCCAGACCGAACAAGCCGCCGCCCCCTGCTCCGACGGATAATACGCCATGCTGAACGCCGAAGATGAAACCAAACCCGATAACCAACGCCTCATAACAACCTCCCTTTATTATGACTCCCGACTTTTGGTTGCTTCGTTGTATCTGCCGGCCCCTTCGGACTTCCCGCCAGGGAAATGCCGGGACGGCTCAATATTCCGGATGACCCACAGTCTGCGTCAGGATGATCGTCTGGCTGGGCCGCAATTTCATGGCCTTGGTCAGCGTCAGTTTATTCACCCATCCGCGCACGACCGTCGCCAGGCCGACGGACGCGCAATACAAATAGACATTCTGACTGATGTAACCTGTGTCCGTCGCGGCATAGAAATCTTTTTCCTCGCCTGTCATCCCTTCCATCTTCAGATGATCGGCCACAAAAATAAGATTCACGGGCGCGTTTTTCACAAAAGGCTGTTGGCCCGTTGCAGGCCTGATATCTTCCGGCAGGACGGGTTCAAGCATGTGGTTTCTGGCATCATATAAAAACAGGCCGCCTTTGACGGCGACGTAAATATCGATCTCCTGCGCGTTGTGCGCCGACGGCGCCGTGCGGCCGCCGCTATCCGCGCGGTTGATGCCGAACGCCGCCCAAAGGAGATTCGAAAGGTCCTGCAGAGACAATTCCTTGTCGCTGAACTCCCTCCGGCTCTGTCTTTGTTTCAGGGCCCGCATCAAGGGCATCCCGCCGTCCGTCTGGGGCGGCGGCAGCTCTATTTTTCCGTAATCAAGCGCCTGCGCCGGCGCAAGACAGAAAAACAGCATCATCGCGCTTAGGACAAAAGTAAAAACCTTCATGGCCGTCTTCTCCTCGCGCCGCTTAAGGCGCAACCGCGAATTGTTCTTTGACCTTCCGGCGGGTGAAAAAGAAAATAAATATCCCGCTTAAAACAAAGACCGCCAGGTTCATGGCGACGACGAAACCAAAAGCAGCCGCCGCGGCCGCCTCGACATCGAGCGCGGGCGCGCCCTGCGGCACCTGGGAAGCCGTCATGGCGTAGGTATATTCACGGACGCTGTTAAAAGATAAAAGGAATGCCGGCAGGCCCACGAGGATATCGGCCGCGTTGATGAAGACGCCTATCTTTCTTGCGGTCTCTTTAAGTTTCAACAGGCCTATGCCGGCGATGA
>JAQUOM010000047.1 GCA_028717105.1 Candidatus Omnitrophota bacterium
GGTCTTCGGGCAGATACAGGTGAATTCCGGGATCTCGATATGAATCAGGTATTTCTTGTCCGGATACTGGTTCTTCCAGACCTCGATGTCCGGCGTCTTGAGCTTTCTGATATGGTCCTGCAGATTTTCGTAATTTGATTTCTTTTTCATGATCGTCATCCTTGAGACGCGGATCGTTGAGACTATTTTATTCCAGCCAGCTTGTGCGCCTGCGGCAAAATATGCACGCAACGCGTGCCGCCTTCAAGCAAGATCTTTTTAAATCCCTCCATCCGCCCCAGAAGTTCCTCGCCCATATCCTGCCACATCGGCTGAAGGACGACCGGGATGCGGCCGGCATAAGGCGCCAGCAAAAGCGATGAGGCGGCGATGTCTTCCGCTTTCGTCGAGAGCCCGGCGATGATCTTGACGAAAATGTCCTTTTCCGCGGCGAGCCTCAGGAATGCCGCGTGTTCATCCCAGCAAGGCTTCCCGCCAGTGGACGAAGGCAGCTTAATGTCCATCGCCACGATATCCACATCGTCGCGCACGAGAAAAAATTCCTTCCCGAGCGTTCCATTCGTTTCCAGATACACCCTGGGCCGGTGTTGACGCACTAAAGACAAGAATGAAACAAGGAATTCCGCCTGAACCAACGGCTCCCCGCCCGTCAAGGACAAGGAGTGATATCCCTCATAGGCAGAAATCTGCCGCCGCAGGTCTTCTGCGGAATATTCCCGATAATGTGCCAGGGGCGTATCACAAAAAGAGCAATGCAGGTTACAGCCGTAAAACCTGATGAAGAGCTGTTGTTCACCGGCATAAAGGCCTTCACCCTGGATGCTCTCGAATATTTCAGCAATTTTAGCTTTCACATCGTAACGCCGGGTCTTCGGCCCCGGCCTCCTTGAAACCCCTGGCCCGCAGCAAACAACTGTCGCAGCGGCCGCAGGGATTCTTTGCGCCCTGATAACACGACCACGTCATTTCGTAAGGAACGCCGAGCTTCATCCCAAGCCTGATGATACGGGATTTCTTAAAATGCAACAAAGGGGTTTCGATCTTTACGGGCGCGCCCTCCACCCCCCCTTTGGTCGCCAGCCGGGCCAAACCCTGCCAGGCCTTAAAATACCGCGGCCGGCAGTCCGGATAGCCGGAATAATCCAGGGCGTTGGCGCCGATGAAAATACGTTGCGCCCCGATACTTTCGGCATACGACAGCGCAAAGCTTATAAAAATCGTATTTCGCGCCGGCACATATGTCGACGGTATCCCGCGCCTGCCGCACCGCCCCCGAGGGACCGGACGCGCCCCGTCCAGAAGAGACGACCCCTTCCAGGGCAAAACGATCTTGTTGACCTGAAAGGAACACTTCGCCCTGCGGGCGATCGCCCTGGCCTGCGCGACTTCCCGGCCATGGCGCTGGCCATAATCAAAGATCAGCGCGTAAACGTCAAAGCCTTTGTCCTGGGCCAGATATAACGTCGTTGCCGAATCCAAACCGCCGGACAAAAGAACAACAGCCTTGTTTCTCATAAGTCACCGGTAAAGCTTGTATCTTGGCGGCTGGCCTTTCTTGCTTAAAAATCTATTCTGTGTAAACGGCGCAGTTCTGATCCGTCTCCCAGACTTTGACATAAGAGACACGGATGCCTTTGCCGGAGAACTTTTTTTTAAGGCGTTCGAAAACCCACCGGGCGATGTGCTCGGAGGTGGGGTTGGCCTTTTTAAAATCCCCGATGGCGTTCAGATATTTGTGGTCCAGTTCGTCGAGGACGTCTTTGAGCGTTTTTTTAAGGACCACGAAATCGGCCACCATGCCGGTCTTATCGAGGCCGCGGCGCCGGAACGCCGCCTCCACCTTCCAGTTGTGACCGTGGAGTTCTTCGCACTTTCCGCGATACTCCCGCAGGTTATGCGCCGCGCTAAAAGACATAGAAACAGAAACCTCAAACATGCTGGGCCCTCTTGACCTTTCCCAACTTTTCACCCAAAAACCGGCTGGCGACATTGGCGAAGATCGCCACCTCGTCGGAGACAAAGAATTCGCGCGTCGGCCGCTTCTTATTCTTACTCACGAGCCCTTCCTGGATCAAGACCTGCCGCACCTCCTGCGCCACCTGCTGGGCGGAATCGATCAACCGCACCCCTTTACCCATGATCGCCTGAATCTTAGGCTTGAGGAGCGGATAATGCGTGCACCCCAAAATCAACGTATCGATATCTTTTCCCTTGAGCGGCGCCAGGTACTTCTGCGCCACGCGCAGGGCGATCTCATCGCTCACCCATCCTTCTTCGACGATCGGCACGAACATGGGGCATGACTGGCTGTAAACTTTGATCCTGTTATCCAGACGTTTAATCTCCTGTTCATAGGCGCCGCTATTGATCGTGGCGCGCGTTCCGATCACGCCGACCCTGCCGTTTTTCGTCGCGTAGACCGCTTCTTTGGCCCCGGGAAGGATGACGCCGATGATGGGGATCTTAAAATGCCGGCGGATCACCGGCAGCGCCAGGCTCGAAGACGTGTTGCAGGCGATCACGATCATCTTAACGTTCTGCTGAAGGAGAAACAACGTGTTCTCGAGAGAAAACTTGATGATCGTGTCCCGGGATTTTACACCGTAGGGCACGCGGGCCGTATCGCCAAAATACACCAGGTCTTCACAAGGCAGGAGCCTGATCAATTCCTTCACGACGGTCAAGCCGCCGATGCCTGAATCAAATACGCCGATAGGTTTATCCATCAATTTTGCCCTCTTTATGATGACGCTGTTTCCGAATACATTTTAAACTTCATGATGCCGGCGGCGATCGCTTCCGCCATGCGCGCGCGGTAATGAGGGTCTTCCAGTTTTCTCTCGCCGTCCTTATTGGAAAGATAACCGATCTCCACGAGGACCGACGGGATATAGGAACCTTTCAGGACCGCGAAGCCGGCGCCCTTGACGCCCCTCATTTTTAAATTCATCACGGAAGAAACGACGTCGCCCAGATCCCGGGCCAGCTCGATCGATTCCCTGCGGTTCTCCGTCTGGATCAGGTCCCACAAGATCGCCTTCAAAGAAAAGGATTCCAGGAAATTCGCCTCTTCAAGCTCCAGGGAAGCATTCTCGACCGCTGCCAGGGCCCGCGCGTTGTCATCAACGGCTTCGCTCAGATAATACACCTCAAAACCTTCGATCCAGCGCGAACGGTTGGCGTTGGCGTGGATGCTGACAAAAATATCGCCTTTTTTGCGCTCCGCAAATCTCGGCCTTTCGTGAAGAGGAATGAACCGATCGTCCTCGCGCGTCATATAAACCGCGACGCCGCAGCGTTCCAATGCTGTTTTAACCTTCCTGGCGACATCCAGGACAACATCTTTCTCCCGCAGGCCGTTCTTACCGATGGCCCCCGGGTCTTTTCCGCCATGGCCGGGATCAAGGACAACGACCCTGACGGGCCTAAGAAACACCGCCCGCCTGTCATCCTGCGCGGGAATCCCCCCTTTGACCGGACACGCCACGGAGACCAGATAGGCCCTGACTTCCAATGGCGCCCAGACGACACCATCCTGAAGGACCACGGGATTTTTAAGCTGGATCGGCGCGACGCCCAGGATCGCGCGGTCGCTATCGATCAAAAGCTCGATCTCTTTGGCATCTTTTTTTAGGACAATGATCCGGCTCAAAGGATCGTAATCCCACGTCACGCCGTCCGCGCGGCACATCTCCACCAGGGGAAAATACTCCGCACCGGAAATAACCTGCGTGGTGTAGGGAAATTTCTGCGACGGGGTTGTTGCGCAACCGCCCAGCCACAAAGCGAACATACAGATAAAAAACAGCTTTTTTCTCAAACCCTCCCCCTTGTCTCTCCCCGCGAAAGAAACGCACTCTTTTTTCAAGCGCTCCTGCCGGCGGGCCCTATCTTAAAAACATATCGCGGACAATGCCCAGGCGATGACGCCAGGTCAGGCTGCGATAGATGCACATCACATAATGAAGCATCCAGGCCACAAACCCCCGAACAGGAAAAAATAAGACAAACCCGCAGGCACAACGGTTGGCCATCGGCACCAGGTATCCCAGGTCCACCGGCTTATAAGAGGCCAGCCTCTTTTTGCCGCGGCACAAGCGCACGATATTGGATGCCGCCAAGCGGCCCTCGTTAAGAGAAAACTGCACGGCCATCCGCAAAGGCCTTTTATTCCTCAAAAAACCCGCGGCGTCGCCGGCGGCAAAAGCCCCGTCGGCAAAACGCAGGGACTTTTCAACCTTCAGGCGCCCTTGCGCATCCTTCCCCTGCGGCATCTTGCGGACACATTCCGGGGTCTGCACGCCTGCCGTCCAGATCAAAAGGTAATCATCGATCTCAAGGCCGTTAGATAAGGCCAACTTCCCGTCCGTCGCCGTCTTGAGGGACACACCGGTATGCACGTGGACCTTGAGACGACAAAGGTTCATGCGGCAATAATCTCTGACCCCTTCCGGCAGGCCCCCCACGATGTCGTCCTGGCGTTCGACGATGTGGACCTCGTATTTCTTCGTCCTGCGCCGGCGCAGCCCCTGGGCGATGTTCGTGGCAATCTCAAGGCCCGTATAGCCGCCGCCGACGATGACGTACTTTTTCTGGGGATATGTCGCGACCGTATTCTGTATCTTGACGGCGTCCTCGGCCGTATCCAGCTTCAGAGAACGCCTTGCCATGTCTTCGGCGCCGTAAAAATTCGTCATCGAACCGCAGCAGACGACCAGGAACTCATAACTCAAAAGATGGCCCTCTTCAAGACGGACCTCCCGGGACGCGGTATCGATAGATACCACCGTGCCATTTTCAAAACTGACGCGGAGCTTTTCCAAATATTCGGCCACATCAACGACCACGCGGTCTTTGAGGATCCGGCCGCCGATAAGGTCCGGCAACATGGGGAGAAAGTCAAATGTCCTTTTCGCGTCCACGACGATGACGCGCCGGCCGCCCAACGCCTTGCGATGCTTCGCCAGGACACGGGCTGCCTCCAGGCCGGCAAAACCGGCGCCGATAATGACCACATCTCCCATATCAAGCCTTAACTTTGTCTATCACGGGTTGCATTCTTTGCAAAGAGCCTTGCCCGGGGCCTTGACGCTGTCTCATTGTCCATGACAAACGGGCGGATGACAACGAACCTGTCAACGCAAGCATGTTATATGATATTATACTTCCTGGCGCATTTCAAGATTATTGCGGATGGCTCCCTTTTGTGCTACATTGAGTCCCGTGAGAGACACGGAGCACAGGCCTGCCTTCGAAACGACGAACAGAAAAAGCGGGACATTTCATCTTTTTTAATGGCATTCATAACCGTTCCCATACGCTGGTAACCCCATGATAGAAAGATATTTAAATAAGATCAATGCGGGAATCCGGGATGTTCTGGACCGTGCCAACCGGCATTACCGCCTCCGCCAGGTCTCTGACCATCTTTTTGCCTTCAGCAGGGAATTTGTCCTGCGCAAAGGAAAGCGCATCCGGCCGCTGCTCTTTGTCTTAAGTTACCGGGGTTACGCCGCAAAGCCTGCGCGCGATGAGCGCTCCCTCTTTATCTCCGCCGCCTCGATCGAACTCCTGCACGATTATATGCTCATTCATGACGACGTGATCGACAATTCGGACCTGCGGCGGGGCAAACCGACGCTTCACAAGATGTTCGACAGCAAGCTCCGTTTTGCCGATGGAGCAAGGATCGGCGCGCATCTGGCGATCGTTGCCGGCGACATCCTCTTTGCCCTGGCCATCGAATCGTTCATGGCGGTCAAAGAAGACCCCCGCCGCAAAGAAGAGACATTGAAAAAACTGGCGGAGACAGCGGCCTATACGGGCGCCGGAGAGTTCATTGACATCGTTTCAGGACACGAGAGGATCGACCAGCTGACCGAAGACCGGATCTTTTTGAACTACACGCTCAAGACGGCGCGCTACACCTTCGAATGCCCGCTGCTTATGGGGGCGATCCTGGCGGGGGCCGCCAAGAGAGAAAAAAATAAGCTCTCGCGATTGGGCCTGGCCGCCGGGCAGGCGTTCCAGCTCTACGACGACATGCTCGACCTGTTCGCCACGCAAGACGTCATCGGCAAACCCATCTTGAGCGACTTAAATGAGTCCAAAAAAACGCTCCTGGTCTTTCGGGCGCACAAAAAACTGGGGGGCGGCGGGCGCAAGACGCTCCGGATGATCCTTGAGAAAAAACACAAGACGCTCGCCGACCTTAAATCCCTGCGCCGGTTGATCGTCGAAAGCGGCTCCTATACGTCCTGCTTTAACATCATGAATGCGCTTCAAAAAGAAGCCATGTGCCTGACGCTTGATCTGGACATGAAACCATCGCACAAAACCGCTCTCCGCTCCATCATCGAAAAACTCTCCCCCGCCCGCATGCCCTTAGACCTGCCTTCCCGGTGAATGCCGCCGGGTAAGATGACGGGTCTTAAAGAACTAAACTTGGCCGGCAAAGATCAAAAGACATGGAAGCAGAGCCCATGGCGTTATGCAATATTCAGGGATGCTTTATACGCAAAGAGGAAAACTATTTTATCTTTCTGGGTTTACACAGATAAGTCGGGGCGACGGCCAACCGGCCGCAGGAATGGCAGATATAGCTGAGTTTTTTAAGCTTCTTGTTGCACATATGGCGCGCATCCATGATCAACGAACCGCACCAATCGCAGGACTTGCTTTTAGCGCCGACAGGAATACAGAGGTGCCCGTGATCTTTGGTGAGCTCGCCGCACGTCTTGCAGGTCTTCTTTTTTGCCATTGCCATCGAATACCCTCCTCTTGTTAGGCCACGACCGGCAAAAACAGGATCTCATGCGATCCCATATACTCGATCTTGACGATCTTCCAATCCCCCGCCGATTCCTTGCGCCAGAAAGCGGTGACCTTACCGGCGTCATAATAAATCTTCTTGTCCGGTTCATCCCTCTTGAACAAACACCGATAACCGATCGTTGACGTCGCCTCCAGGCCCTCAACCTCGATCTTCATTGCCTTGATCTCCACCCGGAAAGGTTTATATTCCTTAAAGAGATCGCCCGCTTTTTTCAGGACAGCGGCCTTATCATTGCCGTCATCGTCCATGTAGGAAGAAGAAATGATGCGCCCATAAAGCCGGGGGTCGTTATGCTCCAAACCTGCCACCCCCGTATAGACCGCGCGGCGGACACGGGCCTCATCGTTCTCCGTAAAAATGCTCACCGCAACGTAAAAAAGAACGGCCAAAACGGCGATGCCCAAAATGAAATGGACGGGATGTTTTAACATGCAGATGCTTCCTGTCGTTATGACCGCGAAATCGAAACGATCCGGTACTTGAGCGTCCCGGCCGGGACCTGGATATCCACCTCTTCGCCCGCCTGGCGGCCCAGGAGGGCCTTCCCGATGGGCGACTCGATCGAAAGCTTGTTCTGCGTATAGTCCGCTTCCGTCGGCGACACAAGCATGTATTCGCTTTCTTCTTGCGTGTCGATGTCGAGCAGCTTGACGGAAGCGCCGATATATACCTTGTCCGACGGAATGTTTTCGTTCTCGATGATCCGGGCGCGCGACAGCTTGCTTTCAAGCTCCGCGATCTTTTTCTCCAGATGCCCCTGCGCCTCCTTGGCCGCGTCATACTCGGCGTTCTCGGACAAATCCCCCATCGCGCGCGCTTTGGCGATCGCCTGGGCGACCTCGCGGCGCTTCGTGGTCTTCAAATGATCCAACTCCTGTCGAAGCTGTTCATAGCCTTTCTGTGTCAGAAAAACATCCGCCATACGATCTCCCTCTGATCTTTTAACGCCATCATTCAACAACGTGGCCGACGCGCTGCGGCGAAATAATGATCTCGATGCGCCGGTTAAGGCGACGGCCCTCTTTGGTCTCGTTGGACGCCCTCGGCCTGTATTGACCGAAACCGGAAGCCGACAAACGCAGCGGATCTACCCCTTTTTCCTTAAAATACTGGACCACGCCCAGGGCGCGTGCGAAAGAAAATTCCCAGTCGGACTTCCATTCAAAAACCGCCAAAGACTGGTTGTCTGTATGCCCGTCGACATAGATATAATTTTCCGCAAAATCCATGGACATGACTTCGAGGATCCTGTCAAGAAACGCCTTGCCTTCGTCGCTCAATGCCGCACTGCCGGAAATGAAAAGTTTTTCGGCAAGGACCGTGATCACCAGCCCCTTGTCGGAAACCCGCAGCTCCACCTGGCCGTCTTTGACCTCCTGGCTGAAGGCCTTTTCAAAAACGTCGACCCCGCCCAGGAAACGGCGCGCGTCCAGGCGCTGCTCATTCCGATAGAGGGTCAATTCATTCTTGAGGGTGGTATTTTCTTTCTTGGCCATCTCAAAGCGCTGGGCCAGGGTAGGAAGGTCTTTGTCCGATGTGGGCCGAGTGCCCGACGAGGCGCAACCGGACGAACAAACAACAAGAACCGCAAGAACAACAAAAATAAAATGTCTCATCGGCGTCCCGAATGGTCCTGGAGGATCCCCTGCATGGCCGCCTCTTCACAAAGGCGCCTAAAATCTTTGATGGCCTTCTTGCCGAGGTACTTAGCGATCGCCTGCTCAATGGCCCGAAGCTTGAGGCGCAAAAAGGCATACTCGGGCTTCAGCGCCCCTGCGTCCGTCCATTTCATCCTGGGGGCGTCGGCAGCCTTCTGGGCTGCGTAACGTCTCCACTCTCCGATAAAAACATCGACCCCCTGAAGCGACCCTGCCTCTGATCCGGCCAAAGCCTTGTCAAGAAAACGCGTGATCTCTTTGTCGATCGCGATCTGTGTAAACTTGCGCTCAATGCGGTCGCACTCATCCCTCGTGGTTTTATATAACCAGAAAAGATATCTTTTGTAAAGCGAATCCCTGTCCTGCGGGCACAAAGCCGTCATGGTCTTCATCAGAACTGGATCACCTCCCCTTTGAGGATCTCAGGCAAGGGCTCTACGTCGATCCTCATGCCTCCGTCGTGTTCGATCCTGATGGTATAAAGCATCCCGGGAACGAACTTCGTCCCCGGCGCTTCGATTTGGGCATTCTTGATGCCGACGCGTTTGGCGGCCGCCGGATCCAGGGCATATTCCCAGAACCTTTCCCAGAAGGCCCGCTCCACGCCGGCGGTATAAGCATCTTTTTTTTCGAGTCGATACCCTAAAGGGACGCCGCGGGCCGGATTGATGACAAATTCTTCCGTCTGCGGCCCATCCAGAAAGAAAACAGTCAGGAAAAGATAAGCGCTCTTACCGCGGGCGGGATCGCCCCGCTCGACGTAAAAATCTTTGAATCGTACGACCAGGGACTGGAACTGGATGATGTTGCCCGAAAACGTGAAATACCGGGGTGCGAGCGGGCGCCTGGAAACATCATATTCAAGAAACTTGATCGTGGTGAGGGTCTTCTGCGTGGCCGGGTCTATCTGTACGCCTGAAACCAAAACCTGGGCGATGCGCGAATCCGCTTCCAGTCTCGAAATGACCCGCTTTAAAGCTTCTTTTTCCCGAAATCCCCGCACGGCCTGCAAAAGACCGACGACGACTAAGACCGCAACGAGCCCCCCCGCCAGATAACGCCAAAGACCCCGCATTTCTGTTTTCTTCAGCATGACGCCTCCTCTAACATACCGAAGCGATGGCCTTGAGGTGCCGGTAGCGGCGCTCCAGATCGCTTCTTGTAACACAACAACTGCGTTCCAGGCCGAAACCTTCGACGTTGAAAGACGCCATCACCGTACCGAACGTGATCGCCTTCTTGACGGACATCGCGTCGATCTTGCGGCGGCCGGCAAGATACCCCATGAAGCCGCCGGCAAAAGTGTCGCCGGCCCCCGTCGGGTCGACGACCTTTTCGACGGGGTAAGCGGGCAGGCAAAAAAGGAAATCTTTGCAGGAGACGATCACGCCGTGCTCGCCTTTTTTGACCACGACGATGGGCGCACCCATGCGGCGCAAGGCGCGGGCCGCCTTGAACACGTTGATCTCCCCTGAAAGACTCCTGGCCTCGGCATCGTTGGCAACGAAGATATGGACCTCTTTGAGGAGACGCAACAGCGCGCGCCTCTTATGGTCGATCCAATAATTCATGCTGTCGAGCCCCACAAGGCGAGGAGAGCTCATATGGGACAATAGGTGCCTTTGGATGTCGGGATCGACATTCGCCAAAAAGATGTTGTCGATGGACTTCTGGTGTTCCGCGATCCGCGGTTTAAAAACGGAAAGGACGCCCAATTCCGTACTCAACGTCAAGGCGGCGTTCAGGTCTCCATGATATTCCCCTGCCCAGCGGAACGTCCGGCCCTTTTCAACGATAAGCGAAGTCAAATTCACCCCTTTGCGTGTCAGGAAATCCGTGTGTTTCTTCGGAAAATCCGACCCGACGATGGCAACAAGGTTTACCTTCGTGAAATGGCGCGCGCCCATGGAAAAGTGTACCGCCGACCCTCCCAGCATTTCCCGGCGGACACCGGAAGGCGTCTTGACCGTATCCAAAGCTGTCGTCCCTAAAACAAGAATGCTCATTAACTTGGCCCCCTGCTATTTTTTAAACCTCAGCACCCAGCCGACAACCATCGAAAAAAGGATGATATTCACGACGCTGTAAGTTTTGAAAACAACATCTTCCGACTGCAAAGCCGCCGGGAACATCAAGGCAAGGCACCCCCATACACCCAGGGCCCAGGACCGGCTGAAATCTTCTGCAGAACGCCGTTTATGGATCTTGATGATGAGAGGAATGTTCCATAAGGGCAAAACAACGGCCGCAATCAAGGCGATGGTCTTCATCGGCCCCTCCCCTTCTTGCGCCGAGGGGCATGATGACACAAGTGATGGTAATACGGCGCCTTCCTGCCGTCCTCTAAAGGGAACTCCCGGCAATAGCGCGGCCGAATATCATAAACGACGCAGCGCATCTGTTCGTTCTGGAACACGCATCGGCGATGCCGCAGGACTGTCGAAAAAACAAACCCCGAAGGAAACCTCTTATCCCTGCCTTGATATATAAACCAGGGCCTGGGGATATCGAGGGGCCGCTTCAATATCTCGGCTGCTTCAAACAGGTCAACCTCAACCCCTTCCCGGCAGCATCGCCCCAGGCCGCACCCGCGGCAAACAACAGATTCATGTCTTGCAACGTTCTTTTTCGATCCTATATTTTTCGGCTTCATCGTGTTATGTTAAACTCCGTTGGAGACAGGCCGTCATGGACGCCCGTCTATCAAGCAGGAATGTCTGGTTAAGGCCCTCCCGCTTCTTGCTTTCATTATCAGATCGCATTCGTTAGCGTATGGGCGCTGCCTCTAACAGGATAAAGGGACCTCCGTATACCCCTTGTCTCCGATGTTCATCATAGAGACCCTCGTCGGTGAAACGATGATCAGGATAAAAGACGGATCTTGCGGCCCTGAAAAAAACTGCCTGAGCATCATCTGTTTATTCCACAACTCTTCCTTGAAGGCCGAATCATCGGCCACGGCGGCCTTTCCCTCGATGCGGCAATGGCCGAGTTTCCTGTCAACAAAACAGATCTCGATCTTCGCGTTCTTGGCGATTTGTCCGATCTTTTTTGTCCCCGGGAACGTCGCGCACAGGAGCTTTCCGCTGTCGCTCAAGACAGGCATCATGGCCCTGACCCGCGGCTGATCGCCGTC
>JAQUOM010000048.1 GCA_028717105.1 Candidatus Omnitrophota bacterium
GACGATCTCAGGAACGATCTTTTTCATGTCGGCCTCAAGATTATTGATATTCTGGTTTGTGGGGATGATGCAGTTGGCGGCCGTCACGACGCCGCGGTCGTTGACCGTATAATCATGAAAGAGGATACCCCGCGGCACTTCCACCGCCCCGACGCCGCGGCCGGCGCGCGTCCTGATCGGCCACTGGTCTTTCCTGGGATACATCGTGGCCAAGACCTTCTCTTCGTTAATCCCGTCTTTGATCAGCCGGCCCAGGATCGCAATCGACTCTTCAAGACAATATCCCCACTCGACAACCTGGGCGACCGTATTCATAAAGGTGTTATGGCACGGCCGTTTCAACCCCAGATACTCTGCCACCTGCCTGGACTTCTTGTCCAGCTGCCCCCCGTTAAGATTAAAACGGGCAAGCGCGCCCACCATATAGGGCGCTTGGTCGACCGTAACAAACTTGGCGGAAGAATAATCACGCACTTCTTCTTTGATGACGGAGAGATAATCCTGCGGATCGACGAACCTTTTGCCGTTGACGTTGATCTTGCCGTCATAAAATGCGTATTCTTCATCGCTGGAAAGGGCGACATACTGCGCTTTACGTTCAAAGGCCGGCAGAGAAAGTTTCTTGAATAGTTCGACGGTTTCGGTATAATCCGCGCGCGCCTCTACCATCATCTCGCGGAGTTTCTGAAGCTCGGATTTCTCCGGGATCTTCGTCAGGCCGCCGATGGCAAAAGAGATGGGATGGGTATGACGGCCGGCCAAAATTTCTCCGCCCCAATCAGAAAGCTTTTTCATGCGGAAAGCCCGCTCGATGACGGGCTTATGGGTCTTCACGAGAGGCATGATGCTCTTGACGCCCAAAAGGTCCGGCGCCACCAGAATATAGGCATGCAGGAGATGGCTGTCCATCTGTTCGGTGTGAAGAAGCAGTTTACGCAATAAGATCGTGTCCTCATGGGGAACGACGCCGAGCGCTTTTTCCGAGGCCTTGAGCGACGCCAGGCTGTGGCCGCAGGCACAGATCCCGCAAATGCGCGAGGTCAAATGCTGGGCCTCATAAATAAGCCTGTCGCGCAGCATCGTCTCGAAAAACCTGGCCGATTCGATCACTTTAAACTTGCACTCCTTGAGCTCGCCGGCACGGACGTCCACGGTGATATCGCCGTGGCCTTCGACGCGCGTCAAATAGTGAACATCGATCTTAACGTCCTTCGGGCTTGAACTCTTTGTCATATTTAGCTCTCTCTTTTTGGGTATTGCAATAGAGCGTGAATTTGTCGAGGACCCCCTCGACCGTCAGGCCGTATTTTTCCAGGATATCTTTCTGCGCGTTCGCGGCCGGGTTATCAATCAGGCCGCGGCAACCGACGCACGGAGCGCCGTTATTCGGCAGCCAGGAATTGCAGCCTGCGCGCGTAATGGGACCGAGACAGAACTGGCCCTTGTCGAACAAGCAGACATTTTCGTTCTGTTTGCACTCGACGCATACGGGATACGCTGGGACCTGATACGGCTTGCCCATCAAAACGCATTGCATGACCTTCACGAATTCCGGGCCGTGAATGGGGCAGCCATGAACATAATAGTCCACCTTCACGACGGCGTCGATCGGCTTGGCGGGGATGGCGTCCCGGACGGGATCCACATCCCCATAGACGATCTTCTTCTGTTCTTCCAAGGACTTGAGATTTTTAAGATTATTGACGCCTCCGGTCGCGGCGCACGCGCCGAGCGCGACAATCACCTTCGCTTTGGCGGCAATGGCCCTGAGCCTTTCCTCGTCGTGTTTGGATGCGATGCTTCCCTCCACCACCAGGACATCGTACTCTTGACCTTCTTCGCTCATGATCTCGCGGAAGTTCACGATATCGACGGCTTTCATCAATTTCAGGAGATCCGCGCCGAGATTGGCCACCTGAAGCTGGCATCCCTCGCAATCCGTAAATTCAAAAAAAGCGACTTTAGGCTTAGACATGACACTCTCCTTCGTGACATTCCCCTTCCATCTGCCGCAACTGATCGTAGGTGAAAACCGGCCCGCTCTGGCAGACATACACGCCGCGGATCTGGCAATGGCCGCACTTGCCCAGGCCGCACTTCATCTTGCGCTCCAGGGAGACAATGATCTGATGGCCGGGGATGTCCTTCTTAAGAAGTTCGACGATGACAAACTTGTACATGATCGGGGGCCCGACGACAACAGCATAGGTCTTCTTGGGTTCGATGGATACCCCCGGAATGAGGCTCGTAATGAGGCCCACGTTGCCTTTCCAGTCGGGATCGGCGCGGTCGACCGTGCAGTTGAACTTAATGTCCGTCCGCTTCTGCCACGCCTCCACTTCTTCGCCGAAAAGCATGTCTTTGGGGGTCTTGCACCCCAAGAGAATCTGCACATCACCGAAGTCCTTGCGCTGGTCTAAAATATAGTGGATGAGAGAACGCAGCGGCACGATGCCTAAGCCGCCGGCGACAAGCAAAAGATCATTACCCCGCATCGCATCGAGAGGGAACCCCTTACCGAACGGCCCCCGGATCCCCAGGACGCTGCCTGTTTCGAGCTTATGCATGGCGGTCGTCAGCCCGCCCACCCGGCGGACCGTCACTTCAAAAAATCCTTTTTCGGTAGGAGACGAGCAAACGGAGATCGGCGCCTCGCCCACACCGAACAAAGAAACCTGCACAAACTGACCGGGCGCATGCTCCAGGTCCTTCTTGCCGTCCAGTTCGATACGGAACAACTTCTCAAATTCCGTATACTTATGGGTTTTGATGATTCTGGCCTTGACGGGTTTATACGGAGAGGTCTTGAGCAATTCCTGATAAGATAATTCCGTCTTCATACGCCCTTCCTTTCATCCAGAAGCCCGTTGACCGTCTCGATCAGGCTGATCTTGGCCATACAGGTGCGCGTGCAGCGGCCGCAGCCCGTACAGAAATATTTGTTATATTTGGCCAAGGGATATTTGAATTTCCGGTAATACCTGTGGCGCTGGCGTGCATCGCGGCCGGAACGGAAATCTTCGCCCGTCGCGACCTTTGCGAAATCATCCATCTGGCAATAACTCCACGTCCTGGTCCGCACACCGTCATTGAGGTTCATGCCCATCTCATCGACGATGTCAAAACAATAACAGGTCGGACAGACGGCCGTGCAATTCGTGCAGCCGACGCACCGGCGGCCCACATCCTGCCAGACGGGGCTGAAAAAACCGCCGTCAAAGGCCTTTTCAACGGAGGCGATATCGCCGTTAAATTCCTGATGAAATTTTTTGAGCTTTTCGTCCTGGGCTTTTTTCAGGCGCGCCTTGTCCGCCTCGCTCATTTCATGAACATAGCTTTTGCCGCTCACGAGCTTTTCGCCCTTCTCGGAATTGATGTGCATGGCGTAAGCATCGCCCAGGTCCGTCAGCATGATGTCGTAGCCGCCGCGCGGCACATGGTTACCGACGGCGGTGCAGGATGCATACGCATCGCAATAATCCATGCATTCGATGCCGATCACCGTGGTTTTTTCTTTCCTGTTAAGATAATTCGGGTCGGCGGGCGCGTCATTGAACACGACGTCCAGGCACTGGATGCCGGCGATATCGCAGGTATGCACGGCAAAAAGAATATATTCTTCAAATTCCTTAATGGCCTTGTCCGTCTTGAAAGGGTCGATGTGAAATTTCAGGAGCGCTTCTTTTTGCGGAAAATAATATTTTTTCGGCGGCAGGATAGTCGGAATATAAACGAGGGACAATTCTTCAAACTCGGAAACATGACAGAAGACATACTGGTTTTCTTTTTTCTTCGGCCCGAAAACCTTACCGTGATTTTTGAGCGTATCAAACCACCGCGGCATATCTTTCTTGGCAATGATCGCATGCTTCATAAGAACTCCTTAATTCCGCCTCCGGCGGAATTAACTCCTCCACCCAGCCCAATCGGATAGGCCGGTGTGCCGCTTCCTGCGGCAGCGTATCTTGAGATTTTATGGCTGCACCTGGCCCCAGATGAACGGGCCAGATCGCAGGCATAAATTGTCAAGATGGTTACGCAAGGAGTCGCGTTAATCTTCTCCTCTTGCATCTTCCTCAAACGTGACACGGACCAGCTTCGCTTCCGGCCCCATCATGACTTTTTTGATGTCAAGGCGCGCGGCCTGCCAGGGCGTTCCACGGACTGCTTCCTGAAAATGCTCCCGGAAATGTTCCTCATCCCACCCGCCAAACTCAGAAAGCTCAACGCAAACAGAGGCGAGCGTCCGGCCGGCGTGTTCCCCCTGGACCTGGCGGATAACACCCAGCATCTCCTTAATCGCCTTCGTCTCGTGCAAAAGCCCCTCCGTCAACAAATTCTGGGGATCGCGTCTGTGACGGGCATGCCCAAAACCCTTGACCCGCCGGCCGACGTCTCCAGATACACCTTGGACTTTTTCTCGGAAAGAACCTCGCCGATAAGCGCAGCCTGTCGGCACGAAGGAACAGATCTTAACAATCTTAAGGCCTTGGGGGCGTCGCTCTCGCCGACGAAAAAGAGCATTTTGCCCTCATTGGCGATATCCAACGGCTCCAAGCCCAGGATTTCGCAGAGCGATCTGCAAGAAGCGGTGGCAGGAATCCTTTTTTCGAGCAGAGCCAAAGAAAAACCGCAGGACTGTGCGATTTCATTGGCCGCTGCGGAGACTCCGCCGCGTGTCGGATCCCGCATAAAATGAACATCAACATGTTCTTGAAGTAATAATTTTACAATACCCCATAAGGATTTGCAATCGCTTTTTATGGAGGTCCTGCCCTCAAAACCCTGCCGGCTGGCAAGGATGCTCAAGCCGTGCTGGGCCACCGGGCCATTGATCAGAATTTTATCTCCAGGACGGATCTTTTTAGTATCCAATAACTTATGGACGAAACCGATCCCCGTCGTGTTAATAAAAAGCTTGTCCGCTTTGCCGCGGGGCACGACCTTCGTATCTCCTGTGACAATGGCCGTTTTCTGCTCCCTGGCTTCCCGGGCCATTGAAGAAACAATCGTTCTCAAGGAGCCAAGCGCAAAGCCTTCTTCGATGACAAAGGATGCCGAGAGATACTTCGGCTCAGCGCCGCAGGAGGCCAGGTCATTCACCGTACCGCACACGGCCAGCTTGCCGATGTCCCCTCCGGGGAACACGATAGGGTCAACGACAAAAGAATCCGTCGTCATCGCATAGCGGCCGCCCGCGAGCGTAACGACAGAGGCGTCGTCAAGCTTCCTTAAATAAGCATTGTCGAAAGCGGCAGCAAAAATCTCATGGACAAGTTTCCGCGTCAGTGCGCCGCCCGAGCCGTGAGAAAGGGATATGTATTCTTTCATGAGACTTCAAAAAATGCCCTGCAGGTGCCTTCTCGCGAAACCATGCAAGGCCCCAGCGGTTTTCGCGGCGTGCATTGTTTGCCGAAATAACGGCAAGCCGGAGGCTCAATTTTTCCTGTCAGCACCCCGGCGCACAGACAGCCGCCGCGCGCTTCCCGTGTTCCTTCTTCCTTAAGGCCGAAGGCGCGCCGCGCATCCAGAAAGGCATAAGGCTGCCGCAAGAACAACCCGCTTTTTGGAATAACACCCAGGCCGCGCCATAAGCTGTCTTTCGATATAAAAACTTCCCGTAACAGCGCCTTCGCCCTCTCGTTACCAGCCTCCCTGACAACCCGGCAATACCCGTTCTCCAGGACGGCCTTGTGAAGACGCGCGGCAACAATGATCGTATGGATGGCCGAAAGGATATCCAGCGGCTCAAAACCGGTTATCACGGCGGGCAGGCGCAGGGCGCGCATCACCTGCCTGTAGCCTTGCATGCCGATCACAACGCTGACATGGCCCGGCAGGAGAAACCCGTCGAGACAGAGATCCTTGTCCCTCCCCAGACCCAAGAGGGCCGGGGGAATCGTCTTATGCGCGCCATAAATCAGTAAATTCCTAAGCCTCTCCTTCCGCGCCCGCAAAGCCAGGATGCCGGTGGCAGGAGCGGTTGTTTCAAAGCCGACGGCCAGAAAAACAATCCTTCTGTCTTTGAGATCTTTGGCCATCTCCAAAACCTCCAGGGCGGAATTCACGGAACGGATATCCGCGCCCCTTGCTTTTAGGCCCTGGAGTGAATCGCCTCCCGCAGGAACGCGCAGCATATCGGGATATGTCGCGATCGTTACATTCTTTTCGGCGGCCATCCGAAAAGCATTCCGCAGATAGACATCGCTGGTAACACAAACAGGGCAACCGGGACCGGAAATCAACCGGATACGCCCGGACAGCATACTGGGAATGCCGAAACGCCTGATGGCCGCCGTATGCGTACCGCAGACCTCCATGATCCGGAAATCGCTGTTCCCTGCGGCGGCGTTGATCCGGCGCGCCAGGGCCAGACAAGCCCTGGCCCCCCTGAAATCATCGACATATTTCATACTTCTTCCGCCCTGCTTTTAAACGCGACATCACGATAAAGCCTAAGCGCCTCCCTGGCCTTCCCGGGATCGATCTTCTCAATCGCGATGCCGGCATGGACAAGGACGTATTCGCCTTTTTTTAAGGAACGTAACAACTGGATATTGACGCGCGCCTTAACAGCACCGGCGCTGACCAAGGCCTCTGTCTTTTCTATCGTCTCGACCTTCATGGGAACGGCTAGGCACATATCACGAACTCACTTTCTAGTGCATGTTGAAAAACCATCAATAACCCTGGAATTTGGTTATTCCTTATCATCAAACCCCCGATTGTCTCATCAAACAATATCCGATCTGACCGCGCGCGATCGCGTCATCCGTCATGTGTTCAGGCGCCGGAATCATAAGACGCAACCGGCTTTTTGCGAACAACTCTCTCATTCTTTCTCTTAAGATCCGGTTCATGAACACGCCGCCGGACACATAGACGCGCAACGTGCCGCAACGTTCCGCCAGACGCCGGCAAACCTCAAAGATGCCGCCGGCCACGGCATAGTGAAACTTTCTGGCGATAACACCTGGGGCCGCATGCCGCGCTAAATCTTGGCGCATACGGCAAAACAAATCTCCCGTGTCCAGGACCAGGCATCCCGAAGCTTCGGTCACGAGACGCACCGGGTATCCCGGCACGTCGAGACGACAGGAGAGCGCCGCTTTCTCGACGCTCTGCGCAGCTTCCGCCTGTTTGGAAGAAAAACGGACAAGGCCCAACAGGGCCGCCGCCGCGTCAAACAACCGTCCTGCGCTCGACGTCATCGGAGTCTGAAACCCCTGGTCGATCATCCGATCGACAATGCGCAGTTTTTCTTTCGGGATGTGTTCTAAAAAAGCTGCCCGTGGGCGGTGGCCACGGCCGCAGCTCGCTGTCTTCAAGATGCCAAAAGCCAGGCGCCACGGTTCACGGATCGCCGCTTCATTGCCGGCCAGAGGCTGATATTTCAAGTGGGCCAGGCGTTTAAAACCCCGGCGCGTGCATGAAAAAAACTCGCCGCCCCAAACACGGCCGTCCGCACCGAACCCCGTCCCGTCAAAGGCCACGCCGATAAAAGGCAGAGGCCGGGCAATGTCTATCACGAAATTCGCCACATGCGCCCAGTGATGATAAACAGCCGCGAGACGCGCAGAAGGAAAAAACTTTTCTTTAAGAGAAGACGCCAGCCTTTGGCAGGCAAAGTGCGGATGTGGATCAAAAGCAACGACAGACGGCCTTACCCGGTATCTGCGGACAACGAGGACGGCCGCCTGCCTGTAAAAATCATCCATATCATCCACCTCTCGACGAGGTGACAGATGAAATAAGGTCTTTTTGTCAATCCAGCAAAGGCCTGGCCGCGTATCCGTGCCCAGGGCCAGAATACACCGGTTCCCATCTATCTTGAGCGGCGTCTGTGTTATGGAGAACATCGTGGGGCCGCCTTAATCCGGCGGCTCACTCCTTGCCGACGTAAGATCTTGTCCCGTGGGATTCCTTTTCGAAATGACTCACGTTATTCATGAAATCCCTCACGCATAGCCCGACGAGAGGATCATAGTTACGGTTATGCATCGCCCTCTGGATACGGCCCGGTTTCGAATAGAACTCGCGAAACGCCCATGAGCCGAGGTCTGCTATTTCCGGGACCGTCAGATGGTTCGTAGGGATGATCGGCTGATGGAAGTCCCACTGCTTGATTTTTTTGTTCAGGTCTTCCATGCGCAGGAGGCCTTTTTTGGTCGCCTCGTCCCAGATCGGCGAACCGGGGATAGGCGTCAGAAACTGCAGGGCGATGATGTCGGAATCGACCTCATCGACAGCCGCGAAGCGCGCCTTGATCTTTTCTTCATTGTCATCCTCAAACCCCATCATCCAGGTCAGGACCGTCGCGATACCCGCTTCCCTGAGCTTGGCTACCGTTTCCTTGACTTGCTCAACCGTGATGCCTTTTTTGATCTTGCGAAGCTCCTCGTCATCGGCAACCTCCAGACCCACCAGGCACATAAAACATCCGGCGCGCCGCAAATCCTTAAACAGGTCGATGTCGCGAATAAAATACGGCGCCCTCCCGAGCGGCATCCATTTCATCTTGATATCGCGGCGCAAGCACTCCTCGATCGTCTCTTCCACGCGCGAACGATAAACGTTGTAAGTGTCATCCATCATGACGATGACGCGCGTCCCGTGTTTTTCGTACAATATCTCCATCTCGTCAACGACCTTTTTGGCGGAACGATACCGGTAATTTTTCAGGTCCTGGCGGCCTCTGGGATCATACTGCCCCCATTCATAACAAAAAGTACACGCCGCAGGACATCCCCTGGAATTCCACGTCTCGGAATAATTTTTCCAGTACGTGTGGCTGACATATGCATCCATGGGGAAAAGGTCATAAGCCGGCATAGGAAGCGTATTCAAGTCCTGAATGAGCGGACGGTAGGCATTAAGAATGATCTTGCCGTTACCGCGCCAGCAGATCCCCTTGACGCCGGCGATATCCGGCCTGGCCTTTGCCAGCTCTTTCAAAAGCTCGCTCAACGTCACCTCTGCTTCTCCCGCAATACAAAAATCCAGGTGCGGGTTCTCTTTCATCGTAAATTCGGAAGCCGACGCATAAAAAATTCCGCCGACGATGATTTTCACATGAGGATAACGTTCTTTGATTTTGCGCGCTGCTTCGTTATAAATAAAAACGACGGCGAGGCCTCCGGTCGTATGCAGGATATCGCCGAGATAAACGACGTCCGCACCGGACTCCCCCACCTTGTCGAGCATCTGCGCTTCCGTCAAGCCGTGGGCGCGACAATCCAGGACAGCCAGCTCCAGACCCGGATTATGCTCGCGTAAAAATCCCGCCAACTGCGCATGGCCGATATTAATGGCTCTATGCGTTCCCCACGTCGCCCACGCCCCCAAAGGCGGCTGAATAAATAGGATCTTCATCATTTCTCCCTTCTTGTTCTTAGAAATCGGCCCGTAAACGGTTGCTATTCTTTTTTCCTTGTTTTTTTCGAAAATTACCCCCTGTTCCCGTTGAAGATCTCTTCCAGCGTCCCGCCGAGAATGCCCTCGCGTTCTTTCTCTGAAATATCCAGCCGCTTGAGGACCTCCATGGAGGCCGTGATATCCTTCTTCGCCGGATAATCGCTGCCCCAAACGATATGGCCTGCGCCAAAAAGCTCCAGCGAAGAAATATAATTAGCCAGGGTTTTGTCGCCGCTGGTATCCACATAAATCCGCTTCAGATATTCAGACGGTAATCCCCCCAGATCCTTGACGAAATTCACGCCCCTGAGCATCGCGTAGGTCGCATCATAACGGTGGGCAATAAAAGGCGTCACGCCGCCGAAATACGCAAAAATGAAATTAAGCTTCGGGAACCGTTCGAAAACCTGGGACATAAGCAGCTTTCCGACGCACATCGTCGTCTCAAAAATGTATTCGATGACCGGCGTCAGGAGCGGGTCTTCCACCTGGGAAGAACCGATCGGCTTGACGATCTGCGGATGAACAAAGACAGGCACTCCGTCTTTTTCCGCCTGGGCATAAACCTCAAAATACCTCCCGTCATCCAGGAATGCCCCGTGAGTGCTGGTCGCCAAAGACAAGGCCCGGAACCCCAGATCTGCCGTCGCCCTCTTGTATTCGGTCAACAAAGCCTTTTCGTCATCGACGGGGAGCACGGCCGCGCCGATAAATTTATTCGGGTATTTACGCAGGATCGCCGCCACGCGCTCGTTATAGACTTCGGCAAGCTGCCTCAAAGACCCCAAACGCAAATAAGCATCAGAGGTCGGATAGCTCAAGACCGCGCGATCGACACCCGACTCTTCCATGACCTTGATCTGGGCCTCTATATCCCCCCAGGACTTGGAATAGAAATGGGCGCAGTTAATGATCTCCTGCGGCAACCAATGGCTATGAGCGTCGATAATCATATGAGTTTGTTGAACTCATTTGAGTTCGTTGAATTCATAGGTTTTTTTAACTCTAAAAACCTTTTTGAACTCAAAAGACTCAAAAAACTATCAATTTAACGGTTCCAGGCTGACATCATCCACATCGATCGCGCCCTTGGCGATGGCGATCGGCTCAAACTGAAAACTCATGATGGGAAAATCCAGTGTGCCGTTAACTTCCGCAGTCTGAGGCTGCCAGTCGCCCCTCGGGAAAAACTGATCGAAGGGACAAACAACCTGCTTCCAGCCCTTGGTATCGTCCGTCACCATAAAACGGAACATCTCGCCGCCGGCGTCCTTGACATCAAAAGCCATCCGCATGCCCGATGCCGTGCCGTAGAGATAAAAACTGAGCGCGCCGTAGCTCGACCAGGGGACATCCTGCGGTTTTTTCGTCCAGCGGTCCGCGCCCTTCACATCCAGGTTGAATCCCCGCGCCACCCAGATATAGCCGCCGCTGACGGCATCATAATCGATCTTCAGGGACTGTTCGCCGGACTTTTTGTTCTCCTTGTCGGCGCTGACGGTCACACTCGAACCGCTCCCGGCGCCGGCATCAATGGTCCCTTCCTTGGGGTCCATGACGATCGGCCCTTCGAAGTCATCCAGGATAAAAGCCTTCGGCGCGTCCTGGGCCTGAACACAGCCTGCCACGAGCAGGACCGACAGGAAAAACAACTGTCCTGCCTTCATCGGGAATCTTGAGATTCGTTTCCGGGCGTTTCTGCATAGCTTGATCATGATATGCCGCTCCTTATTCATTATTTAACCGGGTGATTTTGTTTCAATGGAATAACGGGTTTTGTCCACGGCGTTTGCTGGTTGATGACCGATATCTCCAAAGGGCAGACGTTCGCCGGAACCGTCAGGGCGAATTTGACCGCGTTCTCGATCGCCTCCGTCGACATGAGGCGCGAGTGGTCTTCGGAAACATCCTTGAGCTTACCCGTCAGCTCCGTGTCTGTCACGCCGGGCAGCAACGATGTCACCTTGATGCCGTAATCGCGCATCTCCCAGAAGAGCCCCTTGCCGAACTTGCGCAAGGCCCACTTCAAAGAGGTGTATACGATGAAATTCCTCGGCGGCGGATCCACCATGGTCGATCCGGAAACCATATTAATGACCGCCCCGCCTTTGTTTTCGACAAAATGGTTGATGATCAG
>JAQUOM010000049.1:0-4341 GCA_028717105.1 Candidatus Omnitrophota bacterium
CCAAGAGGCCCCCAGGTATGTCATGGGGGTGGGTTTTCCGGAAGACATGCTGGAAGCCGTGTCTTTGGGCGCGGACATGTTCGACTGTGTTGTGCCAACGCGTTACGGCCGTAATGGTTCGGCGTTCACGAGCTTAGGCAAGATAACGGTTCGCAACGGGGCTTTTAGCCGCGACCAGGCGCCTCTGGATCCGCACTGCGATTGTTATTGCTGCAGGAATTTTACCAGGAGTTATCTCAGGCATCTGTTTAATACGGGTGAGATCCTGGGATTAAGGCTGGTTTCATACCATAACGTATATTTCTTCCTGGATCTGATGAAGAAGGTCCGCGCGGCGCTCCGCGAGGGCCGTTTCGCGTCTTTCAAGAAGGAATTTCTAATGAGGCTATCGTTTGCGGAACAAAGTGAACGCAAACGATAAGTCCGAATAGATCCTTGACATTTACCTTCGTTGAAATATCAGGGAATATGTCAAGGATTTAACTCAGACAGTGACTTGTGTCGTGTTTTTCTGTTCGAAGCTCCACAAATCACGTCTTCGTAAAATGCGCATAGACGTATTGACCATTTTCCCGTCGATGTTCGGGCCCGTTTTGGGAGAATCCATCATCAAACGCGCCGTCAACGGCGGAAAGGTGGCGATCCATGTGCATGACATCCGCGACTACACGACCGACAAGCACCGCAAGGTCGATGACAGGCCCTATGGCGGCGGTTCCGGCATGGTGATGTCGCCGCAGCCTATCTTTTCCTGCTGCGACGAGGTTGTCAGGAAAATAAAAGTTGCAAAAAACAAAAGAAGCATTATACTTCTTTCACCGAGAGGGCGGCGTTTGACCCAGAGGTCCGCCGCGCGCCTCTCGAAAATGAGGCATCTGATTCTCATCTGCGGGCATTATGAAGGCGTGGATGAGAGGGTCAGCCGTTCGCTGGCCGATGAAGAGGTCTCCATCGGGGATTATGTGCTGACGGGCGGGGAGTTGCCGGCGATGGTGGTGATCGACGCTGTCGTGCGTCTTTTACCCGGCGTCCTGGGCAATGCCTCATCGGCGCTGAACGAGAGTTTTCAGGAACGGTTCCTGGAATATCCGCAGTACACGCGGCCGGCCGCCTTCCTCGGCAAAAAAGTCCCTGCCGTATTATTATCCGGGGACCACAAGGCGATCGAGGCGTGGCGCAGGAAAGAGGCGCTGAAGATCACCAGGAAAAGAAGGCCGGATCTTTTAAAAAAGTAGATCGTAGCCGGTAGGCAGGAAGGGCTGCTGAAACATTTGTGTTTTATTTTTACTGACTACTGCTTAAATAAGGAGTTATCATGGACAAGATCAAACTCGTTGAAAATCTGTTCGCCAGAAAAGACAATGCCCCGGCGGTTTCCGTCGGCGACACGGTAAAGGTCCTGGTGAAGATCCCCGAAGGGGATAAGTTCAGGATCCATCCTTTCGAAGGGACCGTGATCGAAACGCGGGGACAGGGGCTTGCCGCCAGTTTTACCGTCCGCAAGATGTCTTACGGCGAGGGCGTGGAGAGGACTTTTCCTCTGCACGCATCCACGATCGAGGGCATTGAGCTGGTCAAAAAAGGCAAGGTCAAGAGGGCCAGGCTCTATTATCTGCGCGGCCGTATCGGCAAGGCGACAAAGATCGAAGAACAGAAAACAAGCGAATAGGCACGGGCTGTCAGTGCTCTATCATGAGCGTCGGGCGAAAAAGGACGGTTACCGCGTTATCGTCGGCGTGGACGAAGCCGGCCGCGGCCCTTTGGCCGGACCTGTGGTCGCCTCGGCGGTCATTTTAAAGTCATATCGTTTTACGGCGCGCGTCGATGATTCCAAAAAACTGACGGCAGCCCAGAGAAGCAGGGCTTTTGACGAGATTATTAGAAAGTCTTTTTACGCTGTGGGGATCATGAACCAGGGCGTGGTCGACAGTGTCAATATCGCTGTCGCGGCGCACCTGGCCGTGGACGAGGCGGTCATGCGGCTGATGGGCCGGCTGACAGCGCCGCCGCCCGAACGGCAGGTCATTTTACTTCTGGATGGGAGACTCTCTTCAGGTTTGCCCTATCGTGCCAAAGAGATCATTGGAGGCGACGGCGCGTCATTATCCATCGCCGCAGCTTCCATCATTGCCAAGGTCATCCGGGACAGGATGATGGTGATCTACGACCGCATTTATCCGCAATATGGTTTTTCCGATCACAAGGGGTACGGGACCGAACGACATCGGGACTGTATTGCCGCTTATGGACTTTCCCCTCTTCACAGGCGCACGTTTTGCCGACATTTTTCCACGTGAATAATCACCTGACGGTATTGGGACAATCCGGCGAGGAGGAAGCGGCCAGGTATTTGCGTAAAAAAGGCTACAGGATCCTCGACCGTAACGTGAGGTTCCCGTTGGGCGAGATCGATATCGTTGCCCGCCAGGGCGGCGTCATCAGATTTATCGAGGTGCGCACGCGCCGCGGCCAAGAGGGAGCCTTGCGGGCGCTTGAGTCCGTTGATTCCAGGAAACAGCGTCGTCTCGTGCGCCTGGCATCGTGGTATCTTAAGGAGAGAAATCTGGCCGGCTGCCGTGTCCGGTTTGATGTGGTAGCCGTGTCTTTTTGCGGCGCCGCGGCGTCTGTGACCGTCATACGCGACGCTTTTGAAGCGGATGCATAAGAGATGAATACAAAACTCAAGCCGATATCTTCTGTAGCGCGTTTTTTGGGCATCCGCGGCCGTGAACTGGAATATAGCGGATGCTACAAGGCGAAGGTCAATCTTTCGATCCTGGAAAGGCTCCGCAAGAGGCACGCGCGTTATATCCTCGTCACTGCCGTGACGCCGACGCCCCTCGGAGAAGGCAAGACCGTCACGACGATCGGTTTGTCGATGGCTTTGAACCGGCTGGGCGTGAAATCCGCCTGCACCCTGCGTCAGTCGTCCTTAGGCCCCCTGTTCGGTTCCAAGGGGATGGCTACCGGCGGCGGCAGGTCCCGCGTTCTGCCTGAAGATGAGATCAATCTCCATTTCACGGGGGATATGCACGCTGTGGCAGAGGCCAATAATCTTTTGAGTGCGTTCCTTGAGAATTCGGTCTTTCACGGCAATCCTCTGGATATCGACGTCGCCAGCATCACCTGGAAGCGCTGCCTGGATTCGAGCGACAGGTCGTTGAGAAACATCCGTTATGCGCTTAAATCCGGCGCGCAGGCCTTTGAGATCGTGTCGGGGTTTGAGGTGACGGCGGCTTCCGAGATCATGTCGATCTTGACTTTGAGCCGCGACAGGGCGGATTTACGGGCCCGGTTGGGCGATATCGTCCTGGCGCGCACGCGCCAGGGGCATCTTGTGCGCAGCCGCGATATCAAAGCCGACGGGATGATGGCGGCGGTCTTGAAAGACGCCGTCAAGCCGAATCTCGTGCAGACGTCCGAGGGGACGCCGTGTTTTATTCATGCCGGCCCTTTTGCCAATATATCCATCGGGACCAGCTCGATCCTCGCCGACCGTATGGCGTTGGGCCTTTGCGATTACGTCGTTACGGAGAGCGGGTTCGGCGTTGACTGCGGCGCCGAGAAATTTTTTGATATCAAGTGCCGCGCCAGCGGCCTCAAGCCTCATGCCTGCGTTCTGGTCTGTTCTTTGCGGGGTCTGAAGGCTCAGAGCGACAAGGTCAGGATTACGCCGGGTGAAAACATGCCCGGAGATCTTTTTGCCGAGGATATGGAAGCGCTGGCGCAGGGAGCGGAGAACCTTAAACGGCACATCCAGAGTTTGAAACTTTTTTCTATTCCCGTGATCGTATGCGTGAACGTTTTTCCGCAGGATACCGAGAAGGAACTGGCTTTTGTGCAGGCCCGGGCCTTTGAATACGGCGCACAGGATTGCCGGATGAGCCGCCTGTGGGCCGAAGGGGCCAGGGGAGGCGTGGAATTGGCCAGAAGCGTTCTGCGGCACACCCGAAGCACGACGTCGGATTTCCGGTTCCTTTATGACGAGGGCTCCCCGTTGAAAGAAAAGATCGCAATAATCGCCAAAAAGATTTACGGCGCCGGCAGCGTGGCCTATGCCCCGTCAGCCGAGGAAGCCCTTGATTTTTATGCGGCGCAGGGGTTTGCGCGTCTTCCGGTTTGCATCTCCAAGACGCAGTTTTCCCTTTCGCATGACGAGGCGCTCAAAGGGGCCCCGTCGGGTTTTATCTTTCCGGTGAAAGACGTGCGCCTGGCCGCCGGCGCCGGATTCATCCTGGCCCATGCGTCCTGGATGCAGACGATGCCGGGGCTGCCGCGTCAGCCCCGGGGCGAGAAGATAGATGTGGATCCCCTGGGACATGTCACGGGATTATCCTAAAA
>JAQUOM010000049.1:4441-11475 GCA_028717105.1 Candidatus Omnitrophota bacterium
AAATGTCTAATGCCAAATGTCCGATCAATGTCAAAAATCCTAATGACGAAAAATTTTTTTCGTTAATTTGTCATTCGGGCATTAGGATTTGATTTGTCATTCGGATTTTGACTTCAGGCATTCTAAAAAGCAGAGGGCCTTATGACGTACGCGCGAACATCCGTCACTCAATATCTCGGGGATCTCTCAAAGAAGACGCCGGCGCCCGGCGGAGGATCCGTCGCGGCCCTGTGCCTGGCCTGCGCCGCCGGCCTGGTGGCCATGGTCTGCGAATACACCATAGGCAAGGAAACCTGCAAGGCATTTTCATCCCGCGCCCGGTGCCTGTTGAAGAGGAGCCTGAAGATACGGGATGAGGCGGTCCGCCTCGTCGACGCAGATATCAGGGCCTATCTTAAAAAAGACAGGGCGCAGTCCATTGCCGTGCCGGCCCGGATATGCCGCCTGTCGGCTGAGACGGCGCGCATGGCGAGGGAGGTCGCGCAAAAGGGAAATAAAAATCTGCGGTCCGACGCCGATCTGGCTGCGTCTTTGGCAAAAGCAGCGGTATCGGGCAGTCGTTCTTATGTGAGAGTGAACATCCGGAGTTTGAAAAACAGCCGAAAATATGCGAAACTGTTGAAGGAATTGAAGACCATCGGGTGAGGCGTTTATGGCGATTTTGATGGAAGGCAGGGTGGCGGCAGATCGTTTGCGGGACCTTTTGAAAAAAGAGGTTGCGTCATTGACGGCGAAGCATAAGCGGCGTCCCGAACTGCGTTGCGTGACGATCGGCTGCAACGCTGCCGCCAGCGTGTATCTTAAATCTCAGGCCCGCGTCGCCCAGGAACTCGGTATCGGGCACGCGATCGTCGACCTGCCCGAAGAGATCCGCTCCGATGCCCTGTTCGCCGAGATCGCGCGGTTGAACGCCGACCCTTCCGTGACCGGCATCATGATCCAATGCCCTTTGCCTGCCGGGATCAGCCTGGAGGCTGCCGTTTCATCGATCTTGCCGGCCAAGGACGCCGAAGGGCTCCACCCCGAAAATCTCGGCAGGATCATTCTGGGGGAAGGGCGCATTACGCCCTGTACGGCCCAGGCCTGCATGGAGCTCCTGCATTATTACCAGATCCCTTTGCGCGGCAAGGATGCGGTCGTGGTAGGGCATTCTTCGATCGTGGGGAAACCCTTAAGCCTTTTGTTATTGAAAGAATTTGCGACGACGACGGTCTGTCATATCGCAACATCGGAGGCGCGCCGTCTGGAAGATAATATCAGGCGGGCTGAAGTCCTGATCGTGGCCGTGGGGAAGCCCCGCCTGATCAAGGGGGAGTGGATCCGCCCCGGCGCCGTCGTCATTGACGTCGGCATCAATAAATGCGAAGACATCCTCGTCGGTGACGTGGAATTTGAGACGGCCGGGAAAAAGGCCTCTCATATCACGCCGGTTCCCGGAGGTGTCGGCCCCTTGACGGTCATGTTGCTTATGAGGAACGTGTGCGAACTTTTCAAGGAATCCCTCAAAACCGAACCGTGAAACGGCAACCGCGAGAAAGGTTTTTTTAAAGAGAAATGACATTCAAGGACAAGATCTCATCGGCCCAATTCGTCGTGACCTCCGAAGTCGGCCCTCCAAAAGGTATTTCTCTGGAAGAAGTATGCGATGGCATCTCGCCCCTGAAAGGGCGGGTGGATGCGATTAATGTGACGGACCTGCAGAGTTCTGTGATGCGCATGAGTTCTCTGGCGGCGTCCATCCGGATCAAGGAGAAGGGGTTCGAGCCTATCCTGCAGATGACGTGCCGCGACAGGAACCGTTTGGCTTTACAGTCGGACCTTCTCTCCGCCGCGTCGTTCGGCATCGAAAATATCCTGGCGCTTACCGGCGATCATCCGGCTTTGGGCGACCATCCCGAAGCCAAGCCCGTTTTTGATATCGACGCCGTGATGCTGGTCGAGATCCTGCGCACGCTGGAAAAAGGCACGGATATGAACGGCAACAAACTTCACGGGACGGCGCCGCGGTTCTGCGTGGGCGCAGCGGTGAATCCGCAGGCAGACCCCCTGGAACCCGAGATCATCAAGATGGAAAAAAAGATCGAGGCCGGCGCCGAATTTTTTCAGACCCAGGCTGTTTTCGATATAGAGGTTTTTGAGGAATTCCTGTCCAGGACGCGTCATCTGAAGACCAGGATCATTGCCGGCATCATGCTGTTGAAATCCGAGCGCATGGCCCGTTACATGAACGAGCATATTCCCGGCGTTATCGTCCCTGAAACCTTGATCGCGGAGATGGAAAAGGCCGGAGACAAGAAAGAAAAGTGTCTTGAGGTGGCGGTGAGGTTGTTTGGCCGGCTTCAGGGCATGTGTGACGGCATCCATATCATGCCGATCGGGTGGTATGGCATGGTCCCGAGGCTTTTGGATGCGGTCGGACGGTGAATGGAGAACGGAATAACCAGGTTCCAGGGAACAATAACCAAACAATGCCAAGTACTAAAATTCGATCATCAAGCAAAAATATCAGTGTTTGATTATCTGGCCATTGGTTATTGAGATTTGTTTGTATCTTGTTTCTTGATGTTTGGTTATTTTGTTAGTATCAAGAACATTAAAATTATGTCTAAAAAAATAGTCATTATCGGTAATTCAGCGGCGGCCATCGGCGCGGCGGAGGGCATCCGTGAACGCAGCCGGGAGAGCCGGATCACGATGATATCGGACGAAGATTTCGTTTCGTATGAGCGCCCAAAGATCCTGGGGATCCTCGACGGCCGTCTAAAAGAACGCCAGCTTGTCTGGCGCAATCAGGATTTTTATAAAAACAACGGCATTGAGCTTTTGCTTGAGACGAAAGTCGAAGGTGTCAGTACGCACAGGAAGCGCCTGACGCTCAAAGACAGGGACTCCCTGGAATTTGACGAACTGGTCGTGGCCTCCGGACGCAGAGAAGCCCTGCCGTCCATCAAGGGTATCCAGAAGGAAGGGGTGGTGGCCGTTAACAGCCTCGCCGACGCCAAGAAGATCCAGGAGAACCTGCCGATCGCTCACACCGTCCTGGTCATCGGGCAGGGGGCTGTTGCGCTTGAGCTGGCCCGGATCATCGCCGCCAAAAAGATCGAAGTAAAATTTTTCGGACAATTTGATGAACCCCCGGAAGGCGTTGAGGTGATCCGCGATAATCCCGTGATCGAGATCCTCGGCGAGGCGGATGTCCGGGCGGTCCGCCTGGCCAATCATAAGGTCGTGGGGGCTACCCTTGTGATTTTTTCCGGTTCCCCGCGTCCCTATGCGGATTTTTTCAAAGACACGGATGTCCGCATGGAAGGGGGGCTTGTCGTAGACGGGACGATGCGCACGAACATTCCTTTCATATGGGCCGCAGGAGATGTCTGCGCCCCCGGACAAGAAGGGGCATCGTACGGCTGGGAGGCGGCCTATGCATCGGGCCGCAAATGCGGAGAATGCCTATGCCGGATTTAAAGACCATCGTTGAGGCAACGTCGAAGAAGATCGTCGACATGGCGCAGGCCGTCCTTGAGAGGACCATCGCTGAAAAAGGCGCTTGTGTGTCGTTGGGATTCGAGGGCACGGCGTTTTATCTGCCTCTTAACTTTGCATTGACAGGCCTTGAAGTCAAAACAACCGGTGACGCCGAAAAGATCATCGTTCATTGCCACAGGCTTCTTGAGAACAAGCCTCTGGATAACGGATTGCTGGTTTCTCATTTGGACGGATTGCTCGATCAGGGCCTGGCGGCTCTTCTGGCCGAGGAGTTGTTGTGCGCCCTGACATACAAACCGCAGGACGGATACCTGGGATTTGTCCCGGACACGGTGCTCAGGTCTTTGGGCGTGCAGCTTGTTGACGGCCGCATTGCCGGGATCGCCGTTGTCATCGGCAAAGCACGGGATGATGCCTCGGCAGTCAAGATCATCCGCGGGCTGCAGGAAAAGAATATCGTTTCTTTGCTCGTGGGGAATTCCGGGTCCAGAAATATCCGGGATCAGCTGGCGGATGCGGGCGTTGAGATGGGGCTGGACAATTACATCGTTCCTTTGGGAAAAGAGGAGCTCTCGAGCGCATTTGCCGTAAATTTTGCCGTGCGAGCCGCCCTGACATTCGGCGGCTTCAAGGGCGGCCAGTGGAACGATGTCCTGGAATACGCCCGGAACCGCGTGCCCGCTTTCGTGGTCGTTTTGGGGAAACTGGATGACGTGATCGCGACGACCGGCGTCGGCGTGCTGAATCTCGGTTTCCCGATTGTGACAGATATGGATGCCCCCCAGGTCGGCAAGATCCCGACGACAAAATATGAAGCCCTGGTGACGGAGAAAGATGACGGTAAGATCGTCTCCCGCTGCGTCGAAACACGGGGCATCAAGATCAAGGTGGTGCATGTGCCGATCCCCGTGCTTTATAGTCCGGCGTTTGAAGGCGAGCGCGTCCGCAAGGAAAACCTCCGGGTCGAATTCGGTTCAAAATATTCCTCCGCCTTCGAATATCTGACATACAAGCCCATGGACCAGGTTCATGACGGCCGGATCGAAGTGGTCGGCGAAGATGTCGATCGTGCCGGCAAGGCCATGCCCCTGGGGATATGGGTGGAAGTGGCGGCACGCGAGCCCAACAAGGATTTTGAACCGATCCTGGAGCGGCAGATCCATCGCTACCTTAATGAGGCCCAGGGGGTCATGCATATGGGCCAGAGGGATATGATCTGGGTGCGGATTGCCAATGAAGCCTTTGAAAAGGGCCTGCGTCTCAAGCATTTCGGCACGATCATTCACGCGATGCTCCATAAGGAGTTCGGCGCGATCGTGGACAAGGTCCAGGTGCGTATTCTGACGCGGGAGGCTGACGTGAAACAGGCGCTGGATACCGCACGTCTCGTTTACGATGCGCGCGACGAGCGTTTGCGCGGCATGACCGATGAGCGTGTCGATACGTTCTACAGCTGCGCCCTGTGCCAGTCTTTTGCGCCGAACCATCTCTGCATCATCACGCCGGAACGCCTGGGGCTTTGCGGCGCCTACTCCTGGCTCGACGCCAAGGCCGCTTTTGAGATCCAACCCACGGGAGGCAACCAGCCGGTCGTCAAGGGGGTGTGCCTTGATGCGAACCTCGGCCAGTGGCAAAACATCAATACGTTCATTTACGACAAATCCAATAAAACGATCCCGGAAGTCAGCATGTATTCTCTTCTGGTGTCGCCGCAATCCAGCTGCGGGTGTTTCGAGTGTATCGTTGCTCTCGTGCCCGAGGCCAACGGCGTCATGGTCGTTAACCGTGATTACGCCGGGCCGACGCCTTTAGGGATGACATTTACGCAGATGGCCGGTTCGGTCGGGGGCGGCGTGCAGACGCCCGGTTTCATCGGGGTCGGGAAACTCTATATCGCAAGCAAGAAATTCATTTCCGCAGAGGGGGGGCTGCCCCGTCTGGTCTGGATGCCGAAAGATCTCAAGGAGGCCCTGAAGGGCCGCTTGATCGAGCGGGGGCGCGATTTGGATCTTCCGGATTTTTTTGACAAGATCGCCGATGAGACGGACGCCCGGACGATTGATGAGCTTCTTGCGTTCCTTAAGGCCAAGGCGCACCCTGCCCTGGAGATGCCGCCGCTTTTATAAAACAAGCCGTCCGTAGATAGCAGGCAGTCATCATCTAATATTTCTCTTGCTTTTTTGAAATAAATGTATTATTCTAACACTAACAATATCCCCGGGATGAGAAAAAACACACCCTCTTTTTTAATCGCCGTATATTTCCTGTTCGTCTTTTCTTTTGCCCAACCGGTTTTTTGCGAAGAATGGTCTGTGAGTTCCGAGACCAAGAAGATGGCCGCAGATTACCGCGACAAGGGATTGCGTCATCAAAAGAGCGGCGACACCGAAACAGCTTTGATTTATTTCCAGAAGGCCGTCGAGTTGGACCCGAGCCTGGCTATTGCTTATAACGATGCCGGGGTGATCTACGAATCGAAAGGATGGTACGACAGGGCCAAGCAGGCTTATGGCCGGGCCATTGAGATCGATCCTGATCTGCCGAGTCCTTACTATAACCTCGGCAGTATTTATGAAAAAGAGGGCGATTTCGACAAGGCGATCTATTATTACAAGCAGCGCGTGATCGTCGGGGACTGGAACGATGAATGGACGATGAAGGCGCGCCAGTCGCTCAAGGGCCTGGGGGTGGATGATCCTGAGTTGAAGCAGGATTTTCTCGACGAACACCTGGCCCGCCTGGAGGCCAGCGGAGATATTAAGGGTGAGCCGAAAGGCAATGACCTAAACCCCAAAAGGCGCAAGCGTGACGCGCGGCTACGCCTGATGAGGGGAAAACAGCTCTCTTCCATGGGGATGTATAGCGAGGCCTTGAAGGAGCTCGGGGTAGCAGCGGTTCTGGACCCCAAGAACAAAGAGATCACCAAGGCCCTGGAAGAAGCTCAGCAAAAGGCCCTCTTCAATAATTAATCGGGGCGCAGAAAATCCCCGGGTTTTTAAGGCCGGGGACGCCCGCCGCCAAACTCCTTGACACGACAATCCCTTTTCTAAGACAGGACCTTAAGGATAAATCCGCCGCAGTCTTTTGTGCGGGCCGGGTGCGTATTGATAAACACGTGACGGTCAACATCTCATCCGATCTCTTCTCGCCGCCGACGTTTTCTCTATGACAGCAAAGCTTTGTCTGATCGACGCCAATTCGCTCTTTTACCGGGCGTTCTACGCCATTAAGGCCCAGCTGGTGACGTCGCGGGGCGAGCCGACCAACGCGGTCTTCGGTTTCGTGCGAATGGTCAAAAAGATCTTAGAGGACATCCAGCCGCAGTTTGTGGCCGTTTGTTTTGACGTCGGGAAGGTGACGCACAGGACCAAGAAATTTTCCGCCTACAAGATTCATAGGCCTCCCATGCCGGAGGCTCTCCTGTCGCAGGTCCCGTATATCAAGGATGTGGTGCGGGCCTACCGTTTTGCGCTTTGTGAGGGTGAGGGGTTTGAAGCGGATGATGTGATCGCGACCCTGACCGGGAAACTTTCGGGCAAGGTCGACAA
>JAQUOM010000050.1 GCA_028717105.1 Candidatus Omnitrophota bacterium
AAAAGAAGCGTTATAAAAGGCTGCCTGTTTGGCAAAAAGCAGACGAGATGGCGTATCATGTTTATGTAGAGACTAAAAAATTTCCTGCGGAAGAATTGTATGGTTTGACATCCCAACTAAGAAGGGCGGCATTATCTGTTCCGACAAATATAGTGGAAGGACATGCAAGACAGGGTGAGAAGGTCCTTAAACAATTTTGCAATATAGCCTTGGGATCTTTGGCAGAAGTTGAGTATCTGCTGCAATTTTGTTTGAAAGTCGGTTTATTCAATAATTCCGTTTATGAGACGCTGGGGTCTTTTCGGGATGAAGTCGGCCGTTTGCTATGGAAATTCTACAGGGGCCTTTGACATTGTCATCATGTCGTCTTGTCTGCTTGTCGGCTTGACGGCTGACGTGACGGCTTCGTCTCTGGTCGCCCTATAAAAAACCCGTCCCCCTTTGCAGGGAAACGGGTTTTTTTGCTGAACCAACTATCTTCTTGAGGAACTATTTCTTCCGTCTAAAACGCCTTAAACCTGCACCCGCCAAACCTAATCCCAAAAGCATCATCGATGCCGGCTCCGGTGTCACGGCGGTTGACGGCGGCGCTGCCAGGGATTTCAAATTGGCCTGCGTCAAGTCGCCCGTGGACATAAAACTGCCTCCGGACCCCTGGCTCAAATCGTAAGAAAGAATCCTGCTGCCGGCTGTGCCGCTCAAAAGGACGAATAACGTGTCCTCATAAACAGCCAGATCGCCGAACGTCATCCCGGTGGTATTCGGCACTGTCGCGTAAAACGACGAGGAAAAACCGTGGGTCGCATAGTTGAGGTTAATCAACTGCAGCTGGAGCCCGCCGCTTAAAGAGAACAACATGCCGTTCTCGGAACCGTCGTCATACCACTCCAGGCCGCGGCGCGTATCGTAGGAGCTCGTTGTAAATATCTCCGCCGGCGTCGTAGCATCAAAATCATTGAGATAGATCCGGTTTCCCTGGTCGGGGCTTCCCCTGAACCCTGAGATGAAAAACTTGCCGTCATCACGGAACGCCAACCCCGCATCGTAGTTCGGCTGACCGGCCCCCGAAACAAACCCGAAACTCCCGAAGTTTTCGGTTCCGGAAGGCTCGACGGCGTCCCCCACCGTGTTATCGCCGACAGTCGAAGGATCGACCATATAAATCTCACCGTAATGATACCGGCGGTTCAGTGTCCCCGTCTGGCTTCTCGTCGTATAAGCATACAACTCTCCATCCGGACCATAATCCATGGCCATCTCGCGAACCAGGGTCGTCGAGGGATTACTCTGGATGACCCCCGCGGACGTCACCGTCCAGGGGCTGGTCTCAATCAAGAACATATTCCCGCTGTAATCCGCGGCATATAAGTCCAGCGCGTAACCCGGACGGCATACAGCCGTCATCCCCGCAAAGAACAACAGGCCATAAACCAACACTCTTGCTGCCCAATACCTTTTCATCATCTCCTCCTTGTTGTCATTGTGCGCGCTCCCCCCTCCAGGAGTATCTATGTGAAACTCGCCGGTACGCCCGCCTGCTTGTCGAAGACAAGCGAGCAGGCAGGCCGGCGGCTTTTTTCCTCGGTGCGCAGCGAAATCCTGCACCGCAATAATCTTCGCCGGAGTGGCTCAAAGTATACAAAAAAACAGGGTCTATTCTCCGATAAAGAATAGGCCCTGAAAAAAACTTAACAAGCCGGCTTCCCTAACCCCCTCCAAGAGATTAGAAAAACAATCGAATGGCCCGCCGGCAATTCAGCGGCGAACCGTAGAAAACAAAATCTTCTGCCTCCTTCTCAGGCGCCTCAAGCCCGCTCCGGCCAAACCTAATCCCAAAAGCATCATCGATGCCGGTTCCGGTGTCCCGACGTTAAGATCGACCGTGTCGTTACCGCACGTCATCGTCCAGTGCAAGGAGAAATTCGACTGCCAGTCAGAATCAAATGCCGCCACAGGCATATAGCCTTCTATAACGTAATGCCCCGTTGCCCCGTAAGAGGTATTGTTATAGACCAGATTGAGGTAATCGGGATCAAAAGCCAATTCCGCTCCTATCATGGAAATAGGATAAGAAACCGACCCCCGGTTCCCGCTGCCCCAATTGTGGTTAAAAGGATCGTCCGTCCAACCTTCCGCTGTATAGAGATTACCGACGTCCGAAGCATTCGCCGCAATGACATTGATGCCATATTCGTAACTGCCGTTCTGGCCAAAATCAATGGCGATCGGCGCCGCCACCCAGCCGCTTGTTCCCGACACCGGCAGGCCCGTCACAACGGCAAAATAAAGGTATGTGTCGTCATAAAACGCATACATGGCCTCTGCGTCGCACGACTGGCCGCCATAGCCGGGATCAAGGTAGCCGTTCCCGGTCCCGGGTTTATAGTCTTCCGCGCCGTATGTTCCCCAGATGCCGCTGTCAGGCGTCCAGTCAGAACCCGCGCCGTATGTTCCCGGCGTCACGCCCCATTCACCAAGATCCCCGTCCGGGGAAAAACTGAACGCGAGGGCCGCCTGCGAAAAACAAAAAACAAACGCCGCCGCCGCCGCCGATAAAACGATTTTTTTCATCATAACTTCCCTGCCGTATCTACGCTCTTTTACGCCTGCGCGCCAACCCCGCTCCGGCCAAACCGATGCCCAGAAGGACCATGGATGCGGGTTCTGGAACAACACCGCTGCCGCCGATCTTTCCTAATCCATCGTATTCATAATAATCTACCTCATCGCCGGTGCTGTTGGGATGCAACAAGAGAGAAAAATCATTAAAAGGCG
The DNA here is from genome assembly GCA_028717105.1 of Candidatus Omnitrophota bacterium. GTDB lineage: Bacteria > Omnitrophota > Gorgyraeia > Velamenicoccales > Velamenicoccaceae > Velamenicoccus. The sequence goes on from JAQUOM010000050.1 coordinate 2,776, forward strand.
CATAATCCATAGCCAAAAAAGCCCAATCAAAAGAAACCGTATATCCTACTTCAAACGTTTGTTCTTCGTCCAACCACAGGATGGCGCCATCCGTTCCAAAGTATTCATCGGAAAAATAAGCAGACGTATCAGTCCCGGAAGCAGTCAACTTGGCCATATAAGAATTGCCATCAGTCGAGTTGTAAACCGTTCCAGAGGCAGCCGCAGCAGACTCGACGACCTCAACGGTCCCCGAGGAAGTAAAACCAGCCAAAGTCCCCGATCCAAAACCGTTCGAAAGCAACGAAGCGCCTGCCGCATCTTTCACATTCAGGTTATCGATCAACAAAACAGAATCAAAATCCTCATCATCAACATTACTGACAAGGAAACCGATCTGCCCGGTCCAGGCGCCGTCGTTTGTACTAAAAGTGTGGGAAAACGTCTGCCAACCGGTATCCCCATAATCTCCAACGATGACCCACGCAAACGCGCTCTGCGCGGCCAAAAAAATTCCGACAACCATCGCCGCTAAAACCAATAACGCCTTCCTCATCTTCCCCCCCCTCTTTCTCGCTACGCTCGGAGAATTGCACAGATTTGAATCTCTTAAAAACTTTATCTATATAAACGTGCGATGAATGCGTTTGATAATGTATGTATGATGCCAAATTAAGCCTACTTACCACTACTTTCGCAATAATAAATAGGCTTAATTGTTTTAAAACGCGTTCCGTCCTTGCGGACGCCTCAATAACACACTGCGCACGTGACACAGGACGCTGTATTATTAAGGTAAACCAACTAAGCCTATACTTTTCCAAGGCCATGGGCCTTGGCAAAGTATAAGCTTAGCCTCTACGTCTTAAACGTGCCGCACCCAGCAACCCAAGGCTCAACAACGCCATGGATGCGGGCTCAGGAACCGTAGCACCCGAAATGGGGTCCTCGCTAGTTACCAGCCACTGACCGGCACCCAATGTCGTCGTATCGAACTGGGCCCAAAAATCACGATAAACGGAATTACCGCTATCGTCGGTCAAAAGCCAATAATCACTATCGAACAGATTGGCGTATTCCCCGCCATCTACATCGAGATAAAAAGAACCGCCGCCCGTAAAGGGTGACGTGTTACTCGTGAGATGGTTATAGTAGGTGATATAGTCGTTATCCGGATCGCCGTCGTCATATTTAACGCCTTCGGCGAAATCGGCAGACAAAAACAACAAACCGTCTGTCACATTCGGATAATCATCGCCTGATCTGACACCAGGACCTGCCGTAGAACTGAAAGAGGTATCTGAATCCAAATAGAGATTCAGGTGGCCTCCAACGGATTCGATAGTAAGGCCGGTGCCATCAAGCAACCAGTAGTCATCGTCAATACCATAATAAATACCGGTCAGCTGCTCACCATCCTTGCCATCGAACCATAGGGTAGTATCATTCCCATCATCCGATAAGATGCTGGAAACTTTGAAAATACCCCAGGCATCCTCTTCTCCATCTGCATTTCCGTATCCGTCTTGCGAGCTCGAATCATACAAACTTCCCGTTGAATAATCGGAAAACTTGAATTTGATCGCCCCGACGTATTCCTGCGTAAACGAAAAAGCAAAAGCAGAAGAAGCAAGCATTCCTAGCGCTACCACAACTCCAACTGCAACAACAAGAACTTTCTTCATTCGTTTCACCTCCTTTTCTTTTTTGAGGCTCCGCTTGCGCGGCGCCTCTGATTTCAGAGATTATAAAAAAGATTCCAGTGATTGAATCACTGTCATCCACTCTGCTCCATCTCGTTTCGTTCTCACTCCGTTCAATTAATCACCGTCATCATTATCTTTTAATCGCTGCCATCTTATTTCTGCGTCTGCGCAACAGAGCTGCGCCGGCCAAGCCCACGCCCCACAACAGCATCGAAGCAGGCTCAGGATTATGAATGGTGTGCACGCCTGTATCGCCATCAGCGGTGTTTCCGTCGTCCGTGGTCCCGTTCGTCGTAGCGCCTGCATCTCCGCCGTCGTCGCTCCCCATCGTCGCTGACAACGGAACATACCCCTCATCAGGACCGGGGCCCACGCCGTTCTGGTTGCACCCGGAAACAGCCAAAAGGACCACAAATAAAAAAGCTACTCTTGTTATCGTCTTCATCATTGCACCGATCTTTTCTTTTTCCATAAACCCAAACCACCCAGCCCGATGATAAACAGGGCCGAACTGACAGGCTCGGGAGTTCCAGAATTCTCGCAACCCGGGCAATCCGGCACTTCGACATCGCCATATACTTCCTCTTGCCCTGCTTTGACGCCCCAATCGCCGTCTATATCCATGTCCGTCGGAACGCTAAACCAGAAATAATCGTATTCTTTGCGCTGATCCAGCTCGTCCTTAAACCAGCATGTCTCCTGCCACTCCCACTTCAAACCGGACATATCATCGAGATTCGAATCATCGACAACGCCTTCCGTATTATAAATTCGCACCTTATCCCCAAAAATGCCGCCTCCGGCCGATGCCTCGATCTCCTTAAAAAGATCTTTGCTGGCGATATAACAATCAGGCAATTGCAGAACCCAATTACTCAACGCATGGTTGGTTTCACCCTTAACAACATCGACCCTGTATATCCAGACATACCAATCTTCAAAACCAAACGTATTATCGATACTGCGGCCCACATCCACGAACTTAGCGACAAGGCTGACATCAAAGGTATAACCGCACGCCATTGCCGCCGGCGCGGCCGCTGCGAGCAACACGAAAATGAGCGCGATCCGCGCCATCTGTCTCTTCATGCGTATCATCATTTTTTAATCCGTGTAACCTTTCTTCCTGGTGAGCCTTACCTGGCGCCCCGCCCCGTCAACACCACGCTGATCGTCCCCAAAAGGATGCGCAGGTCCGTCAAAAAACACATCTTCTTAATATAGAGCAGGTCCAGCTTGACCTTGCGCCTGACGTCTTTAATGGTCGCGTCATAGCTCTGTTTGATCTGCGCCAATCCCGTGATACCCGGTTTGACCTTCAGGCGCTTGCGATAGTCGACGATCTCGCCGGCCAGCTTGCCGACGAATTCAGGCCTTTCCGGTCTGGGCCCAATGATACTCATTTCCCCTTTGAGCACATTGACTAATTGGGGGATTTCGTCAATGCGGCTTTTGCGTAAAAACTTCCCGACGGAAGTTACGCGGGGGTCGTTCTCCGTAGCCCAGACCGGACCGGTCTGTAATTCCGCATCACATACCATCGTTCGCAATTTCCAAATGTTAAAAATCTTTCCTTTTTTGCCGATGCGTGTCTGCTTAAAAAACACGGGGCCGGGCGACGTCGCCTTAATGGCGGCCGCGGCCGCCAAAAGCACGGGCGCGCTGATCACAAGGCCGACGAACGACACGAAGACATCGAAAACCCTTTTAAATTCCTCAAATCTGCGGCGGGCAAACCTCACCAGGGCCGCCAAAAAGCCCGAAGCCATCAAAGCCACGGAACTCGGTTCAGGAGCGCGGCCGCGGGAAGTAACATCGATTTCATTCTGTGAGCTGAAAACTGCGGAATTCGGATTGACCGGATTATTAACGTTGATATCCCCTTGCGCCCAGGCAGAACCAAATATGCCTGCCAGGACCGTAAAGGCCATCGCAAAGAGAATAACAAAGAAGAAAAGGAAGGTCAGTTTTCTAGAGTGCTTTGACATGGGGCTTTTGCTTATTATTGAGATATTTCATCAAAAGCAGGAACGCCTCAAAATCGCGCTTGGCAGCGGAGAGATTGGCCTGGATGTTCTTTAACAAACCAACTTCATCTTTTCTCGTAGATTCCATGCGTTTTTGCCCTTTTTAAAATATCTAATTAATTATGTGGAAACTCACGCAATACTAATATAAGCAACTTCCGTGCCAAAGTTATATAATTACAAATAAATATGTTATTTCAACCTTTCTTTTTTCAATGAGTTACGTCAATTTAATAAAATTTCGTTCAGAAATCTATTCCGTTGTGCCGCAATTTAGAGGCACAAAAACAAAAAACAGCCCCAATACATCAGGCTGTTTCATTTAATTCGTAACCTATTTATTTATAATATGTTAAAGATTCTATAAAGATGGACACATTGTTGAGTCAAAACAACACATTTCGAAAACATGGCCCAATATCAATCCAACATTAACTCATTATTTATCAAGATGTTAGAGAGGTTATTGCCGGTGGGTTGCTCTGCCAGCCAGGGCCTGGAACTATTTTTGCCGAGGGCTACGGAATGATAGCAGGAAAATATTCTGAGACGTCCTTGGCAAACTGCCTGATGTTCTCAAGCGCCTTTTGCACATCGCCTGAAGGGGATTCGGCTGAAAGACGGATGAGCGCGCCGGGAGTCTTTTTGAACTTGAAATGATTGACCGCGATCCGAAGTTGTTGCGCTAGATAATTGTCGGTATAGGCATCGCCCGCCTTATACCAATAGACAACCGCATTCATAGCGCCTTTTCTCTCCACAAGAAGCATATTGACGGTGATCCGGCGGCCTCCGGCAAGCTCCATCGGGGCCTTCTGCTTCTTGACGATCGTAACACCGCTGCCCTCAAAACATACTTCAGGGGGATGAGAAACCCTCCTGTTGTCCATAGAATAAATGATATAAAGATAGACCTTGTTGCCGCCCTTCGCATATTCGCGCAAGATAAGATTGCGCGTCTCGAGGATCTCGTAGGCGCTCTCTTCAACGGGCAGATCGCGGCCCACCCAGCCGTGGACATTCATAGGAAGCCTCGCCACCTGCGCTTCCTTGTCTGTTCCCGGAACGACGAGATAGAGCGGCACGGATACCGCCACCGTAGCGATGAACAGGACCAGGACGGTTGTGAAATGTTTGTTAGGTCTCATATAATTTTAGGTCTCCGGTTACTGGCTGCTGGCCGCTGGCCTTGATAGCTCTGCATTTTGTCTCTGTTCTTTTGCTTTTTGCTCTAAACTAGTGACCAGCGGGCAGCAGCCAGTAACCAGCGGCCTTTTCCATTATTCCAATTCCTTCACCACGATCATCAACCCCGCGAAGGCGACGACGAAAACGATGAGGCCGGACAAGGTATGCAAAAAACCTTCCGTGAATTTGGCGCCGTAAACCTCGCTCGTGACGGCCATAAAAACGATACGCACGATGTTAGCGAGGATCGCCATGGCCCCGGCGGACAGAAAAACGATCAGCTTCTTGTAGCGCGGCAGATTGCTGAAATAGGCCATCAGGGCGCCCAGGGCCAAAAGCGAAATGAGCGACCGCAGGCCGCTGCAGACATCTTCGACGACGACATGCGTATGGCGCATCTTGATGATGCTTCCCTCAAGGACGGCCCGGATACCCATCGCATTGACGATCTTGTTCGCCCAATAAGCGGCGAATATCTTCATCTTGAACGTGATCCCAACGATGGCGATCAAGGGCAACGGGATCATGAAAACGAGGAACGTCACGGGAAACCACAGTTCTTTGAGCGTCGGCAAACCCCTGAAATAAAGGATCAGCCCGCAAAGCACCGGCAGAAATGAATACGCCGATGTAAAATAGACCCTCAAAAACGCGCTCAGGACATGGATCAACAGCCCTCCGACGATCAACGCCAGCCCCCACGAAACCGACCGGGGCTTGATCGCCTTCAACTTCCGCCTTTTCAACCACACAATATACAGGGACACAACAGGCACCAAAAAACCGTGGCTGAAATAAGAATCTTTGGCCATCCACCGGTCCACCATCCATCCTATCGTCGGGCTGTATATCACGGCGAGTAAGGCCGTTAGGGCCGCCGGTTTTGCGTATTGCGAATTCCAACACGTGCGCAAGACCGCCCGCGCGGCCTTTTCCCATTTTCTCACCAGGGTTTTAAACTCCATGTCCCCGTCCCCGTTGCGGCATTGTCCTATTCAACCGCTTCTCTGAAACCTTACTTCTCCCACAACACGTTGATTTCTCCATTTCGAAACTTCCCGAATGCAACGACAGCAGCCCAGTTGAGGGCGCAAAGCTCATAGGGAAAAGAGAATATCCCCGGTGCTTTCCCCGATGTTTCCATCTGCCGGCCCAGGAGCGCCATCGCGTAAAACAGCGCCTGGAGCCAGAAAAATACCACAAAAAACATGCCCTGTCCAAGAAGAAAAATATTGGAAACAAACACGACGAGCAGAAGATACGGGACCACAACCCTCAAAAACTTGTGGGAAATCCATTGGAAAGCGATCCTGCTCTTGGCAGGATTGAACAATTCGGGGATCAGGGCAAAAATCTGAAAATTGCCGATGAGGGTCCGGACCTTGCGGATGAACTCTTTCTGGGTCGTCTCGGCCACGGTATCGTAGGCCCTGGCCGCAGGCTCGAAAACGATCCTTTTGCCTACGATCACGGCGTTCATCGGCGTATAGACGTCATCGAGGATCACGTTAGGCAGATAATGGAAGTATTCCTTGCGGATGGCATAGATAGCGCCCGTGGCCCCGAGCATCGAACCGATGTTCGCTTCCATGCGGCGCAACGCTTTTTCATAAGACCAATACAAACCAATACCTCTCGCCTGCCCGCCGGGGCCGCTTTCGAGGACGAGTTCGCCGCTCACGGCGCCCACGTTGTCGTCGGCAAAAGGCCTCACGAGGTTCTTGATGGCGTTCTTGTCGAACTTCTGGCGCGCGTCGGCGAAAACATAGATCTCTCCGGTCGCGTCCTTGGCCATCTTATTGAGCATCGCCGGCTTGCCGAGACGGTTAAAAGAGACCGTGTAGCGGATATTTTTTTCCTGGGCGAGCCTCTTGATAATCTGATATGTCTCGTCCGTCGAACCGTCGGAGCCGACCATGATCTCGAGCTTTTCACGGGGGTAATCCGACTCTAAAAGATTTAACACCTTGGCCTCGATATGCCTGGCCTCGTTGTGCGCCGAAACAAAAACCGTCACCAAAGGAAAAATATCCGCTTTCTTGACGGGCCAGGCGGACGTAACCTGCATCAACGCAAGCAGTATCGGATAACCGATGTAGGTGTAAAAGATTATTCCCAAGCTAAGGCAAAAAATGATACTCATCATAAAATATGATTTGTGTTTTACGTCCTCGCGTCCCGTGCCCGCCAAATATCCGGCGGCGGGCAAACGTCCTGACGGCTCCTGGATTCCCTGTTTATTATAACACCCTTCTCTTCTTCTGCCAGAAAAGTCCCCCTCCCAGCACAAAGAGGGCAAGGGACGCCGGCTCGGGCACCACCGTATCGGCATTAAAATCATATCCGTTATTTTTGATCATAATATAGTAAGCGCTCGTGTCGATAAAACGTTCCCAGCCCTGGGCGCTGCCGCCGCTCTCTTCAAGCCAATCCACCCAACCGCCGGAATCCAAATTCCACAGTCCGCTGTCTTCGGCCCACGCCACGGCGCTGTCGACATAGCCAAGCTTGTCGGCATCCAGCCACACGAGCGCCGCCTGGAAAGAATATCCTGGAGACATCCTGTCGGACTCGGCCGCGTCATCCCAGGCAAGGGCGCCGTTGGTTTTCTGCAATGTTTCATGGATCCACTCGCTAACATCATCGGATATGCCGCCCGTCAAAGGCACATCCAGCATCAAAGGAGCATAGCTGATCCAATCCGCGTAATCCTGGCCTGCGACGGGTATGCCGTCTTTATCAATGACTCTCACCCAATGCGTTCCTTCAGCCGAAAAAAGAACAAGGTTGATGCCTTCAGCCACTTTATCTGCGGCCTGGCCGGCCTGGACGGCGAAGGCCGTATCGCCATTCGCAGCCGCCCAGGCGGATGCCGCTTTAAACGCCTGATACGCATAAGCGTTGTCCGACGCCCAGCGCCACGTGTGATACTCGCCGTCCTCGTTTTTTCCTCCGGCGACAAGTCCGTCATCCTGCCCGCCCTTGTAAGCGACATTCTGGGTATTCATCAGGAACTCCGCGCCCTTTTTCATCGCGGCATAACGCGCCGGGTCATAACCCAGCTTGTCTAAGGCCATCATCACCTGCGCGGTCTGGCGTGTCGAACGCGCCGCTGTAACGGACGCATCATAGCTATACTGGTCATACCAGGCCCCATCCGACGTATTCTGCATACGGACAAGGTAATCTCCTGCCAATTGCGCGCGCTGGCGGTAAACGTCATCACCCAAGGCCTCGGAAGCAGCCAGGAGCCCCATGATGGCAACGGCATTTTCACCGGGCACAACCCACGTAGGGTCACCGTAAACATTGTTGATGGCGCCGTTGGCGCCGGAGCCGTCCTGGAGATACTGACAAGACAAAATATAATCCGCCTCCAGCCGTGTCGCCTCTTGCGTCGTTAATTCCGCAAACCCCGCGGAAGAAAAAACCGCCCCGGCCGCCAGGAAAACCAAAAGACATGCCATTCTTCTTTTCATAACCCCCTCTTTCATGTATTTACCGTTCTGGCGCAGCGCGCATCTCCGCACAACTCTATTTCACCATCGCCCGGCGAAA